>CALZJD010000121.1 GCA_945787795.1 Thermodesulfovibrionia bacterium | reverse complement strand
AACCGGGGATATGAGCCTGATATACATCTGTATGGGCCTGGCCATGGCAAGAGAGATCTTCTCTGCATGAGAAACAGCAAATGTCTTGGGGGCCAGCTCACCGAATATGACCGTAAGAATGGTCATCGTAATGGTTGCAATGATAACACCAATATCTTCCCCCAATATAGTGATGGCAACTGCTGTTCCCACTGATGTGGCCAGGACCGTAAACAGGTTTCCGGAAAGTATAACCGCACTGAACAGCCTGTCATGCTCATCACGGATCTTCTCTGCTATCTTTGCCTTTTCATTGCCCTTTTCGATCAGGTGACGGAGCCTTATTCTGTTCAGTGAGATAAAAGCTACTTCAGAGCTTGAGAGAATGGCGATCAGAATGATGCAGGCCAGTATGATGAAAAAGCTTAACGGGTCAGGGTCCATATATTATTTAGCCATTTTTGCGATTATAGCGTCAGCAACACCTGAAGTTGTCGCTGCTGAGGGATCATCAGGAGAGGGTTTCATGTCATAGGTAACATCTTTCCCTTCTTCAACAATTGAAGCGATTGCATTGTCCACTCTTTCTGCAGCTTCTGTTTCTCCAAGATATCTTAACATCATTACTCCACTGAGCATCATCGCCAGGGGGTTCACCTTGTTAAGCCCTTTGTATTTGGGAGCGCTTCCATGGGTAGCTTCAAATACAGCATATTCTTTGCCAATATTTGCACCAGGCGCCATTCCCAGTCCGCCTATGAGCCCTGCCGCAAGATCAGATACAATATCACCATAAAGATTCTCCATTACCAGCACGTCATAAAGTTCCGGCTTCTGAACAAGCTGCATACACATATTATCGATTATTCTGTCCTCAAATTCAATATCAGGATAGTCTTTAGCGACCTCTCGTGACACGTCCAGAAACAGGCCGTCAGAAAATTTCATGATATTGGCCTTATGCACTGACGTCACTTTTTTTCGGTTGTTTTTTCCCGCATATTCAAATGCCGCCCTTACAATCCTTTCTGTACCAAATACTGAAATCGGCTTGATGCTAATTCCAACCAGATCAATAATGGCCTTTGCCCCGTCCGAGTCTTTTTCATATTCAATCCCTGCGTAAAGGTCTTCTGTATTCTCCCTGAAAATAACAAGATCGATGTTATCATAAATCGCCCTCGCCCCTTTATAGGATTTACACGGCCTGACACAGCTGAACAGATCAAGTTCCTGTCTCAATGCAACATTAACGCTTCTGAAGCCCGTTCCCACAGGAGTTGTTATCGGCCCTTTAATTGCCACCCTGTTGCTTTTAATTGATTCCAGGACCCTGTCAGGCAATGGAGAACCTTCATTATGGTATACCTCTTCGCCTGCATTCTGGACATCCCAGTGAAAAGATATCCCTGTTGCCTCAAGCACTCTGGTTACTGCATCTGTGATTTCCGGTCCAACTCCATCACCTGGAATAAGTGTAATTTTGTACATTATTTAAACCTCTTTTTGTAGATTTTCATTTTCTCAGGACGTACTGCGATATATACTCAGCTACTCATTGGAACGCTTATTAAACCATATGTTACGTATTATTTACAAGCAGTTTCACCTTTAAATGTACTCTTTCAGATATCTGCCCGTATAGGATTTCTTTATTTTAGAAACCTGTTCAGGAGTGCCTTCTGCCACTATCTGACCGCCATTGTCCCCGCCTTCAGGACCGACATCAATAATCCAGTCAGCACTTTTTATCACATCAAGGTTATGTTCAACAAGAAGTACTGTATTGCCGGAGTCTACAAGATCATTTAATATTCTGATCAGCTTTTTGATATCATCAGGATGAAGACCTACGGTCGGTTCATCCAGGATATATAAATAATTACTTCTCTGTGAAGCTCCCAGCTCGGAACATATCTTGAGTCTCTGGGCCTCACCACCGGAAAGAGTGGTCGCCGGCTGGCCAAGCCTGAGATACCCCAGCCCGACAGAAGACATTAAACTCAATTTATTGACCAGAGCCGGAATCCGCCTGAAGAACAGGATTGCCTCATCAACGGTCAGTTCAAGAACATCAAATATATTCTTGCCGTTATAGGTGATGTTTAAAATCCCGGGTTTATATTTTTTCCCTCCGCACTCTTCACACTTTACGTACAGGTCTTCAAAAAAATACATCTCAAGGCGCTGATACCCTGCACCCATACAGGTATCACACCGTCCCCCTTCCGTATTAAATGAAAAGTGTCCGGGGGTATATCCAAGCATCCGGGCTGCCTGTTGTTCAGCAAAAACTTTTCTGATGGGATCAAAGGCCTTGATGTAGGTAACCGGATTTGAACGCGGGCTCTTGCCTATGGGACTCTGATCGATTATCCTGACTCCCTTTAAAAACTCAACTCCTTTAATGGCCTTAAATAATTGCGGGACCTCAAATTCAACTTTGAAGTGTCTTGCCAGGGCAGGATGTATGGTATCCTTTACAATTGTGCTCTTGCCTGAACCGGATACCCCTGTTATACAGGTTAATGTGTTTAAGGGAATATTAATGTTTACATTTTTCAGATTATGGCCCGTTGCCCCTCTGATCGATAATTTTTTGCTGCCCGGTTTCCTTCTGATAAAGGGAACTTCAATGGAGTCCGGGTCATTTAAATAGCCGGAAGTCAGTGTCTCTGCCTTCATAAAATCTGCCTTTCTCCCGGAAAAAATCAGATTGCCCCCGTTTTCCCCTCCCCCGGGTCCCAGTTCTACAATCCAGTCAGATGAGTCTATAATTGCCTTGTCATGCTCAACAGTTATTACCGAATTTCCCGCTTCAGACAATTCCTTAAGGATCTCTGATATTCTGCTTACATCTCTTGGATGTAGTCCAACTGTGGGCTCATCAAGAACATAGAGCGTCCCTGTGAGTTTTGAAGCAAGCTGATTCGAGAGATTTATTCTTTGCGACTCCCCGCCTGAAAGGGTCTTTGCCTCCCTGTTCAACGAAAGATACCCCGTACCGACACGCATAAGAAAGTCCAGTTTCATATTAATCTGCCTGATAATTTCAGCAGATATCTCCCGCTCAAAATCATTAAGAGAGAGGGCATGAACAAATTCACGTAACTGCTCAACCGACATGTCTGAAAGCTGAAAGATATTACACCCTGAGACTTTAAATGCCAGTGCTTCAGGCCGCAAACGGCTTCCTTCACAGGACTGGCATTTCACGGCCTTCCTGTATCTGCTTAAGAAGACCCTCACATGAAGTTTGTACCGCTTCCTCTCCATCTCTTCAAAGAAATCATCAATCCCGTAAAAATCTTCGTTGCCGTGAAATATGAGCTGCTGTGTTTTTACAGGCAATTTTTTATATGGGACTTTCAGGCTTATCTTTTTACTTTTTGCATACTTTGCAAACTGCCTGTACCACCAGCGGTATGCCGGTTTGCTCCAGGGTGCTATGGCCCCCTGTTCCAGGGTCTTCTCCTTATCAGGAATAATATAATCTTCCGAGTATTCAAGCGAATTGCCAAATCCCTTGCAGTGTGTGCATGCGCCAAGAGGATGGTTAAAGGAAAAAAGAAGCGGCTGGGGCTTTGATATTTCCAGGTCACAGTCATGACATATTAATGCCGAATGATACAGGAGAGTCATGTTATGCTCAGGTTCTTTTCTGACCAGCTCAATCTTAACTTTTCCGTCACCATGTTCCCATGCCGTTTCAACAGAATCAGACAATCTGGGGGCCTTCCTGATAATAAGCCTGTCCAGAATAACTTCATTGCCCCTGCCTTTAGTATCTTTTTCTTTTTCACGGAATCGGTGAAATCCTTTTTTTTGAAGCTCCTCAGGAGACTGGTCCGAATCAAAGATGATCATCGCCTTTTCACCTGAATATCTATCAGTAAGCTCCTGTACAACCGTGGAAGGTGTCCAGGCCTTCAACTCCCTGTCACAGACCGGACAGTGCGGATGTGCGATTTTTGCATAAAGCAGCCTGATATAATCATAAATTTCAGAAGACGTACCAACCGTAGAACGCGAGGTTTTAACTGGATTGCGCTGCTCAAACAGTAGAACGCGAGGTTTTAACTGGATTGCGCTGCTCAAGGGCGATTGCCGGTCTAATGTTATGTATCGCTTCAACTTCAGGACGGTCCATCTTTTCCAGAAAAAGCCTTGCATAGGTTGACAGGGACTCGATAAAGCGCCATTGCCCTTCCGCAAATATCGTGTCAAAAGCCAGAGACGATTTGCCTGAGCCTGACACTCCGGTAATCGTTATAAATTTGTTATGGGGCAGTTTAAGGCTGATATTCTTAAGGTTATTCTGTTTCGCCCCTTCAATGATCAGATCTTTAGCGGACATTCAGATATTTTAACAGGTTAAGATACAGGTTTGGAATAAAGGTGAATTTTGGCTAAAATGTAGGGGCCTATTACGTAGGGGCACGTTGCAACGTGCCCCTACAGATTAAACAGAGGAGGTGCACATGGTTTTTGGCAAATTTGTATCTGTCCAGACTAAAGGGTTTTCAGATATCAGGGATGTTACTGGTATGGTACGGGACATAGTGATCGAATCAGGGATAAAGGATGGATTGGTAAATGTCTTTCCTGCAGGTTCCACAGCATCGGTAACCACTATTGAGTATGAACCTGCCCTGGTTGAGGACATGAGGGACCAGCTTGAGACCTTTGCCCCCCGCACCATGAAAAGCCGCCACTCAGAAACCTGGGGAGATGATAATGGTTTTTCTCATATTCGTGCATCCTTTATGGGACCGGGGCTTACTGCTCCTGTTTCAGAAGGGAAAATTGTATTAGGGACCTGGCAGCAGATAGTGATCATTGACCATGATAACCGTCCAAGGACACGAAAAATATTTATTCAGGTAATGGGGGAATAAGAGTCGTTAAACATTAATCGTTAATTATTATTAGTTAATCGTTATATGTGACAAACGCTTTCATTTGAGGAAGTTCCTTTATTAACAAATAACTTATAACGATTAACCTAATCAGTGATCAGGTCTTCAACTCCCAGATCCGGGGCAATACTTAACAGTACATATACTTTATCAGTGAGTAATATTATGCCGAAGCCAATGAGCATCAAACCGCTGATAATCATTATGACCTTCATATATTTCTGGATCGCGCTGAAATGACTGAGGAATGAGTTGATCAGAAGAGCGGTGGCCACAAAGGGAATGGCCAGTCCTGCTGAGTATACAAGTAAAAGCTTAAACCCCTCCATTGCTGAACCTGTTGTGCTTGCGATTAATAAAATTGTTCCGAGTATGGGGCCGATACACGGGGTCCATCCAGCGCCGAAAGTAAGCCCTACAATAAATGAACCAAAATGCCCCCTTGGTTTTGAATAGAGATGTACACGCCTCTCTGCTGATAGAAAATCCAGCTTAATGACTCCCATTACATAGAGACCCATTACAATGATAATAATTCCGCCAACGATCCTGATGTGGTCATAGTAGACTGCAAAGAACCTTCCTACATAAGATGATGACACGCCCAGCAGAACAAATACGGTGGAGAACCCAATAACAAATGCCAGAGAATTAACAATTGTCAGCTTTCTTATCCGTGCCTTATCGCCGGTCTTGAAATCCTCAAAAGATATTCCTGTAATAAAAGATACATAGGAAGGAATCAGAGGAAGCACGCAGGGCGAGAGAAAGGAGAGAAGCCCTCCCAGAAAAGCTGAAATATATCCAATATCTGACATTTATTTGGTTAAACCTTACTATGTATTTTTTTTGACTAATTAAATTGTATCTAAAATTGATAAATTAAACTATCTCTCTTATCTAACTGGAAATAATTCACTTACATCCTGCGCAGTCTTCCGTACTGCCATGGAGTTTTTCTATTGTATGGGGCAAAACCGGAAGGATAACAGACAGGTTTTCTCAATAACTTCACGGGTTGCATCAGGTGTTACATCCCTGGGAGATACACCCGTTCCCCCTGTTGTTAATATCAGGTCTGCTTTTTTACTCAGAGAAATCAGCTTTTGTTTAATCCTGCTTTTATCATCAGGAATGATCTCATAACTGACAACTGAAGCATTAATTTTTTTAATTATTTTTTCAATCGCAGGCCCGCTCGTATCGTCCCTCTCGCCCTTTGAACCTTTATCGCTTAATGTAAGGATCGCAACTTTTATCATTATCGTAATGTAAGGGCGAACGGCCGTTCGCCCCTACGCCTGACTCCTAACTCTTAACTCTAATTTCATCTCCAGTTTTTATGGTACCGCCCTTGATGACTTTAACAAATATGCCTTCTCTCGGCATTACACAGTCTCCGGCCTGCTCATAGATTGCACAGCGGTTATGACATAGCTTGCCGATCTGACTGACTTCCAGTTCAATATCCTCACCAACAGTCATTTTCGTGCCAACAGGAAGGACAGGCAGATCAACTCCCTCGGTTGTTATGTTTTCTGCAAAGTCACCCGGTCCGACATCAAGCCCCTTGTCCTGCATCTTTTTGATACTTTCGGTGGCAAGAAGGCTTACCTGCCTGTGCCATTTTCCTGATGCATGGGCATCATGTTCAATACCATAATTCTCTTTAAGCAAGGCAGAGTCAACAGCCTTTTTCCTCATGCCTTTTTTGGGACTGATGTTAATTGAAATAATTTTTGCCATAATTACACCCCATGTTCAAAATTGTTTAAAGTAGTTCAATAGTAGTTCAATATAGTTGATTTTACAATTGTTGAACTATGTTAAACCACGTTGAACAGCCGTTGAACTATCGTATAAGAGCTCCCTGTTTGACATTCTTTTCAGGTGTCAGAATCGAAAGCACGCCTTCACTGTCCGTAGCAGCCAGGAGCATACCCTGTGACTCTACTCCCATAAGTTTTGCCGGCTTAAGATTGGTAACAACTACAATGCTTTTACCATTCAGGTCTTCAGGAGCATATGTTTTGCCAATACCGGCAACAATCTGCCTTTTTTCTCCTGTATCTACCTGAAGCTTAACAAGCTTATTGGAACCTTCAACACGTTCTGCTTCAATGACCTTACCCACTTTCAAATGTACCTTCGCAAAGTCATCTATTGATATTAAATTTTCACCTGCTTCTGTTGAGATATTATCTTTTTTCACAGGATTTTCCCTGCCCTTCTTTTCTTTCGCATTTTTCTTTTTTATATCGATCCTGGGAAAGAGGGGATCGCCCTTTGAAACTCGAATCTCATATCCGGGAGACCAGTTCCATTCGTATATGGATCGGTCCTTTTCTGCTTCATTAAGTATTGAATGAAGTCCAAGCTGTTTCCACATGTTTTCAGATGTATCAGGCATAAAAGGATATAGAGAGACTGCCGTTAGTCTCAACGCATTCCATATATTAAACATAACCGTCTTCACCATATCCGGATTGTCTTTGGCAAGCTTCCACGGTTCTGTCTGAGCAATATAATTATTAGCAGTTCTGATCACAGACCATATATTATCAAGGATAATATTAAATCTGAGATTTGCCCAGTCTAGGGAATGAGTATCATTAACTACCGGTCGCAGCGCATTAATGCACTCCTCAGCAAATGAATTTGCAGCAGTTGTATCATCCTGGGGGATTACAATTTGATCGTCCAGATATTTCCCCACCATTGTCAAAAACCTGCTTAAGAGATTGCCAAGATCATTGGCAAGTTCCGTATTTATGCGTCTAATTAATGCCTGCTCTGAAAAATCACCGTCAAGCCCGAAGGTAACTTCCCTGAACAGAAAATATCTGAAGGCATCAATCCCGTATTTCTCTGCTATCTCTGCAGGATCCACTACATTGCCCAGAGACTTGGACATCTTCTTTCCATCTACCGTCCACCAGCCATGGGCAAATATGTTTTTTGGCAAGGGAAACTTGAGGGCCATCAGCATGGTGACCCAGTAAACCGAATGGGTCGTAAGAATATCCTTGCCGATCAAATGATGGTCTGCAGGCCACCAGAAGTCTCCTTCTTTTGCCTGCTCAGGATGGGGAACAAGATATCTCGTGGCTGAAAAGTAGTTCAGAAGGGCATCAAACCATACATAGGTGACAAAATCCTTATCAAAGGGAAGAGGGACTCCCCAGGCAAGTCTGGACTTGGGTCTGGTTATGCACAGATCACCGAGTTCATGGTTCTTTAAAAATCCCATTACCTCGTTTCTTCTTGTGTGAGGGAGAATAAAGTCCGGATTATCGTCTATATGTTTTATTAGCCTGTCCTGGTATTTTGACATGAGGAAAAAATAATTTTCTTCCTCTATCTCCTCAACCGGTCTGCCGCAGTCAGGACAGTTGCCCTCAATTATCTCCTTCTCTGTCCAGAACCTCTCATCAGGTGTGCAGTACCATCCAGAGTACTGCCTCTTCTCTATTTCACCATTGTCCCAGAGCAGCTGAATGATCCCCTGAACAGTCCTGACATGTTCGTCATCAGTTGTCCTGATAAATGCGTCATTGGATATATTCAGCCTGGTCCATAGAGTCTTAAAATTATCTACCAGTAAATCGGCATGTTCTTTCGGGGAGCGTCCTTTTTCCTCTGCCGCTTTTTCAACTTTCTGGCCATGTTCATCAGTCCCGGTCAGGAAGAAAACAGACTTACCCTGCAGCCTGCTGTATCTGGCCAGAATATCAGCAGCAATGGTCGTATAGGCATGCCCAATATGAGGAACATCATTTACATAATAAATGGGAGTGGTTATATAGAATTTTTCCTCCGCCATATTACTGCTTTTTCTTTCTCCAGAATTTTTTTCGTTTATTAAATGGTTTGCCCGTGCCTTTTTTATCTTCACTTGACTTGTCCTTATCAGGGGCCGGCTTTTCATCTGTATTCTCTGCGCCATGTTTCTTTGCCCTGCGCCTGTGACGCTTAAAGGACCTTTTCGTTTTTGCAGGCACTTCAGGCCTGGGCTCCTCTGACTTTTTCTTTATATCTTCAGTAATATCCTGATCTGCAGCAGGCTTATCAGTTATGGGTTCAACGACAACAACAGGCTCAGCTTCAATTTTGTCTTCACCCTCATCACAAAGACCATTTGTCACAGTAATAAATTCATTTGCCTTTTTTCCCCTGGCATGGCCGGAACCCTCTCCGTTTTTATACTCATACCCGAGACAGCACATGAGTCTCCCGCAAATACCCGACAGCTTGCTCTGATTTATAGACAAATCCTGCTGCTTGGCCATCCTGATCGTTACAGGCTCAAAGGATGTCAAAAAAAGACTGCAGCATGCCTGCCTGCCGCAACAGCCGATCCCTCCAAGCAGTTTGACCTCATCCCTCACCCCTATCTGTCTCATTTCTATACGTGTCTTGAACTTGCCTGCCAGGTCCCTTACCAGCTCCCTCCGTCAGCAGTGAAATAAAAGACGATTCTTTTCTTGTCCAGTGTGGTCTCTGTAGTAACGATCTTCATCGGAAGGTTAAGGCTCTTCACTTTTTCAACACAGAAGGCCTTTGCTTCATCTTCAAAAGAACGGTTATTTTTTATTGTTTCAAAATCCTGTTCACTGGCGATTCTCAGGACCTTTTTAAAAGGTTCCCCTTTTCGTTCCATGAGGTGTTTTGAAGTAACAACATTACCCAGGCTCAGCCCCATTTTTGAATCAACGACAACCTTTGTGCCGGTAGATACTTCAAGATCACCGACCTCAAAGGTATATACTTTTCCACAGGACCTGAATCTTACCCCTGCTACTGATACTGACTCAGGAGCTTTCTTTTTTTGCTCTGCCGATTGATCAATAGGAGCGGACTGAACATTGCCGGAATTCTCAACATTCTCCGGCTCGATAATTTCGACTTCTTTTTCTTTATCTGCTGTGTTGTTATTTTCTGTCATGTCTTTATCTGTTTCTGCCTGCATAAGTACGTAGCAGAAATCAACAGTCCTTTATTAATTGTACGCCTTGCTCTTATGAAGCGATTTCTTTAATAATAGGCTCGTGTAATTAAGAGTAAGCTGTTTATTCAGGTTAAAATTAAGTTTGCCTCTGACATGATACATCTCCCGGGCCAGCTTCAGTATATCTTTGAGGTCGGTTCCGGATATGATCGATTCTATTTCCTTTTCCTTATCGCTATTTATAAGAAAATCTGCCCGGCCTGTGGCCCTGTAAACAGCCAGGTCCCTGAGCCACATCTGACACCAGTCAAACCACGCCTCCATCTCATCTCTGCTGTCCCAGAGGTCTTCCTCCCGGGTCCGGAGAAGTTTAATCAGCACGTCAAAAGAACGGTCTCTCTGGTCAATCAGCTCCTCGTTAAGCGCGTACCCCAATCTCCCGCCGGAAAGCCTGCTCAGCAATAATGATTTTTCTTTATCAAATTCTCCTGCTTTCTCATCTATCAGAGCGCTCATTGTGTCAATGGGAAGTGGACTGAAATTAATCCTCTGACATCTTGAACGGATCGTAGGAAGCAGCCGGTCAGGCCTGGATGATATCAAAATTAATATGCTTTCGGGGGAAGGCTCTTCAAGAGTCTGCAAAAAAGCATTTGCAGCAGACTGGTTAAGTCTGTCAGCATTGTCAACAATGGCTATCTTCCATTTCCCTTCAAAGGGTTTGTATGATAATGAGCCTTCCAGTTCCCTTATCACAGAGACCGTAATCTGTCCGCCGTCACCTTCAGGAGCAATCATTATCACATCAGGATGATTCCCCTTATCTATTTTCCTGCATGAAGCACACACCCCGCAGTTGTCAATCGCATCAAGTCCTGTTAATGCGGATGGATCTTCATTAATGGCAAAGAGGTCATCACCTTCCTCTTTAATGCAGTTAAGCGCCTTTGAAAAGTTCACTGCTGTAAGTCTTTTTCCGATACCCTCATCCCCTGCAAATAACAGCGCATGAGGTACACGGTTTCTGGCAATGCATCCCCTCAGGATATCCAGTGCCCTTTGCTGTCCGATAATGTCCTTTAACGCCATTGTTCCTCAATTATTTTAATAATATCTTCGCTGATCTCATCCTGACTCCGGGAAGCATCAATCATCTTTACCCTTTCAGGCTCTTCCGATGCAATCTGGAGAAATCCCTTTCTCACACGGGTATGAAACTCAACTGCTTCCAGTTCAAACCTGTCTTTCTTGCTGGCCTTTTTGTTTCTCTTCAGACCCTCTTCCACATCAAGGTCAAGCATAAAGGTAAGAAAGGGCTTCAGGTCAGGATTAACTATATCACTTAATCTGCTTAGCAGCTTAAGGTCTATTCCTCTTGCATATCCCTGATAGGCAACAGTTGAATCAGAGAAACGGTCTGTTATGACTATCGTATCATCCAGAATAGCAGGATATATTACTTCCCTTACATGCTGTGCCCTGGAAGCATAATAGAGGAGAAGTTCAGTAAGGGGCTCCATATGATTTTCGGGCTCAAGAAGAAGCTCCCTTATTTTCTGACCTATATTGGTCCCGCCCGGCTCTGCAGTATGGATAACTTTTTTTCCTTTGGAGCGGAAATACCCGGCGAGACGCTTTGCCTGAGTGCTTTTGCCGGAACCCTCAATTCCTTCAAACGATATAAATCCCTTAGCCCTCGACATAACTGTTGCGCAGTTCCTTCAGAAGAGAAAAAGCCTTAAGCGCGTCTTCGGTATTTAAAGAGCCTGTTCCGCACGAAGGGGTAATGAGTATCTGATTTCTGAGTTTGTCTGCAGGGACGCCCGCCTTTTCAAGAGAGGTCAGCCCCCTTTCAAACTGCTCCTTCAGCCCGGGAAAAGTTACTTCCTTAATGGCATCAGTGGTTGGTATGATTCCGCTGGCAATAATGCCTCCTCTGTCAATAAATCCTTTAATTTCCTCTGGATAAATGCCAAGCGTGTCCCAGAAAAAATAGGAATCATAATTAAATACATCTACGCCTGATGACAGCACAAGAGGCCAGTCAGCTTTCCCGCAGCAATGAATACCGGCTATCCCGCCGCATTCCTGAATAAATGCAACTATTTCTTTCAGCATTCTTGAAGCCTCTTCATTGCTGACTCCGACATACGAGGAAGTGCCAAGCGCTGAAAGTATGGGCTCATCTATAAAGATCAGGACCTTATCAGCATACTTTTGAAGCTCATCCATCTGCCAGATCACCTTGCCTTTTAATAGTTCAAGGGAGAGCTCCTTTTTCTCATCATCAAAAAATATCGGCCGCTTCTCACTGTCGGTAAGCGAAAGAGCAAACGTAAGCGGTCCGGTGATATGCCCCTTAATAACATTATACTTCTCGTCCCGCTCTTTCAGCATATCAATAAATGTATAAAACCCTGCTGCATACTCTTTAGAAATGGGGAAACCTGATTTATTGGCTATCGCCTCATAAAATACTGTTTCTGCAGCTTCTTCTGCCGAATTAATGTATATATTTTCACCCTCAATTTTAATGAACGGAAAACCCTCTGAATACTGGGGGACCATGAGTTCATTAAAACTTCTGTGTGGCAGCTGGGGCCAGAACGGTATATCAACCGAATCAAAAATGACCTTGCAGGCCTCCACCGGGTCGGTATGGGGCAGACTGCCTATTCCTGTGCTGTTAAAACTCTGAAACATAACTATTAATCATACTCCATGACGCACGTAACTTTCAAATATTGTCACTGCTTAGAGTCTGTGTATAATGTCACATTTTAAGATGTCATTCCCGTAGTCTGTTGGGCGGGTCGAAGCGACTCTCGCGAAGACTCGCATCGAGAATCCAGTCTTTTCAATATATTCTGGATACCCGATTAAAGACTTCGGGTATGACAAAAACAAAAAACAGCAGTTTATAGACAGACACTACTTAAGATAGGCACAAAGGCACATAGCAACATAGGGACAAAGTGAAATAATATTAAAATATTTTTCATGTATTGCCGTTAATACTTTGTACCTTTGTCCCTATGCCCCTTTGTACCTGAGTAGCTCTCTTAGATGATCATAAACAGCCTGTATAATTGACATGAAAGGGCGCATACTTTAAACTTCATGCAGCAAAATCGGGCATATCGGAGTATTATGAACAAATCAGAAAAAGATCCTGTTAAAATCCAGACAATGTTTTCAACCATTGCCCCCCGTTATGACCTTCTTAACAGCGTATTGAGTCTTGGGATAGACCGTCGCTGGCGCAGGTTCGCGGTTGATCAGCTTGTAAAAAGGGAAAACGCCCATTATCTTGATGTGGCAACCGGAACCTGTGATGTAGCCCTTGAGATAGTCAACAGCTTAAAAGGGTCAAAGGTGACAGGGGTGGACTTTAGTGAAGGAATGCTTGAACTTGGAAAGGAAAAAATTCTGAATGCAGGACTGAATGACAGGATTGATGTACGGCTCGGCGATGCATCTGACCTGCCCTTTGAAGACAACACATTTGACGGATCGATCATAGCCTTTGGGATAAGAAATGTGCAGGACTATAAAAAGGGAATAAGCGAGATGGGCAGAGTTGTGAAAAGCGGCTGCAGGGTTGTAATACTGGAGTTTACAACCATGCAGAGCAGAATGTTTAAACCGTTTTATATTTTTTATATCACCAAAGTCCTGCCATTTATAGGTGAAATCATATCAGGGAAAAAAGGCGCATATAAGTATTTGCCTGATTCCATGTTAAGTTTTCCTGTGCCTGAAGAGCTGAAAAAGGCAATGGAAGAAACAGGTCTGCAGGATGTGAGGTATTACAAACTGACTTTCGGGATTGTGGCCGTACATGTTGGTACGGTAAAGTGAGCCGCTTTGTAGTCCAGGAGCACCACGCCAGTCATCTTCACTGGGATTTCAGACTTGAAAAGGATGGTGTGCTAAAGAGCTGGGCCGTTCCAAAAGGCCCGCCTGAGAAAAAAATGATCAAGCGCCTGGCCATTCAGGTGGAAGACCATGATCTCGACTACATTGATTTTGAAGGGGAGATAGAAGAAGGCGAATACGGTGCAGGGACTGTTAACATCTGGGACAAAGGGTCGTATGCATTAGAATCAGAAAGCAAAAAGAGTATTGTGCTTGATTTACAAGGGAGCCGCCTAAAGGGCAGGTACAGTCTGGTGCACCTGAAAGATAAACAATGGTTATTGATCAAATTATGATCTTTAGGGGCGTTTTGCAATACGCCCTTACATTAAACAGGCAGTAATGCAAATGAACGCAGATGAACTCCTCAAAACCGGTCTGAACGAACTCGGGCTGGCTTTTTCTGAATCTCAAATACAGTCCTTTATGGTCTGCCTTTCGGAATTAAAAAAGTGGAACAAGGCCTATAACATCACTGCATTAAAGACAGACGAGGAGATCATAATCAAGCACTTTCTTGATTCCCTGCTTTATGTAAAAGCCATACCGGAAGCAAGCATAAAACTGGCAGATATCGGCGCAGGTGGAGGATTTCCGGGAATTCCCATAAAAATTATGAGGCCCGAAACCGGGCTGACGCTCGTAGAGCCCTCTCGAAAAAAGGCCTCTTTTCTGAGAAATATAATCAGGAAAACCGGGTTGTCCGAAATATCTGTATTGCAGAAGAGGATTGAACAGCTTGGTGAAGAATTCAATAACTGTTTTGACCTGATCGTATCCCGCGCTACGTTCGGGATTAAGGAGTTTCTTGACCTGGCATGTCCTTTTTTAAATGATACAGGGAGACTGATAATCAGCAAGGGACCAAAGGCTGAAGATGAATTGAGACAAATAAGTAAAGCAAAACGTTCCATCGGTCCTGTTGAAAATGTACTGCTTCTGAAACTTCCTTATTCAGATGCTGAGAGACATATTATCATCCTCAAATGTTAAAATATTAAGATGAAATCCTTTGTCGTTGCCATCTCCGGAGCAAGCGGCTCCATCTACGGAATCAGACTTGTCAGGGAACTCATTAAATCTGATATTGCGGTCCATCTATGTATTTCTGATATGTCTTTTTCCATTATAAAAACCGAGACCGGCGCAGACCTGACTGGAATCACTATACAGGAAACAATTGAAAGAGTCCGGACATATTTTGATTCAGATACTATCAGTTATTACAGCAATGGCAACCTTGCCGCTCCCATATCAAGCGGTTCATTCAGGACTGACGGCATGTTTGTTGTCCCCTGCTCGATGAAAACTCTTGCAGGAATCGCAAATGGATATGCAAGCAACCTCATTGTAAGGGCAGCAGATGTAGTAATGAAAGAAGGACGAAAACTGGTCCTGTCACCCCGTGAAATGCCCTTTAATACCATTCACCTTGAGAATATGCTGAAGCTCAGCCGCATGGGAGTTACCATAGCCCCGCCCATTCCTGCTTTT
>CALZJD010000120.1 GCA_945787795.1 Thermodesulfovibrionia bacterium | reverse complement strand
AAGATTCGGGACAATGCAATTCGTGAAGTTCCAAAAGAAAAGATCCCAAAAGAAGCGCATAAAGCCGGCGAACAGATCCAGGGACGCACAGCCAGAGGGAAAGTCATTCCCCTGACAGTCAAGGAAGTGAAAGATAAAACAATCGTCCTGGACTATAATCATCCCCTGGCTGGCAAGACCCTTTACTTTGACGTCAAGATAGTTGATATAAAAGATCCCGCCCAAACAGCGCCCGCAACCAATTAATATCTTTATCAGTTTTTTTAATTTACAAAACCCGGCCATTATGATACAAAATGATTAATATCGTTAATGAGCTCGTAGCGATATAATGTTTCTGTTATTAACTTACTAAAACTGGTGATATGAATTATCTGAAGTTACTTACAGCTGCTTTTATTCTTATTTTACTGGCCCCTGTTTCAGGTATAGCTGTTGACCATGGTGGGTGCCTTACATGCCACAAATTTCCCGGACTTGTCAGGTTGGAAAAGCCGGACACATTCAAGGTCTTGCATATAGATGAAGAAATTCACCTGGCCTCTGACCATGGCATGGTAGACTGCAGGAAGTGCCATCCGACAGTTACAGAGATACCGCACACCGGTGAAACAAAGGTCAATTGCACCACCGGATGTCACCTTGAGGACAGGGAGAAAATAGATGCACTTTATCCGGAATACTATGTGAATTATCACAAGCTTGAGAGATTTGCCATTACACGGCTGGATGATACATCGTCATGCAGGGTATGCCACCCTCTCTATCCTCACAGCAATAACAAAAAAGTAAGGGCGCTGTTGAACATGCATACCGGCTACATGTTATGTGAAGTATGTCATCTAAAAAAAGAGGACCTTAAACAGCTGCAATTCGACTGGAAGGACCCTGAACACTTTGAGTATGCAGGGGAGCCTTATGGAACTATAACGCATCGTACAGGGCACAATTCAAATAAAGTGATCCAGGAAATGCTGAAAATGTCCCCGGAAAAGAACACGTCATCTGGTGGTACTGACAGTAATGGCGCGCTCATATCAAGGATTGCCGTGTTTTCGAACAAGGGCGGAAAGAAAAAGATATTGATGAATACCAGGGATTGCGACATGGCAAAAGAGTATATGACAAAGGAAGGCACTTTATCAGAAAAAGAAAAAAAAGATTCATTTGAATTGTTTCACAAGGACATAGCAAGAAAAGAAGTGAGTGTTGCCTGTAATGAATGTCATGTACCGGATGGAATGATAGATTTTGTCAAACTGGGATTTGATGAAAGAACTTCCAAAGACCTGCAGTATCTAAATATAAAGAGTCTTGTTACAAAATACGATACCTTTTACTTCCCCAACCTCTTCGGGAACTGACTTGAGTCTGGTTATAAGGTCAGCGTTTGTTGTTGTTCGGCTTGTCCGGACAATCCAAACGCCTTTCAACTCTCTTTATTCCATGCACTAGAACTGTATGTCAACAATATGGCTCAGATTGTCAGGATATCGAGAATATCTAAAAACGAATAATCAGCGACGAACCTGATGCTGAGGATTTATCTAAATTATCTGCACTAAAGAAACAGTTCACATGTTACTGATAACCAGCTTATCGTTAACTTGAGATCAAGAATGATTACAATAAATTTACCGACATATCAACGAAACGGGAGAGGTTATAATTTCACTGATTTATCTAAATTATCAATGATTTTAGGATGTGGCTTAAACTGAGGATAAATATTTGATGTCAATAATCTGTGAAGACGCACCAAATAAAGGCTAACATTTGACATTATATATCAGTCTAAATCTAAATCAGTATAAAAGCCTTTTGGTCAACTTCAAGGATAAATTATATTAAACAACTTATTTGCCTTTTCTCTATTGAGGTCTTTCAGAATCTTATATTGATCCAATGCAGAATCTTTATCACCGAAGACAAAAAAAGTATATCCAAGATTTAAATGTGCGTCTGCAAAATCAGGTTTTAGCTTTATTGCCTGTTTAAAAGCATCTATTGCTTCCTGATATCTGTCAGACTTAGCATAGGTATGCCCAAGATTATAATGTGCGTCTGCAAAATCAGGTTTTATCTTTAATGCCTGTTTGTATGCCTCTATTGCTTCCTGAAAGCTGTCAAACTTAGCATAGGTATGCCCAAGATTATAATGTGCCATTGCAAAATCAGGTTTTAGCTTTATTGCCTGTTTAAAAGCATCTATTGCTCCCTGATAGCTACCAGACTTAGCATAGGCGTGCCCAAGATTATGATGTGCCATTGCAAAATCAGGTTTTAACTTTATTGCCTGTTTGTATGCCTCTATTGCTTCCTGATACTTCCCTGCTTTTGTATAGGCTAACCCAAGATCATAGTGTGTAAATGCATTATTTGGTTTAATCCTGATTGCCTGTTTGTAGGCATCTATTGCTTCCTGATACTTTTCTACGTCGAAATAGGAATGACCAAGATCAATAAAATAACCTGCATCTTTAACAACTTCATTGGAAGTTTTATCTTCATCTGCAAATGAAAAGGCAGGAATACTGCATATCATGAAAACCAGAACAAGAAGGACAGACTTTTCTTTTAATAGATGGGAAATCATATGTCTAATTTTTAAATGATTTTTCAGATTATAGCAGAATAAACAATTTTCATCAGATGATTTACTGATTTACAGATGTAACCTTCAATATTTTCTGAAATGACAGTTTATTGATAAGATGGGAATAGTATTTAAAATTCAGTCCGCTACAAAACTCGATAAAAGGGGATTAGTGAGAATCATGTTCCGAAATAACCGTCATTACGTGAATATAATTTAATCTCTTTGCCAGCTGCATATCTCTCAGAATATCTTCGATCTTTACTGTTTTTTTGAAACGGTATTATATTATTTTTTATTAATATTAAGTTAAACATTATTTCATCCCCCTCTTTCTAATCAGTACGATTTCGTTTCAGCTAAACAAGCTTATCTGCTATTTGAACCCATAAATCATAAAGTCCGGCATATTTACCTGCAGCTAATAACGAAACAACTACCAAAATCTCTCCAATTGTCTTTAACATTCCTTTATAAAGTTTACATCCCAGATATCTGATCCTAGTATCGCTGACAGTTATCTCATTGTAATCTCTTTCATCTTTCTTCGAATTTCCACGCGATACAAAATATGTCCCATGAAACTGAAGATAATAATCATTATTTAAAGTTAGTTTCATTTTTTTGCCCCGCCTTTAAGGAATTCAGCTTTAATGTTCAAATAGACGATTAATGACGGATACATATTGCAAGATCCGAGAGCACATGCTGCTATTTCACCTCCATACGTATACTTGCACAATGTACATGCCAATTAATAAAATCAATGGAGACACAGTAATTGCATAAGTAAATCCCATCACTAATTTGTCCCTGAATGAAGGATCTCTAAATTTATACGTCCATTTAGCAGCTTTTGTCTCCCTTGTCTCATTTAATTGAATACGATCTTTTATGGTTGTTCCCGTGATTGATTGCTGAGCGTTCATTATTATCTCCTTCCTTTTTATTCACTCTCAAACAAATCAGGTGTCTCCTGACTCTTACGGTGTCCTTCCCACCAGCCCTGATAACCCTCAGGGTCGCCAAGGTTAAGGTTGATCTTTTTTCTTCTTAACAGTTCTTATTTCTCTCCGGAATCTTTTTTGATTGCTGAGCCTGTTTCTTCCGAATTATTCAGGTATTTCTTTTCAACATCCGCAGCTGAAGTATTAATAGCAATGTGCACCTCATTATTTTCAGCCGCCTTTTGTTCTTTTGCCCTGCTTTCTTTCTCAGCAAGATAATACATGGCAGTTTGAAATCCGAAGTGGCTGGACTGGCCAGCTGCATACGATACAGTTGAGAAGATGAATAAGATTGTAAGTATTAAGAATGTTATGAATGTTGTCTTTTTCATTTTCGTGGCCTCCTTTAATGTTTTATTTTTATTGTGTCGTTCATGTTTCAATGTATATCAAGATGCGGGCCAGCCTGATTTTAAAGAAAATAAATGCTTATTTATTAGTATGTTAGGTAACTGTATAAGTTTTTACTGGTAAGTTTTTACCAATAAATCACCCAACATAAAGGTAAATCTTGTTTACAATAATGTCTTATCTAAAGTCGTAACCTGCTTAATTATTGAATTAAATTGGAGGTGCTTACAATATTTAATATGTAAACTATGTTTGCCTGATAAAAAAAGGTATATAGATTTGTCTGTTTTTGGAAGCGAAAGTGAAATTTATTTACTACTCAAATAGAAATGTTAAGGAACGCTTAAACCTTTACGTTCTGAAGTGAAGCTGCTTTATACTTCTATACAAATACAACCTTGTTTTTCCCAAGGCTTTTGGCTTTATACAATCTCTCATCTGCCTTTATGAGAAGATCATCGGAAGATATCCCGTTCTCAGGAAAAGATGCTACCCCAAAGCTGGCTGTTAATGTCTTCTTGATTCCTCCCGGAAGGGTTACGGGAATGCTCTCGATCTTCATTCTTAATCTGTCGATTGCACTGGATGCAGATGAATTGTCCAAATCAGGCAATATCAATACGAACTCATCACCTCCGTACCTGCCTGTTACATCCTGCTCCCTTACCGTGGTATGTATGAGCTGAGAAAAAGACTGAAGAACGATATCTCCTGCAGGATGTCCATATGTATCATTTATCTCCTTGAAATTATCAATATCGCACATCACAAAAGAAAATGTCTTACCTGATCTTTTATTCCGTTCAATTTCTTTCATCAGGTATTCATTAATAAAACGTCTGTTATAACTTCCTGTTAACGGATCAGTAGTAGAAAGTCTGATATCATCAGTAATGTCCCTGATGATCACCTGCACTTTTCCATTGGCGGTGTTACCGTCTGTTGTCGTTAAAAAACCGGAGAGTTCAAGAATCTCATTGTCCTTCTTCAGCTTAATGTTTTCTATTTTATGCAGGTCCTTTATTGTTGAATAGACCATATGCCATTGCTGTCTCGGGAGAAATTCTGTTACAGGCTTATCAAGGATATCATTACCAAATTTGCTCAACGCCTTCTCATTCGCCCATACCACAAGCTGTTCTGTTCCGGTGTCAGCAACTTCTATCATCATTTCAGGTAATAGGTTCAGGATCTCCTTGGCATTTCTCAGTTTGCGTTCAAGAAATTCATTATAGTCACTTTCCAGGCTTTTCAGCACGTCCCTTGTTGTTATGACGTTCGTTGAAATCCCTTCATCATCATGAATAACAACTCTTCTGATTTTTCTATCGTTCATTATGGTTACAATATCGACCAGGGCGGTCTCAAAATGCACATTAATAACCGGGGTTGACATATAGTCCTGCACCCTGCTGTCAAGAGAAATATTTTCACAGGCCAGTCGTAAAATATCTTTTTCAGAAATTATTCCTTCAGCTACTCCTTCACTGACAACGGCAACCGCACTGATTTTATTTTCTACCATATGGTCCAGTACACATCTCAGGGAATCATCAGGATCTACATTGATCAGATGACCGAGTTTTTCTACAATATGTTTGACCTTGATTGTCGCGCGATAAAAATCCTCTTCAAGATATTTGAGAAGGTCCTGTTGGGTTACTATGCCGATAAACTCGTCCAGGAAGCCGTCAGTCACTACTATTCTGCGTATATTATTCTCTATCATGAGGTTCAGGGCGTATCCTATTGTCCTTTCTCCCCTGGTCGTTACCAGCTTCTTTCCGGCCAGCCCTTTTACTTTGGTATCAAGATCAATCCTTCTGTGGAGAAATTTCACAATGTCTCTCTCTGTCAGAATGCCAGCGGCCCTTTTTTCATCGAGGACAACGACAACACCCCTGCCGTTTCTGTTCATTAATTCAGTGGCATCCCTTAATGAGGAATCCTCATAAACATACAGACC
>CALZJD010000119.1 GCA_945787795.1 Thermodesulfovibrionia bacterium | reverse complement strand
ACCATTATGGCAACTGTTATGACCACCGATGGATACACCATTGCCCCTTTTACTTTCCTCTTCAGGTTCTGGGCTTTTTCGATATAGGCAGCAAGCCTTATGAGAATAGTGTCAAGGATACCGCCTGCTTCACCTGCGGCCACCATATTTGAATACAGGTCAGAAAAGATCTTGGGGTGTTTTTTCAGGGCATCGGCAAATGTAGACCCCCCTTCTACTTCATTTTTAATTTCGCCAATGGTCTTTGCAAAAAACTTGTTTTCGGTCTGGGTTGATAGTATTTCAAGCGCCTGGACAAGAGGAAGTCCAGCACCGATCATGGTGGAAAACTGTCTTGTAAAGATAACAAGGTCTTTGTCTTTAACACTGCCGCCACCAAAAGACGAAAAGAGCGGCTTTGACTTTTTTGAGATGGATTTTGGAATGATACGCTGTCTTCTCAGGTATGATTTAACGTCCTGGTCTGAAGCAGCTGTTATTTCTCCCTTAACGATTTTTCCGTTTGAAGCCTTTCCTGACCATTTATATACTTCAGACATGTATATTATCCTTTTGTCATGGCAGCTGACCGCTGCATCATATTTAACAGTTCATCCGGCATACTTGATTTACTCAGGGCGTCCTCATAAGAAAGATCCCCGTTTCGGTATAGTTCATAAAGAGACTGGTTCATGGTCTTCATGGCAACCTTTGACTGACCGGTCTGCATCATCGAATATAACTGGTGTGTCTTGTCTTCTCTTATAAGGTTTCTGATTGCAGGTGTAGGAATAAATATTTCTGTTGCCAGAACCCTGCCTCTTCCGTTCTTTCTCGGAATCAGCTGCTGGGCAATTATACCTTCCAAAACAAAGGAGAGCTGTATCCTGATCTGCTCCTGCTGGTTTGAAGGGAAGACATCTATAATACGGTTAATTGTCTGGACCGCAGTATTTGTATGCAAAGTTGCAAATGTCAGATGACCAGTCTCTGAAACAGTAAGGGCTGCCTCAATTGTTTCAAGGTCCCTCATCTCACCGATCAGCACGATATCCGGGTCCTGTCTCAGGACATACCTGAGGGCATCCTTAAATGATTCTGTATCAGAATTGACTTCTCTCTGGTTAACAAGACATTTCTTATGAGAATGGAGATATTCAATAGGGTCTTCTATCGTCATTATATGTTCACTGCGATCAGAATTTATTTTATCAATCATGGCTGCCAGGGTCGAAGATTTTCCGCTTCCTGTAGGACCTGTCACCAGAATAAGCCCTCTTGGTTTATTGGCCAGATCCTGGACAGCTTCCGGCATACCAAGCTCCCTGAATGACTTAATTTCAAAAGGTATCATTCTGAAGGCCCCGGCGACCGCTCCCCTCTGCATAAATACATTGGCCCTGAAACGGCTCAGCCCTTTAACGCCAAATGAAAGGTCAAGCTCATTCTGCTCTTCAAACTTGTGTTTCTGGGTGTCTGTCAGGATGCTGTAACACAGCGACTTGGTCTCTGCAGGCTGAAGAGGTTCTCCACCAATACTTTTAAGGCTTCCATTTACCCTTACCCTGGGAGGAGTACCCGTGCTGATATGAAGGTCAGAGGCCCCGTGATCCAGCATTTGTTTTAATAAATCGTATAAAGTTGCCATAGTCTAATTTATAGAATGCTCCAGCAGTTTATATTCCCCATTACAAAATATCTTATATCAAAAATAAGTCTCATGATTTTATCTCGCTACATTGTTTATCGGTCAATTGCATTTTATTCTTTAGCTCACGTTATTCTAGGAAATTGAAATCACCTTTATGTTCAAGCTACGTTGTTTATCGGTCATATACATTTTATTCTTTAGCTCACTTTATTCCAGGCAATTGAAATCACCTTTATGTTCAAGCTACATTGTTTATCGGTCATATACATTTTATTCTTTAGCTCACTTTAATCCACGTAATTCAGATCACATGTAATTCAATAATATATATCTCAATCTTCAAAGGTTACCCTCAGTATTTCTTCAAGAGTGGTAACACCATCTTTGATTTTTGTTAATCCGCTCATTCTCAATGTCTTCATGCCCAGCCTCATAGCTTCCTTTTTTATGTCAGTAGAGGGTGAGCCTTTCACAATCATCTCCTTGATCTCTTCTTTAACAGGCATTACCTCATACAGGGCAATCCTTCCTTTATAGCCTGTTTCTCCGCATTCAGAACATCCCTTCCCCCTGTACGCTTTAAACGTGCCCACTTCATCTTCTTTAAAACCAGCCTTGATCAGTGCAGCAGCAGGAATCTGCTCTTCTTCCCTGCAATGCTCACATATCTTCCTGCAGAGCCTTTGCGCAAGGATTAAAAGGACCGACGCAGATACCAGAAAGGGTTCTATCCCCATATTCAAAAGCCTGGACACGGTACCGGGAGCATCATTGGTATGGAGAGTACTTAAGACCAGGTGACCTGTCAGGGCTGCCTTGACAGCTATTTCCGCGGTCTCAAAATCCCTGATCTCACCGACCATGACAATATCAGGGTCCTGCCTGAGGAAAGACCTGAGTGCTGACGCAAAGGTCAGCCCTATATCTTCTCTGACATGGACCTGATTTATTCCGCCAAGATTATATTCAACAGGGTCTTCTGCGGTCATGATATTAACATCAACCTTATTCACCGTGCTTAAAGCGGAATAAAGTGAAGTGGTTTTACCGCTCCCGGTCGGGCCTGTTACAAGTACCATGCCAAAAGGTGAGCGTATGGCCTCATCAAAATCCTTCAGGGCCTTCTCTTCAAAACCAAGCTTTGTAAGGTCAAGATTAAGGTTACTCTTATCCAGTATTCTCATAACTATTTTTTCGCCAAAGAGCGTTGGAAGAGTAGAGACACGGAGGTCAATACCCTTGCCTTTTACCTTGAGCTTTATCCTGCCGTCCTGCGGAAGCCGTCGCTCCGAGATATCCAGGTCTGACATAATCTTCATTCTTGACGATAACGCAGCTTTCATTTTTAAAGGCGGTTGCATAATGTCATACAGCATACCGTCAACCCTGTATCTTATTCTGAGTTCTTTTTCATATGGCTCTACATGAATATCACTTGCACCCCGGGTTATTGCCTCAGCGAGAATCAGATTAACAAGTTTTACAACAGGTGCGTCTTCACCTGCATTTTTCAGGTCAGCTATATCATCTTCTTCCTCTTTCTCCTTCACAAAGTCAAGATTTGCATCATCAAAACTGGCCATATCATCCACAACAGACTGAATACCATCGGTCTGTTCATAGTGTTTGGAAATTGCCGCACGTATAGCTGATTCAGCAGCCACCAAAGGCTGAACATTATATCCTGTCATGAATTTAACATCATCAATCGCAAATACATTGGATGGGTCGATCATGGCCAGCTTGAGAGACGCCCCATTTTTTGATACAGGAAAAATCTGGTACTTGTTGGCCACATCATAAGGCACAAACTTTATAATTGAGGGATCAATATTCTCATCTGAGAGTGTTATGGAAGACACACCATATTGCTTGCTGAGAAATTCTACCAGTGCGTCTTCCGTAATAAAACCAAGCTTGATGAGATTGGAGCCAATACGGCCACCTTCCTTTTTTTGTTCCTCAATGGCCTTGATCAACTGGTCTTCAGAAATAATATTATTGTTTAAAAGTATCTGTCCTAATTTAGGAGCCATGTATGTATCTGCCCTCGATCTTCCTGATAATTGACAAGCATCGTCAAAAAAGCATGTAACACATCGTAAAACTTCGCAATTGTACCTTATGCATAGTAATTACTTCGGCAGAATAAATAAAAACTGAAGATGTCCGGGAATATGATTAAAATGAAATACTACTATGTAAGCATAATCATTCCAGCAACAAGCAGGTCAGAACAGGTCAGGAACTTTCCCTTTGAGGATTTTTTCGATTTCACCTTCATCTTCCGATGGAACAGAAATATTATCATAGAGCTCCCATCTTTCCAGATGATCAACATGTTCTTCCGGTCCAAGCATGGTCAAGGGAGAAAGGGTCTCCATCTCAAGCATGACATCATTTGTATAGGTTTCAAATGAAACCCCGAAATCAGGGTACCGGGCATTTTTAACAGGAGCATATTTTTTAACAAAGAGGTGGTTGTTATTAAAATAGGCTGCCCATCCATTGTCATTGGATATGCCAAACTTTAAAGGCTGTTGAATGGACCAGTCCTGCCGCAGACTAATAAATTTGTTGCCCAGCTCAATTCGCCTGTCATCAAGTCTTGTATATGGCCACAGGCTCATTGACCTGTTAGGAAGGAGCCCCGTATCAATACTGGTTTGCGGCACTACTTCTTTTCCCCCGGGCTTCATGACTGTTATTGCCCAGACAGAAAGTTCAACAGACTGAATCCCCTTATTTGTCAACCGGTGATTGATAAAAACTTCCGGACTGTCATGGGCAAGAGTAATCTGCATCTCTTTTGTAATTTTTGTCGGGCCCTGCTCCTGTGCGGTGCTGATTCCATTTTCGATCTCTTCCCATTGTACGGGTACATTATCAGACTCATATGTCCGCTCCTTTGATTCAGGGCTTATCCATAAGCGATGACCTCCGTACATCTTCCATTCGCTCCCCCCTTTGTTTCCCATCTCTGATCTGATTTCACCCAGTACATTCTCCTGTCCTGCAAAACCATATCTGATTACTCTCGGTCCCACATCAACAGTCACGACAAGATCAACAATATTATTTGAAATCTGCAGACAATTGTCCCAGCCTCCATAGGCGATCTTCTGAATTTTTATACCTGACATAAAGATCCTTCAATGAAAATGATTTCTATTAATTAATGTTTGCATAAACTTAAGTCGTCTACTCGTCATTCCGGCAGCCTGCCTGCCGGTAGGAAGGTCCGTTAGCCGGAATCCAGTTTTTTAAAGAGTGCTGGATGCCCGATTACAGACTTCGGGCATGACAAAAAAATAACTGCAGTTTATATATGGACTCTTATTATACTCAATGAAATGGATTCAATGAGATTTGGGATAAAAGATTAAGATAATAATAGTGATTTTCACTTGAATCCCAAGATCCTGGAATCCTTTATCTTTTTATTCATTCACATTTCATTAACTCGATGTGCACAGCAAAACATGATTAAAATCAATCACTTTTAATTATTGAGATTTCTTTGCATTTTTTCCTTGACTAATACAACATATTGTGGTTTAATTTCTAGGCCACTCTAAATAGAGTGGCACTTAATTTTATTAAGATTGAAGATAACTAATTCAATTGAAGTAGTTGAATAATAATATTAATCTATTTAATAATATTGAATAGCACTATAATAGAGGTAAGGGAGGAGAATAATGTCAGAAACAACATCAAATCAGATCGAGTTCAGCTCCAGTTCGCTCAAAGTCCTTGAGAAGAGATACCTGAAAAAAAATGAGGAAGGACGGGTCACAGAGAGGCCCGAAGATCTCTTCAGAAGAGTCGCCAGAGCTGTTGCCTCTGTAGAGTCGAGATACGGCAAAGCCGAGACGGATACGTCCATACTTGAGGACAGGTTTTACAATCTGATTACATCATTAAAGTTTCTCCCTAACAGCCCTACCCTTATGAATGCAGGAAGAAGACTGGGACAGCTTTCTGCCTGTTTTGTTTTGCCTGTAGAAGATTCAATGGATTCAATATTTGAGGCCGTAAAAAATGCAGCACTCATTCATAAATCCGGCGGCGGCACAGGTTTCTCTTTTTCCAAACTCAGGCCAAACGGCGATATTGTCGGGTCAACAAAGGGGGTATCTTCCGGACCGATCTCATTTATGACGGTTTTTGATTCTGCAACAGAGGCCATAAAACAGGGAGGAACAAGAAGGGGAGCCAACATGGGAATTCTCAGTGTTGACCATCCTGACATAATGGATTTTATTTCTGCCAAGGACAACAGCTCTCAACTGAATAATTTC
>CALZJD010000118.1 GCA_945787795.1 Thermodesulfovibrionia bacterium | reverse complement strand
AAGTGTTTCATACTGCTCTACCCTGCCCGGAAACTCATTTGTAAATGCAAAGACATCTTCCAGCCACTTTTTATCAACGTCATTTTTCAGTCCGCCGATTCTAGGGTAGGTTACCGTCAGGCGGGCACCGCACAGCCTCTCGAAGAGATCGAGAATTTTTTCCCTCTCCCTGAAGCAGTATAAAAAAACAGTCATGGCTCCTACATCAAGGGCATGGGTTGCAAGCCAGAGGAGATGGTTCACGATCCGGGACAGCTCTGAAACGATTGTTCTTATATATTCAGTTCTCTCCGGCAATTCAATACCGAACAGTCTTTCCACTGCTTCACAGTAACCGATATTGTTTGTCATTGATGATACATAATCAAGACGGTCCGTCAGGGGAAGCACCTGCAGGTAGCTCCTGTGTTCGGAAAGCTTTTCTATTCCCCGGTGCAGATATCCGACATAGGGGGTGCATTTATTAACGGTTTCGCCGTCCAGTTCAAGGACAAGCCTTAAAACACCATGGGTGGCAGGGTGCTGGGGACCCATGTTCAGGGACATCTCTTTCGTGGACATTCCGGGCTTGCTGTCGGATTGCAGTGCGACTGTTTCTTCAGTTTTATCCATAGCAGTAAAATGTAAAAAGAAACGTAATAAAAGGTTCAGCCCGTAAGCTGATCAGGCATTTATATTCCACTCATCATCATGTGAGTGCAGGTCCTTGAGTTCTTCAAAACCCTTGTATTCCCGGTCTCTATGTCCCTTTAAAGGATAGTCTTTTCTTAACGGATAGCCTTCCCAGTCTTCCGGCATGAGAATACGCCTGAGATCAGGATGACCATTAAAGACAATTCCATACATATCACAGGCTTCCCTTTCATGCCAGTCTGCGCCAACCCAGATCGGAACAACGCTGTCTATTGCAGGATCCTGTTCAGGGAGCAGCGCCTTAACAATAAGCCTGTGCTTATATTTTATTGAGTACAGGTTGTATACGACTTCAAACCGATCTTCCCTGTCAGGATAATCAGCGCCGCAGAGATCAGCAAGATAGTTCATATAAATATCAGGCTCGCTGAAGAGAAAACGGCATATATCTGAAATCCGCTCCCGCTTTACCGAGACAAAGACCTGGTCCCTGAACTCCTTAACTTGGACTATTTCACTGAAGAATTTATCTTTCAGTCTGGTTACTATCTCCAGGGGCTCCATCTGAAATGCTCCTTTTTAATTTTTTCCTGAAGCTTCATTACTCCCTCCATAAGGGCTTCGGGCCTGGGGGGACAGCCCGGTATGTACACATCAACCGGGAGAAAACTGTCAGCACCCTGCACGACCGCATACGTATCAAAAATCCCTCCTGAACACGCACAGCTTCCCATGGCAATTACGTAGCGGGGTTCAGGCATCTGGTCATAGACCCTTCGCACAACAGGGGCCATTTTTTTTGTTACGGTTCCGGCCAGGATAATGACATCAGACTGGCGGGGAGAGGCCCTGAAAACAACGCCAAAGCGGTCAAAGTCATAATGGCTTGATCCTGTTGCCATCATTTCTATGGCGCAGCAGGCAAGCCCGAACGTCATTGGCCAGACAGAGGAACTTCTGCCCCAGTTAACAAGTTTGTCAATTGAAGTAATAATGGTATTGGCACCGGGAATGATCTTTGTCCCCTCTTCAACCTGCACCAGGTCAGGCATGCTGGCTCTGCCGCCTGCAATATTGCTTTCGTTTATTCCCACTCAAACGCCCCTTTCTTCCATACATAGACATACCCTATCAGCAGAATGAATATAAACAGCATCATTTCTACAAACCCGAACATGCCAAGTTTATCATATGCAACCGCCCATGGGTATAAAAAAACCGCTTCTACATCAAAAACAACAAACAACATGGCAACGATATAAAATTTGACTGAGAATTTGTATCGCGGCTCACTGACAGGCGGATTGCCTGATTCATAGGGAGAAAGTTTCTGAGCGTAGGGTCTTCTCGGTCTTACCAGCAAACCCAGCATAAGGGTTCCCAATCCTATTAATGTGGCAATAAGAATAACTATCGCTACTGGGAAATAATCTGTTGGGATATATGAACCGGGCATATTAGTTGTTTTTATACACGAAAGCCAGCCCCACTGTCAATGGATATTAATATTATTTATCTGGAGTTTTGCCATACTTATCAGTCGCCAGTTTCTTCTTTTAAAAAAAACAAAAGCCACTTATAATACTCCTTGATGAAAAGAATTTTTCGCCATCCTGATAAATCCATAGCAGCCAAGCTGATGATAGCCATAGGACTGCTCATGATCGTAGTAAGCTTTATCTTCTGGTATACCACTCTTCAAAAGCAAAAGAAGGACCTTATGTCCATTGCTGTCAAATATGGCGACTCATTTATAAACTTCACGAAACAGAGTACACATTACAGCATGCTCCGGTTCCAGCGGGACAGCGGCAGGATTTATTTTTCCTCTGATAAGAACAGGCTCGGGCAATCAGTAGCAGTATCATCACTTGCATGCACGGGATGTCATACTGAACCTGACATATCATCAAAACTTTCAACATCCCGGAAAACATGGGCGGTCTATGATGATTCAACGGGAAGCTCGGTCATGAAAGTAATCGGAACAATACCAAACAGCCCTGACTGCTATACAGCCAGATGCCATGTCCATACAAAGGAACAGAACATCCTCGGTTTCATAGAAGCTGATCTGTCACTGGGCCTGATTGATGAGGCACTTTTAAAACAGCGCCTTGCCCTGACAGCATATGTGATTTTATTTGTCCTGGTCATCTCCCTGTTCGTTGGCATCATCATCTACAAGATTATTTCCAGACCGGTGCAGCAGCTCGTAGACGAAATGGAAAAAGTGGCAGGAGGAGACCTTGACCACTCTGTTCCTATTGATTCCATGGACGAGATGGGAATGCTTGCAAAGGCATTTAATTCAATGATTAAGGACCTGAAGGAAGCAAGAGACCAGAGCGAAAAATGGACACAGAAACTGGAAGAAGAAGTGGCTAAAAAAACAGCTGAGATTGAAAGGACCCATGCCAGCCTCATCCAGACCGAGAAACTGGCATCCCTGGGAAGAATGGCAGCCGGTGTGGCACATGAAATCAATAACCCGCTCACAGGGGTGGTAACATTTTCCCATCTGCTGAAAAAACATTTTGAGCCCGGCAGTGAAGGAGAAAAAGACATTAGCGTTATCATAGAGCAGGCAGAACGATGTTCCAAGATTATAAACAACCTCCTGACCTTTGCCCGCGCAACTCCATCTGAAAAAGGCCAAATCAATATCAACGATGTGCTTAGCCGGACCATCTTCATGATTAAGAACCAGGCCAAGTTTCATCACATAAAGTTTGAGATACACCTTGAAGACAGACAGTTCATTATCACAGGAGACACGTCTCAGTTCCAGCAGATTTTCCTGAACATGTTTATTAATGCGGCTGATGCCATGAGCGGCAGGGGTACCATCACTGTTGCTACCCGCAGTGTAAAAGAAGAGAACAGGGAATTTGTTGAAATAGAGTTTACTGATGAAGGCTGCGGCATAAAGGAAGAAGACATGTCCAAGCTGTTCGAGCCCTTTTACACAACCAAGCCGGTAGGAAAGGGAACAGGGCTGGGACTGTCCGTAAGTCATGGAATAGCCAAGCATCTGGGCGGTCATATCAAGGTGAAAAGTGCTGTTGGCAAAGGCACAAGTTTTTTTGTTAGACTACCATTGGCTGAACAAAGTGCATGAAAAAAATATTAATAATTGATGATGAAGAGATTGTCAGAATGAGCTGTGAAAGGGCTCTTCAGATCGAAGGGTTTCAGACCGGTGTTGCTTCCAGCGGCAGCGAAGGTCTGGAAATACTCGAAAAAGAGCCTTATGACCTGGTCCTGCTCGATCTGAAAATGCCGGATATGGACGGGATGGAAGTACTCGGGAAAATCAGGTCTTCCTGGCCTCATATCAAGGTGATCATGATAAGTGGATACAGCACGGTAGATACCGCTGTTCAGGCCCTGCGGTCAGGTGCGGTAAATTTTATACAGAAACCTTTTGCCCCTGAATCACTTTTTTCGGCGATTAAAGAGGTAATTGATAAAGCGGATTAACCATTGAGAAGAAAGTGATGAACGCCTTCAAATGACAATAAAAGAACTGGAAAACATACTTCAGGCAAAAATAGTAGTTGATTCAGACAACCTGGACTTCAATATCGACAGCGCCTGCAGTGCCGACATGATGAGTTCCGTGCTGTATTATCACACTGCAAATTCTTTACTCATAACAAGCCTTACCCAGCCTCATGTTATCAGAACCGCTGAAATTGCCGGTATCAGCATTATCGTCTTTGTTCTTGACAAGCAACCTGAACAGACAACCATTGATCTGGCAAAAGAGAAAAAAATCCCTATTCTTGTTACCCCATATTGCATGTATACAGCTTCGGGAAAACTCTTTGAGACCGGCCTGCCCGGCTGTCTGAATAAATAATAATGCCGCTTAACACAGACAAAACAATTGAGGGAAGCTTTCAGTTAATCGGCGGAGACTTTTCGATTGCCGGGGAATCTTCAGCCCAGTTAAAGAAAATACTGACAGACCTTGGGGTCGCCGAAGACATCATACGCAGGGCGTCCATCGCGACGTTTGAAGCAGAGATGAATGTAATCATCTATGCGGCAGCAGGCACACTCAGTTATACGATCACGCAGCAGCAGATCAGGATAGTTCTCGTTGATATGGGGCCGGGCATCAAGGATATTGAACAGGCAATGAAGGAGGGTTTCTCAACAGCCCCTGACTGGGTGAGGGAAATGGGATGGGGAGCAGGCATGGGACTGCCCAATATGAAAAAGAATTCTGATGAATTCAAACTGGACTCTGTAGTCGGAGAGGGAACAACTGTTGAGATGGCGATTAATTTGCCATGATAATAAACTTTATGGGGCAGTCTGTTCTTTTGCGTTAGAGCCCTTCAATAAGGAGAAATGCTGTGAAACTCAGTGAGGTTATTGAAAAATTATCATTGGATGTTAAAACAGTTAATGTCGGTCTGGAAAAGGACGTAACAGGTGTTTATGTAAGTGATTTACTCTCTGATGTTATGGCCAACAGCAAAGAGGGCAACATATGGGTCACTCTTCAGACACACCTTAACATTGTAGCTGTGGCCGGACTGAAAACCCTGGCCGGAATCATTATTGTCAATAACAGACAGCCTGAAAAAGAAATCACTGAAAAAGCCGAATCTGAAAAAATTGCGATCATGACAACCTCCCTGCCTGCATTTGAAGTGGCCGGGAAATTGTATCAGATGTTGACCTAACGTGGACTCAAATGCTTATTGGGACACATTCCCAGGGGATGTGTCCCCCACTGATTTAAAGACCCGATGCCAAAGCAATTTAGAGCTGACCTGCATATCCACACATGTCTTTCTCCCTGTGCTGAAATTGATATGTCCCCTGTATCAATTGTAAAAAAAGCATCTGAAAAGGGGCTGGACATTATCGCAGTAACAGACCATAACTCTGCTGAAAATATTGTTGCCGCTGTAAAATCTGCTGAAAATTCAGGACTGTCTGTTCTGGCCGGAATGGAGATTACATCATCAGAGGAAGCGCATATTCTTGCGCTGTTTGATGATCTGGACAGCATATTAAAACTGCAGGATATTGTTTACCATAATTTGATCGAAGGTGAAAATGATGAAAAACTGTTTGGTGAGCAGGTCGTTGCCAATGAGAAAGACGAAGTCATGAGTTTCAACAAAAAGCTGCTCATCGGTGCAACCACAATGACAGCCCACTCCATTGTCTCTGAGGTCCATGCCCTTGACGGTCTGGCTATTGCCAGCCATATTGACAGGGGAGCATTCAGCATTATTTCACAGCTGGGATTCATTCCCGGAGATTTATCTTTTGACGCGCTTGAACTTTCTTCTGCGATCAGCAGGGGAAAAGCGCAGGAACTATTCAAAGACTATGACTCATTTGCCTGGATATCATCATCTGACGCACATACCCCTGATGATATCGGCAAAAGAACAACTGTCTTTCATATGCATGATTCAACAATTAATGAAATGAGACTGGCTCTAAAATGCATTGACGGCAGGAGCGTGGAGTGGGAATAAAAAAATCAATTTACAGATTACGCAGATTTAAAACAGAGTTACCGCATGAACTCTCTGTGAAATCTGCGGACTAATACGTATGCAAGACCTTTCACTACATATACTTGATATAGCAGAAAATTCGATTACTGCCGGGGCAGCCAGAATATCTGTCAAAATATCGGAAAGCAGAAAGGCAAACCTTCTTATCCTGGAAGTCAGTGATAATGGCAGGGGCATGAATGAAGATATGTTAAAACATGCTGAAGACCCTTTTTATACAACAAGGACCACCCGCAAGGTCGGTCTCGGCATCCCTTTTCTCGGCCAGGCAGCAAAGGATTGCGGCGGTGAAATGAAGATTGAGACGGAAAAAGGCAGGGGCTCCAAAATCACGGCCAGTTTTCAGTACGACCATATCGACAGAAAACCTCTTGGAGATATCACCGCCACAATTATCGTGCTCATTGCAGGCAATCCGCATATTGACTTTATTTTCCAGCTAATCAGAGATGACGAGGAACTGCTTGTTGATACAGCAGAATTGAAGAATGACATTGGAAATGTTCCGCTCAATTCGCCGGGCGTGATAAGAATTATTAAAGAGACTATAAATGACTGGTTAAAACAGACAATGTATATGATAGAATAATCTTGAATTGTGATTGCCACAATATTATTATTCGGTTCTTATCTTTATTATTGCGCAATACATAATAACTTGACGCCGTCAGGAAGGGAAAATGGAAAAGAGAAGAATTCTTGTACTGGACGATGATCCAATTGTAACACTAAGCTGCAAAAGGATCCTTGGGGCTGAAGGCTACAGCATTTCAACTGTTGAAAAGGGAGAAGATGCCCTGAACAAACTTGCAAAGGAAGATTTCGATCTTCTCATTTCCGATGTAAGACTCCCGGACATAAACGGCATGGAAGTGCTTAAAGAGTCACGGATCCTTAAACCAAAAACCGATGTAGTGATCATCACCGGATATCCCACACTTGACGATGCACGGGAATCAACAAAGCTCGGCGCATCCGAATATATAGAAAAACCCTTTACTCCGGACTTTATGCTGAATGTGGCCAAAAAGGTTTTTGATACCAGGGGCTGGATACTGAGAAAGGCATTTATAGATGAATTCAGGGACTATGTTGTTCCTGTGAAAGACAATAAAAATCCGGTTATCTTTTATAAGGAAGGCACATGGGCAAGGCCATATAAGGATGGTTTGTGGGAAATAGGGTGTGACCTCAGGTACTGGATGCTGTCCGGAAACCTTATGTATGTTGAGTTTATTAAAAACCTGGACAAGCTTGTAGCGGGTCAGCCTTTTGCAAGAATATATTCCAGCAGCGGCAAGGGGAGCGCACTCCTTTCACCGATGAACGGGGAGTTAAAGGAAATCAATAAAAAAGCGAATGATGTGATGTGCGCACTTATTAAAGACCATCTTTCAGAGGGATGGCTGTTGTGGCTGGCAAAGGTTTTGCCTTTAAGCGATGAGCAATAAATTTAATGTATTCCGAATTTAAAGGGTTGCAAAGCTCAAACCAATTTCATAAAATGGTAACTTAACAGTACCGTTTACTGGTTATCAGGCAATATAATTTGATTTCCCATTACATAGTTTTTTACAGACCCTGTTTTTATGGAATATATTCAGACCAGGCCTAAATGTGAAGGAGTGTAGATGACAGACAATCTGAGAATAATGGTTGTAGATGATGAACCAATTGTCATAAAGAGCTGCGAATCAGTCCTCAAATCAGAGGGTTATAACGTTGAAGGATTCCTGAGCGCAAAAGAGGCCATGCTCAAAATGGAAGAGCACCCCTACGACCTTGTATTCACAGACCTTAAGATGCCTGAAGTGGACGGCCTGACGCTGATACGCTGGATAAGAAAAATGAGACCTGACACAGGAATAGTGGTAATCACGGGTTATCCTTCACAGGAGACCATTAAGGAAGCACTGGAACTTGGCATTATTGATTATGTGCCCAAGCCTTTTACGCCTGCTGCCCTTATAGATGTTGCAAAAAGGGCTGTGGACTGGATACAAGGACCGCCTGTTGTTGAGATGGACAAGGAACAGGAACCGGAACGGGAAGATATTCCTCCATCAATGCTTCATGAAATCGACAGGGTAATCCGGCAGTACAAAGACAAACCCGGCAGTTCCATTCCGGTACTGCAGCGTTGCCAGTCGATTGTCGGGTATCTGCCCCCGAGAGTACAGAAGATAATTGCAAGGGGACTG
>CALZJD010000117.1 GCA_945787795.1 Thermodesulfovibrionia bacterium | reverse complement strand
TTCATTTCCGGTAACTGCGACTATTTTACCCATTTATTTGCCCTCCTCTTCCATGACTATTGCTTTTTTGCCCTTTTTGCCGGGGCATTCGAGGGCACATATTCCACAGCCCTTGCAGTAATCATAATCAAAGTCAGCTCGCACCGCTTTATCCTCGCCTTTATTATCCTTTTCAATTTTTACTTTAACTGACATGTCCGGGCAGTACATCCAGCAAAACATGCACTGAATGCAGTTTTCTTCTATCCATTTCGGTCTCATGGACCGCCAGCCGCCTGTCTTAAACTTAGCTGAACTTCCTGCTTCAAGGACAGTAGATCCCTGAGGAAGCGTTTCCCAAAATTTCTTGCTCATCCTTCCTTTACCTCCTCATATCCGCGCCTTGTGGCATCGAGGTTGCCATCGATAATCTTCTGGGCGAATTTTTTTCCAAAACTCTTTTTGACATTTTCAAGAAGAACATCCAAAACTCTTTTTGACATTTTCAAGAAGAACATCCATCTCAACAACACCTGTTGCCCTGATAAGTGCACCCAGCATCGATGAATTCGGCAGAGGCCGTCCAAAAGAATCTACAGCAATTTTTGTTGCGTCAACTGCAAACACCTTCTGTGAGTCCTTTGCCTGGAGCTTCGCCCTTACGTCTTTCGGGTCTTTTGAAGTATTTACTACATAGATTGCGTCATCCGGCGCTCCTTCTGTCACATTTACCGCGTCCATCAATGTAGCATCCGCGATACTGATTACCTTTGGATGAAGGACCGGGCCGTACATCCTTATTACATTGTCACTGATTCTGTTAAATGCCCTGATAGGGGCCCCGGCTCTCTCAGGACCGTATTCCGGGAATGCCTGAACATATCCACCGCCGCTAAGGCATGCATCTGCAAGTACCTTGGCAGCAGTAACCGTACCCTGTCCGCCACGTCCATGCCAGCGAATTTCAATTGCTTTTGCCATATTCTTATCCTCCAGAACTGCTGGTTTTTAACTATTAGATAAAAAGAAGACTACTATAGCCTAAAATTCATGCTATTTTCAAGTGAACAGGGCAGGAAAGCTGTTTTTTAATACCTTTAAGAATATATGTAAATCAGTGTGATAGGCGGAAAAAAGCAATTATGTGTAAGAATCCAAGGAATCAGACCATCTTGGGGAAATATATTGAAAACACAGTGCCTTTTCCTTCTTTGCTTTGAACTTCTACTCTTCCGTGATGATTTTCTATTATTTCCATTACGATACTGAGGCCCAGCCCATAACCGTTATTGCTTTTTATGTCAGGCAGTCTTTCCCGGGTCCTTGATGCATCTAATCTGTAAAACCTGTGGAAAATGCTTTGCAGTCTGTCTTCCGGTATTCCCTTGCCTGTGTCTGTAACCTCTATAATTGCCTCGCTGTCGGTTTCAAGAACTTTCATTATTACAGACCCCCCCTCAGGAGTGAATTTAAGTGCATTATCAAGGACATTTATCAGCACATCATCAATAGACAGTTTATCCCCATTGATATATATATCTTTTGGGCAGGGCATAGATTCAAGCCTTATTCCCTTAATTTCAGCAACCGGTGAAAGCATGGATACACTTTCACCTGTAATGGCATTAAGTAATATTCTCTTCATTTTCATCGGATGCCTTTTCTGTTCAAGCCGGGATATAAGCAGCAGCCGTTCGATAAGGCCTTCCATTCTTTTTGAGTGATCCAGTATGGTCTTAAGGGTCTTTTTGTACTCATCAGGACTCCTCTCTTTTCTTAACTGGATTTCGCTATGGCTTTTTATTACTGAAACAGGAGTCTTCAGATCGTGAGAAGCATCGGAAATAAATCGTTTCTGCTGCTCAAAGGAACTCTCAAGATTATCAAGCGTATTATTGAATGAGCCTGCAAGCTCTTTTAATTCCATAACTGTTTTTTCTTTACCGATCCGTTTGTCGAGATTTTTGTGGCTGATATCGCTGACTTTTTTTGAGAAATCCTTGAGAGGTATAAGTGAAATCCATGCTACTAAAAGGCCTCCAAGTGCGGCAATAAATAGAATCACGGGGATACTGTAGATTAAGTGGTTGCGTAATGAATTAATAAAACCGTAGACATCTTCTATTTGTTCAGCCGTTTGTATAATTACAACTTGATTGTCAGTGATTAAATCTGAACCGGATATCGTGAATTTTTTCGTATATATTCTTAACCGCTCTCCCCCGGGACCGATACCGAAGTCAAAGTATTGCTTTTCACTCAAGGCTTTCTCTATCGAAACAGGCAGGTGAAAGGATCCAAGTGATGGAGAGGTTGAAAGTAATGAGCCGTCGCTGAAATATATCTGGTAATAGTGGCCTGATTCCGGGATTTCATAGAGAGTGGTGAGTCTTTCATAATTGGTTTCTTCTTCTGTAAGTTCAAAGTCTATTTTTCCGCTTTTATATATTTCTATCAGTCCGGTTAACATCTGCGACTGGTTGTTGAGATATCTGTCAACTGCGGAAAGAGAGGCCCATTTCTGTTTCTCATACAGGTAAAATCCAAATCCGATTGAATATATGGAGAATATCAAAAGAAACCAGACAGTCAGCCGTAATTTAATTGAGTTGAACATTTAATCAGTTAACATGTATCCCGCGCCCCTGACGGTTTTTATAAGTTTTATTGAATGATTATTATCCAGTTTTTTTCTGAGGGAACTTACAAATACATCAATAACATTGCTGTCAAGGTCAAAGGAACTGTCGTATATATGTTCTGAAATGTTTGTTCGTGAAAGAACATTATTCTTATTGTAGACCATGTACTCCAGAAGGGCATATTCTTTGGCGGTAAGGGATATGAGCACATTCTTTCTTCGTGCTTCTTTTCTGGCAGTATCCAGTACAAGGTCACGCACCTTTACCACAGAGGCCCTCTGTGTAAGGTTTCTTCTGAGAAGTGCTCTTAACCGGGCCAGAAGTTCGTTAAATTCAAATGGTTTTGTCAGATAATCATCTGCGCCTGTGTCCAGACCTTTCACTTTATCTTCAAGGGCATCCCTGGCAGTTAGCATAAGTACAGGGGTAGCAATGCCTTTTGATCTGATAGTTCTGAGGAGTGTGATACCATTGATTTTCGGCAGCATGATGTCAAGAATAATGGCATCGTAAGAAATTTCTTCACTCATGAAAAGTGCGTCTTCCCCGTCAAAACAGGTATCGACATTATACCGCTCTTCTTCCAGTCCTTTTTTTATTATGCTGGACAGGTCATGTTCGTCTTCCACGAGAAGGATGCGCATATATAATATTTTACATAAATAAATTATTATCCATTAATTTGTTTGGGTGCATATATTTTATGAATACCATTGACCCCGGTTTTGACAACCTGTATCCAATTAGCATAAGGCATCCTTTCGGACTTGATATCAGCGTTTCTGTAGCAATCAGAAGCTGTCTGTTATGCATATATTAGAAAAATATACATGAAGAAATGATGAATGAGGTAAGCATGTTGCATGTTCCCGCCCAAAAGTGTTAAAAATTTCTATGCCAAAAAGAATAGTTGTGGATATTGAAACAATCGGCAAGGAGTTTGACTCATTCGATGAGATAACCAAAGAGTATTTACTTAAGTTTGCTGAATCAGATGAGGAAATCCAGGCTGTTAAGGAAGGGATGGGGTTTTCTCCTCTTACGGGAGAAATTGTTGCTATTGGCATGCTTAACCCTGAAACAGACAAGGGAGTTGTGTATTACCGGTCGCCCGATACTCCTCAGGAGGACCTTGAAGAAGAGGGTATTGAGTACACTGCTGATACAGAAGAGGGAATCCTGACCAGATTCTGGGATACGGTCAGGCATTATGACCAGTTCATTACATTTAACGGCAGAAGCTTTGATGCGCCTTTTCTCCTGATCAGGTCGGCCTTTCACAAAATTAAACCGACAAAAGACCTTATGCCGAACCGGTATAATCTCTCACATGCAGACCTGCTTGACCTGCTCACTTTTTACGGCGCAGTCAGGAGAAAGTTCAGTCTTCATATGTGGTGCAGGGCTTTTGGAATTAAAAGTCCGAAAGAAGAGGGCGTGACAGGATATGAGGTCAGTGATCTTTTTAAACAGGGGCAGTATCTGGATATCGCGAAATATTGTGTAGGGGATTTATATGCGACAAAGGATTTATTCAATTACTGGAATGATTATGTGAAGTTTAGACCGCATTCGTAAAGTATGATTCGGATTGCCAGTTAATTTATCATGTATCAGATAAGTTAAATTAAGGCTTATCAGGAAATAGTATGGAGGACTATGTTTTTCCGTCATTCCCGAGGTCTGTTGATCGGGAATGACTGCTACCGTATGGTGAATGCTGAATATGTACCCACACAAAAATCAATAGAGTCTAAATAAATAACAGAACAGTAATTAATTAAAATGAATTCGTCTTACGATAATCAGAATGAAAAGAAAGGCAATCTGTTAAGGCTGCTCATAATTCTCGCTGCCGTTGCCGCTGTTCTCTGGTACCTGTCATCACCCAGAAGTCTTTATGATCCTGAAGCAGAGCCAAGGCCGGTAACTGCCAGGGGGAACCTCGCAGATGATGAGCAGAATACGATCGGACTGTTTGAGGCCACTGCTGCATCGGTTGTATATATAACGAGTATCGAGCTGAGGAGAAGCCTGTTCAGCCTGAATGTGTATGAGATTCCTCAGGGCACAGGATCAGGATTCATATGGGACAGGGACGGGAGAATAGTTACCAACTATCATGTTATTGAAGATGCTAACCGGCTTGAGGTGACCCTGGCTGATCATTCTACCTGGAAGGGCACGGTTGTTGGTGTCTCCCCTGATAAGGACCTGGCTGTTCTTCAGATATCAGCGCCTTCTGACAAACTCCAACCAATAATGGTCGGAGAGTCAGGAAATCTCAGGGTAGGTCAGAAGGTCTTTGCCATTGGCAACCCCTTTGGTCTTGATCAGACCATGACAACAGGAATTGTAAGTGCTCTTGGAAGGGAAATCAAGTCTGTATCGGGCCGGACGATTCAGGGAGTAATCCAGACTGATGCAGCGATTAATCCGGGCAATTCCGGAGGTCCCCTGCTTGACAGTGCAGGCAGGCTTATAGGCATAAATACTGCAATTTACAGCCCGTCAGGAGCAAGTGCCGGTATAGGTTTTGCCGTCCCGGTAAATATTGTTAACCGGACAGTGCCTGAACTCATTAAATACGGAAGGTCCATGAAGCCCGGCATAGGGGTAACAATAGCAAACAGGCAGATAGCAGATCGTCTTGGAGTCAAGGGTGTGTTATTGATTAATATCCAGCCTGACAGCGCTGCAGAAAAGGCAGGGCTCAGAGGTACAAGAAGAATAGGTAATGAAATAATTCTGGGAGATATCATTGAATCAGTAAACAGCATCACGGTATTGTCATTTGATGACCTTTTAAATGCGTTTGACAGGTATCGTGTAGGGGATGAAGTTGTTCTCGGGATAATCCGTGATGAAAGCAGGATCGAAGTGAGAGTTGCTCTGGAGATGGTTGAGTAACGTTAAAAAAGGGGTCAAGGGGTTAAGGGGGCGAGTAACAGATCAAAAAAAAGATAAAAGATCAAAGGTAAAGATTTTTTAACCGCAGCAGGTTAATATTTTTCTTTTTTATTTTTCCTTTCACTTGAACCCTTGCCTACCGGCAGGTAGGCTTGGCCCCTTGAATCCTGGACCCCTTTTAATTTTTTAGAAGTTCATTCTTTAACATTATCCATACAAAATGAGCTAAAGAGAGTATAGGAATATTCCGAATTAATTAGTAATGATTGTTAAAGACGAAGAGAAGAGCAAGGAGCAGCTTGTCTCTGAGCTGGTAGAATTGCGCAAATGGGCCAAGAAGCTTCAGCATCTGTATACCGAGTACGAGCAGGCTTTAAAAACTCTGAGGTCATTTGAAAAAGCCCTTGAGACGATGCAGATAGGGGTAACCATCACCGATCTAAAGGGGAATATTCTTTATATCAATCCTGCTGATCTGGCGATGCATGGATATACAGGCGATACCCTGGAGGGAAAAAGCGTTAAACTGTTTGCCCCTAATGATAACTGGAAGCCTATGTCCAGAGACAGGATCCATGCCATGAAACGATGGAAGAGGGACGCAATAAACAGGAAGAAAGATGGAAGTACATTCCCTGTTCATTTAATGTCTGATGTTGTCACAAATGAAAATGGTGAACCAGTCGGCATTGTTACGACTTGCGAAGATATAACAGACCGCAAGAAAATGGAAGAGGAAATTAAGTCAAGAGTTGAAGACCTGGAAAAATTTTATGAGATGTCTATTGGCAGGGAAGTAAAGATGAAAGAGCTTAATTAAAGCCCCTGCAAGTTTTTCTGCAAAATTCGAAAGCGTCTCATCTCTTGCTCCGAAAACAATAAAGTTTCTGAAGTCTTTTGCCATATTTAAAATATCATCTCTTTTTTGAATGACTTCTGCTGATTTTCTCCGCGCCATGATTTCATCTGCAATGTCTTCACTTGATATATCTTTGCCTGCTGTTCCTCCCGCATAATATATCGGCAGCAGTACGAGGTGGTCACTATCACGGAGACTGTCAACAAAGGTCTCGATATATTCTTTTTTCATCATTCTTGTCGGACCAAATCCATGGGGCTGAAATATAAAACATATTTTGTTGCTCAGCTTTTGTACGGTCTTCATCATGTATTTTATTTTATGGGGGTTGTGCGCATAATCGTCAATAACAAATGTTTCCCCTTTATGCAGGTGTATGTCAAACCTTCTGTCTATACCAGTAAATTCCGGAAGCACCGAAGCTATGTCAATAATGGGAATTCCAATTTCTGAAAGAAAGGAAATGCATGAAAGGGCATTGTACATATTGTGCTCACCCGGGAGAGACAGGTTGAACCTGGTATTGCGAACGGTAAACTCTGAGTGTAATGGCTGCATGGAAATTTGTTCGGCCCTGTAATCTGATGCATTGTATATGGAAAAGGTGAGGGCGTCCTTTTCAGAAATACCATCAAGATTTCTGTCGTCACTATTTATAATGATCATGTCCTGTGTATTTTCTGCAAGTTTTTTAAACATGTCTGCGGTCTTGCTGATCGAATGATGATCGAATGACAGGTTGAGTATGAT
>CALZJD010000116.1 GCA_945787795.1 Thermodesulfovibrionia bacterium | reverse complement strand
ATACAATATACCTGAAGCAAGAGAGGTCACCCCGGGGCATCTTGTGAGATCAGGCCATTCATCAGCCTATGATGTTAATTTTGGATACAAGGCAGGGGCCGGCGCTGTCATTCTCCTTACTCAGGGGAAAGTTGGCAATACTGTTACCGGTGTTGAGGGGCATGAGATTCTGTATATGTCTACGGCAGCAGCCATTAAGAGACGGGAAGTGGATATTGAGGAGCTGTCATTGTTTGAGAGTCTGGGAACGTGCTTCGGCCGCAAGCCGGTAGATTTTAAGCCTTTACTGCGTGAAGAACATAGATCAATTGACAGGGCGATGTGACAAAAACAGATATAAAAAATCAAAATTATCGTATTATCAACTATTGTATATTGTAAACATATTCCGTAATTTTACATTTTGATTTTAAATTTATTACTTTCTTTTTTATTACACCAGATACTCAAACCTGTCCCTGAACTCAGCAGCAGTCATTTTAGCGATTTTTGCCATCCTGGTGATGGCAGGAGGATTGAAGTCCTCTTCTTCCAGCCTTATCATATACTGCCTTCCAACGATGAAGGGATCGGCATTAATATTGACATATCTGACCCGGGTCCGCTGCGTTGACGGATCAATTATTTTTTTCAATGGAATTGGTTTTAACTTGCCTTCGTAAAAACTGATCAGAGCGCCGGACTTTCCCTTTAATAGATGTTTAACCGCACTATATCCAAGATTCCTGGTATACTCTGCATCAAAGGGAATGGGTTTTGCCGCCCTTAATTCATACCCTATGGTTTTGTGAACGATTTTCACATTCAGTCCCCGGGTAATCAGTTGGTTATGAACAACATGCTGCATAATTCTTCCGAGCTGAATTTCAGATAATCTCAGTAACCCCCTCTCATCGTTTTCAAGCATTTCATAGCGTGCCAGATCTTTTATGTCCATCCTGCCTGAGAGACCTTCAGCAAGGAGGGCGACACCGTATGTGTAGCCCTGTGACAGCCGCTTAAGAATAGAGCTCTCAAGGATGTCAGCCACTTTTGAAAACTTTAATGTTTTTTCCCTGAATTCTTCCGGTATCAGAGTCAGCGTTGCTCCTGCTGCCTTTCCAATGCCGAGCGTAAGGTGACCGGTATGCCGCCCCATGGTTGTTATAAAATACCATCTTCCTGTGGAGCGTGCATCTTCAATAATATTTTCAACAATCTCGGTTCCCCAGTGCCGGGCAGTCTCAAATCCAAAGGTCGGTGCCCCGCCGGGCAGGGGCAGATCATTATCAATGGTCTTCGGAACGTGGACTATTGAAATTGCTCCTTTTGTCCTCTTTTCAATTTCTCTTGCAACATAGGAGGTGCCGTCACCTCCGATAGTAATGAGATAATTTATTTTTAATTTCTTCAGGGCTGTTATCATGACATTGAATGCCTTTTTCGGATCATCAGGAAAGTCCCTTGAGATCCTCAAAATAGAACCTCCCTTTCTGTGCACAGGCCATGCATTTTTGTGAGTTAATTTAATTATCTTGCTTGTGTCACCACGAAAGAGCCATTTAAACCCATCCATGATGCCGACAACGTCCAATCCTCTATTCACTGCCTCAACTGTTGCAGCACTAATGACGCCGTTGATGCCTGGGGCAGGTCCGCCTCCTACTACAATTGCAAGTCGTTTGCTCATGGATTATCCTTTGGATACGGGATTTATTTAGTTGAATTTTAAGTAATTATAAATTATTTGGCAAGAAGTTAGTAATGTGATGTGATCGATAGGGATATTACGTGCCTTAAAACTATAAAAGGGGCGATTATTTCTCGCCCCTTTTTTTAGTTTTTATGCCGATTGCTTATAGCTGACAGCCCATTTTGTTAAAATTACGCCTTTTCAGCGGATCCAAGCACGTTAATATTTTTATGTTTATATAGCTCTTTGAGTGCGTCCCTTGCCGGGCCAAGGAATTTTCTTGGGTCAAATTCAGCAGGTTTTTCAACAAAGACTTTTCTCACGGCAGCAGTCATGGCCAGTCTTCCGTCAGAATCGATATTGATTTTGCATACGGCAGACTGTGCTGCCCTTCTGAGCTGGTCTTCAGGAATACCGATAGCATCTTTTAATGCTCCACCATGATCATTGATGATCTTGACGATGTCCTGGGGAACGGAAGATGAGCCATGCAGCACAATAACAAAGCCGGGGAGCTGTTTTTCGATCTCCTCAAGGATGTCAAATCTGAGAGGGGGCGGCACAAGAAATCCTTCATCGTTTCTCGTGCACTGCTCGGGCGTGAACTTGTTAGCACCATGTGAGGTGCCGATAGAAATTGCAAGGCTGTCTACCCCTGTTTTGTTAACAAATTCTATGACCTCTTCAGGTTTTGTGTATGTGGATTTTTCCGCGGACACATCATCTTCAACACCTGCGAGCTGTCCCAGCTCTCCCTCCACGGTTACATCATGCTGGTGGGCATACTCAACGACCTTTTTGGTAAGGGCGATATTATCTTCAAAGGAGTGATGGGACCCGTCGATCATGACCGAAGAGAACCCGTTATCTACACAGTCCTTGCATAATTCAAAGGTATCGCCGTGATCAAGGTGCAGCGCTATGGGTATTGAATATCCGAGCTCTTTTGCATACTCAACAGCGCCTTTAGCCATATTTCTGAGAAGCGTTGAATTTGCATATTTTCGGGCGCCTGATGAAACCTGCAGGATGACAGGTGATTTTGTCTCAACGCATGCCTGTATGATCGCCTGCATCTGTTCCATATTATTAAAGTTATAGGCCGGGACGGCATATTTGCCCTCCATTGCTTTTTTAAACATCTCCTTCGTGTTGACTAGTCCCAGATCCTTGTAGCTAACCATATTGTCTTTCTCCTTATGATGATATTTTATGTATGCTAAAGGCAGACAGCCTTTGTTTTATCTCTATGAATAAAGTGGATATACCAGCCATTGTAGCATATTTTTTTTAATTTAATTGTACATCAGAATATAACCGGTTACTCATTTACGTACCGGGTATATAAAATCAATCAGGGCAAGAATGAAACAATAAAAAAACCGGTAACAAAGATATCACGTAGATTGATGATGATATGTCCCCCGGATAATAACGTTTATTTGGCTATAACTTCGTCAGATACTTTATGGTCTGTCTTGTCGCCGTTGTCACCGGCAATATGAGAGCCCTCGATGTCCTGGCCGGCAATGAACTCCTCGGTCATTTTATAAGCAATATCATCGGGAAATTGTCTTGGAGGATGTTTCATAAAGTAGGCGGAAGGTGAATAGAGCACGCCCCCCTTGCCTCGAATTAATGCAAGTTTACAGCACCTGATTGCATCTATGGACACACCTGCAGAATTTGGAGAGTCCTCTACAGAAAGCCGGAGTTCAATGTTCATCGGCACATCACCGAAGAGTTTCCCTTCCATGCGGATGAAACAGAGCTTGTTGTCCTTCTGCCACGGGACATAATCACTTGGTCCGATATGGATGTTATCAGGATCAAGCTTTGTGTCAAGGATCGACTGGACCGCTTCGGTCTTGGACACCTTTTTTGAGGCCAGCCTGTGTCTGTTTAACATATTCAGAAAGTCTGTGTTGCCGCCTGTATTGAGCTGATATGTCCTTTCGATCTTCACGCCCCTTTTCTTGAACAAATCGGCAAGAGTCCTGTGTGTGATTGTTGCTCCGAGCTGTGCCTTGATATCATCGCCGATAATAGGGAGATTTTTCTTTTTGAACCTGGCTGCCCATTCAGGATTGCTTGCGATGAAAACAGGCATGTTGTTTATAAATCCTATGCCTGCCTCAAGGGCACAATCTGCGTAGAAGCGTGTGGCCTCTTCCGAGCCCACAGGCAGATAATTAAGGAGCATTTCAGCTCCTGACGATACTAGTTGATTAACGACCTCCTGCTTAGACGGCTCCTTGTCTTCACTTAATACAAAGGTGTATTTATCTTCATAACTGCTCATGTGCTCGGAAAAACCATCAAGGATTTTTCCCATTTTGACTTTTACTCCTGTTGCCGGCAGGTCGCCGCAAAAAACAGTTGTGTTGTTGGGCAGTGAAAAAATTGCCTCGTTTACATCCTTACCTACTTTTCTCCTGTCAATATCAAAAGCAGCAACGACTTCGATATCAAACGGTCTGTAGCCTCCAATGTCCCAGTGCATCAGTCCGGTTGCATCCGTGCTATTTTTTGATTTGTAGTGCTCAATACCCTGGAGCAATGAACTTGTACAGTTACCTATTCCAGCAAGAGCTATTTTTATTTTATCCATTATTCATTCCTCCTTGCACACTATAAAAATTCGGACCCTAGTACTATAATGTCCGCAATAATAAAAAGCAACTGAATTATTGTAAGAGCATATCATTACAAATCATATCAAAAAGTTATGATTCAATCAACTGAAAAATATCGTAATATGATATATGAGTTGATTTATACTTGCAATATGTATATCTAATGTTATAATATTTCCTGATGCCGGAAGTACTTGAAGAGACGATAACGTCTCAAAACGAACTAAAAGAGAGCGGCGAAACACTCCTGCCAGGCTCGGAAATTGATTCTGAGTCAATAAACGGTTTTCACTTCAAACTCCCTGTTTTCGAAGGCCCACTTGATCTTCTTCTTCACCTGATTAAAGAGAACAAGATAGACATTTATGATATTCCCATAGTAGAGATTACCCACCAGTATATGGTGTATATAGAACTTATGAAGGAGCTTGACCTTGAGATAGCAGGTGAGTTCCTGGTAATGGCAGCCACCCTTATACATATAAAGTCCAGGACCCTTCTTCCCCCTGCTATAGAAGAAGCTGAAAAACCTGAAGAAGATCCCAGATCAGAACTGGTCAAAAGGTTGATGGAGTATCAGACGTATAAGGAATCCTCATTGAGTCTCAGAAAAAGGGAAGAAATATGGAAAAATGTCTTTCACAGGGGCCTGCCTGACAAAAACGAGTTTGAATTTGAGCCGGAGCCCGTGCTTTTTGAAGCAAATGTGTTTGATCTTATATCGGCCTTTCAAAAGATGCTTGAAAAGGCCCCGGAGCAAAACCTTGAGATTACCCGTGAGACGCTTACCGTAGCAGACAAAATCAATCATATTATTGAACGAATTGAAAACGTAGATGGCATTCGGTTTGAGGACCTCTTTGATGAAGGGTTTACAAAGGTAACGTTACTGGTGACATTTCTCGCGGTGCTTGAAGTTGTCAGGCTCGGACTTGTAAAGATATACCAGGAAAGTGCATTTGGTCTTATCTGGTTAATGAATCCCCAGAAACAGGGCTCAGCAGCTCCGGCAGAGGCAAATGAGGAAGCCCTGAATGAGTCTTTGCCCTGAACACTAAATACACTTATTAAACATGTAAACATTTTCATGCTTATTTGTGTATCAATGACAAATTTCAAAGCCCCAATATCAAATCAAGCCCAAATGATATAATGTCAAATCATCCTTCGGATCAGCATATCATGAGTATCACATATCAATATTGTCAGTAATAAATCATGGCCGTCTGTAACGTTTAAGAGTCATATTTTATAATTTTATTTTTTTGACATTCATTTGGCATTTGAGCTTTGGTATTTGTCATTTGGCAGGACTGAGTCATTGAATGTATTTACAATAAATATAAATGCTTTTAGTGACTATCACATCTTTCTCATTAGTTAACTGCCACTTTTTATTTCTTCAATAGCTTCACTGACATTTTCCCTGACCAGCTCATTTTCATCATCCAGGGCAATTTCAAGATAAGGCAGGGCATCTCTATGGCCGATTATCCCGAGCAAATGGGCGGCATCGCCCCTTATGGTAATGTTTGGATTTTTTAACAGCGAAGCTATACCGGGGATTGATGCAGGAAGGTTGTTGTCTTTCACATCCACAAGGTTCTCAACAAGGGCAAACGTACCGATTCTTACACCCATTCGCTCATCACCAACATATCAATAATATTCTCAAGATAGCCGTTCTCCATATAATCGGCTATCATCCTGATAGTTGATTCTGTATCCTGCTGGTTTTGCATGAAGATAATTTATATGAAGGAATGCAGATTTTGATATTTATACATATGCATTACAATAGATGTGACAGTTCATGTATGAAGTGGCAATATGTCTACCTGACAATTATTTTACCCCTGCCTTTGGCAACTTCACCAATTACCCAGTAAGGCATGTCCCCCTTTTTTGCGACCTGATCAAATTTCTTTAGTCCCCCGGGCGGCAGAGATATCAGCAGTCCGCCTGAAGTCTGGGGGTCTGCAAGGGCCAGTCTCTCCCCATGTGAAATAGTCTCTGCAAAACCTGTATGTGTGCTGCAATAATCCAGGTTGTTTCTTGCCCCTTTTGGAACGGCTCCGGTATCTGCAAGCTCCTTTACTTTTTTCATGAACGGTACCTTTTGACTCTCTATGACCAGGGTCACTTTTGAACTCTTTGCAATGTTCATCCCGTGTCCCAGAAGACCGAACCCGGTCACATCTGTTGCAGCATGTGCTCCAGCTGATACAGCGGCTTTTGCTGCTGATTTGTTTAGTGTCAACATAGAGTCAATAACATCTTTTAAGTACGGTTTCCCTACCCTGGTCTTTTTGGCAGCAGAGGTAAGAATTCCTGTTCCAAGTCTTTTTGTAAGAATAAGGGTATCACCCGGCTTTGCTCCTGTAACTTTCAATATC
>CALZJD010000115.1 GCA_945787795.1 Thermodesulfovibrionia bacterium | reverse complement strand
TGGATGAAGCAGTTCAGTGAAGAATATAAAAGGCATATTAATCTCCCTTTTATGGTGCGTGTATTTCCGGGCGTGCTTGACAGGGAAAAGCTGTTTATGCTGAGAGAAGCAGGGATGAGCCTCGTCATTATGGGGGTCCAGAGCGGAAGTGATCGCGTGAATTTTGAGATCTATAACAGGAAGGTCAAGTTTGATTCTGTTATAAAGGCCGCCGAAGTATTGTCTGAAAGCGGGGCAGCTCCCTATTATGAAATGATTGTTGATAATCCCTATGAGACGGAACAGGACCAGATGGATGGTATTGATGCCATGTCAAGACTAAAACGGCCTTACACTATTTCACTTGCCCATCTGACATTTTTCCCCGGAACGCTATTGACGCAAAGGGCCCTTGAAGAGAAGATTATTGATCCCGAGGCATACCTGACCAGGTACATGGTCAAGATAGACAATACCTATTTTAACAAGCTTCTTTATCTGACGCCATATGTTCCCCGAAGTTTGATCAGGTACCTGAATAGACCTGATACAGCACGCAATCAATTTCATATATTTCTGACAGACTCTCTTTCCTTTACTGTCAAGCGTACGATAGAGCCCATTGTTTTTTTCTATGTTCTTGCCAGGGGATTAAAGTTTAATATTAACTGGACGGTACGTACTTTAACCGGTAACTGGAAGTCAGCGCTTGCCAAGGTGCTTTTTAATTTCCTCGGCAAAGGGGACATGGAGTTTGACAGAAAGCTTGAGCTAGCCCGGAAGCAGATGCCTGAGCTATTTGAAAAGCCAAGGAAGATTCCAGACAAACTGGAATGACAGCTATAAATGTTGTCACTCCCGCTTGTCGGGAGTCTGAATTATTTATTAACGTATAAAATTGAACCTATGAAACTGCTTCTTATATCCCTACAGTCCAATGCATATGTAACAGGACTTAAGTACATTGCTGCAAATGCAAAGGCCCATGGGCATGACGTAAAAATCCTGTTTCTCCCGGGTTATCTTGAAGCAGAGCTGCATCCTGAAATTGAGAAGTTTGTCACGGAAATTAAACCGGACCTGATCGGCATCAGCCTTATGTCAATTGAGTTTTATCCGGCCAAAAATCTCACAAGGCTTTTAAGAAGCTCTTTTGATGTGCCTATAGTCTGGGGCGGTGTCCATGCACTTATCAAACCGGAAGAATGTATCAAATATGCTGACTATGTATGCACCGGCGAGGGAGAACACGTAATGGTGTCCCTGATGGAACACCTTGGAGCTAAACAGGGCGCGCTGGCTGAATTGCCCGGGTTATGGAGTAGGAATAATGACACGATTATTAGGCAGCCTGATTCTCCACCTGAAATGGAGCTGGACAGGCTTCCCATGCAGGAGTATCTGCCGGCATATTTTTATGGATTTCACAATGGCAGAATGTATAACTTTTCAAGATATGAAAATCTCTTTCGCCAGTATGCCCTGTACGGCGGCACATGTCATATGCTGATTTCCACCAGGGGATGTCCCTTTACATGCTCCTACTGCGGCAATGCTGCATTTGTAAAGGTATATGGAAGAAAAGTAAGGGAGCGTTCCGTAGCAGATGTCATTGAAGAGATGAGGGAGGTCATCAAAAACCCCTTTGTTTTGTATATGAACTTTCAGGACGACTGTTTTTTTACTCACAATAGTGAATGGATAGAAGAGTTCTGCAGGGAATATAAAAGATATATAAAGCTGCCCTTTATCGTCCGTGTTATCCCTTCCATGATGGACAGGGAAAAAATGCTGATGCTAAAGGACGCCGGACTGTGCTGGATAGTAATGGGTATACAGAGCGGCTGCGACAGGGTCAACATCGAGGTGTATGATAGAAGGATAAAGTTTGATTCTGTTAAAGCTGCGGCAGAAGTCATATCAGAGACCAATACTGCGCCTTTTTATGAAATGATAGTTGATAATCCTTACGAGACCGAAGAAGACATGATGACAACTATCAATGCAATGGCTTCACTGAAAAAACCCTATATATGTTCCCTGGCCCATCTGACGTTCTTTCCCGGAACCCCGCTTGCTGCCAGGGCGGCCAAAGACAGTATTGTAGAACCTGATGCGTATCTCTACAGGTATCTCCTGCAAATAGATGAGACCTATGAAAACAAACTTCTGAGTGTAACCCCAAACATGCCGCGATTTATTATAAAATGGCTCAACCGTTCCGGGGAAATAAGAAAGCCACATCATGATATGACGTTGAAAATGATATATTTCATAGTTAAAAGGGCGATTGAGCCGGCTGTGTTTCTGTTCATCACCATGAGGTCACTGAATTACAGGCCTCGCTGGATATACAGAACAGTAATTGGCAATTGGAAGCCCACGCTTTCAAGAATGGTGTCCAGGTATCTGGGTAAATCAGATCTTGAATTTGACCAGAAGCTGAAACTGGCGAAGGAGAGAATGCCAGAGCTGTTTGAGGATTGAATCAGTCTTTTCCCAGATAGAGATTCACAATCCTTGCATAAGAATCCTTGTCTTTTATCTCAGGAAGCTTGCCTGTTTCCACGCAAAGCAAAGTGTTTATAATGCAAGCGCACATCTCTGTAGTGTCTCCCTCTTTAACGAACAGTAATCCATTAGGAAAATATAAATAACTTCCTGAGCGAAGGGTCTTCTTGACAGAAATAGCAAAGCTTTTAAAAAAAGTTGTTCCGTCGCAGCTCATGGGGCGCAGTATAATATCTGCTCTGGAATGTGCAGCCATCACTGCATTGAGGTCATCAGCATCAATGAGATGAAGGTTTTCTCCTATGCTTTTTCCTTCCTCCTCAAGAAGGTGCTTCATTTTTGATGTCGGTTTCTCAGTAACAGCAGCAACAATTGCCGTATCAGAAGGAAGAGGATAGTCCGTCAGGAACTTGTCAAGGATATCAAAAGTAAAAGAGGGGTATTGGACATTGGAGAAGACGATAATTTTTTTTATGGGTTCAAGTTTTTCCAGCAAAGCTGATCCGACTTCAATTGTATCGTCAGGAAAATGAATAAAAGAAGGGATCAGTTCAAAGTTGGACTTTTTCATATACATGGCCGCAACATCATATGTGTCCTTATCCGCGCAAATAATTTTACCGGCCACAGTAAATGCGGTAAAAAGCGTCTGCCTTCCTCCAACCGGGCTTCTCATCTGTCCGGCAATTGAAAATAACTCTGAATGGATTGTTATGAATGTTCTGGCCCTGTAAAGAGTGCCGACAAGTATTGAGGTCATGAGTTTTAATAGTCCAAGCCTGAGATAACCCTTTGTAAAGAAATGGACAACATCCTGATTCCTGCAGGCGCTTAATAGTGTAAACGAAAAATGTATATAGCTCCTGGACTCGATAAATTTATTATCAGTGGCAGAATGTTCAGAAGTATTAATGACCGTACATTCATGACCATCGGATTCGAGTTTTTTCATGAAAGAAAGATTATGAAGACTTTCTTCTTCATAGGGAGGGGCAAAATTTCCGATCAGTAATATTCTCATTCTTCTCAGGCAAGCTTAACGCTTACTTTGTCTCCTATTCTGATATTCAGCCTGTGACATGCATTCTCCCTGTAAACAAAGATCTCAAGATGTCCAAAACTGTTGATTATTGCAGACGCAGCTGATGATTCATTTTCAGAATAAAATTTTACAAGAGGCATAAGGTTATCGTTGTAATGAATTCTGAACTTATCACAGGAGTCCATGGAGGTGAGTATTGACATTTCTTCTCTGGTTATATTGGTTATGGCATTACCAAAATAATCAATTGAAACAACTTCGCCGGATATGGCCCCTTCAGAAATTTCTGTTTCTGGAAAGGATATTGTGACATAATCCTTAATTTCCTCACCGAATTTATAAGAGTCAACGCCTTTCGAGAGCCAGGCAGCGACCGGGGCAAAGATGTCTCTTCCGTGAAATGTGGAACCGCTCATAGGCAGAAAATAATGTGATGCAGTAATGTGAAAGACTTTTAAATACTGGTCTTCTGTTTTCCTGAACACGGGAGTAAAAATACCATTATCAGGTCCTATGAAATAATGACTGTCTGTTGCAACAAGGATTGGCCTTCTTTTGCCTCCAACTCCGGGATCTACAACGGCCAGGTGAATGGTTGTCGGAGGGAAAAAATGATAACTCATCGATAGTGCCTGCGATGCTTCAAATATATTATGTCGTTCAATATGATGGGTAATATCTGTTATCATTGCTTTTGGATTGATACCGAGGATGACACCTTTCATCAGACCTGCAAATGGGTCTTTCAGTCCAAAATCTGTTGTTAATGTGATGATTGGGCTGTCTAGCATTTAATTGACCCTGTAATATCTTTTATGGAACTTACTCCTCCATTAGTCATATACCTCTTAATCCCCCTGATAATATCTTCAGTAATAGCGGGATTAATGAAATTTGCAGTACCCACAGCAACAGCGCTGGCGCCTGCAAGGATAAACTCTATTGCATCATCGGAGGATATTATACCACCCATTCCGATAATTGGTATTTTAACTTTTCTGAAACATTCCCATACCATTCGTAATGCTACAGGTTTAATGGCTGGCCCGGACAGTCCCCCTGTTATATTTGCCAGCCTGGGTTTTCTCGACTGAATGTCAATGGCCATTCCTGACAACGTATTGATTAATGAAAGGGCATCGGCCCCTGCATCCTCTGATATCTGTGCCATATGGGAAATATCAGTGACGTTAGGGGAAAGCTTCACTATTAAGGGAAGCTTTGTGGATTTGCGGACAGCACGCACGACCCTGCCTGTTACGTTCGGATCGGTGCCAAAGACGATCCATCCTGCCTGCTTGTTGGGGCAGGAGATGTTCATTTCAAGAGCATCAATACCTTTGACCGAGCTCAGTTTCTCAGCTGCCATGACATATTCATCAATGGAGTCACCAAAGAAATTTACGATCACTTTTGTTTTGCATTCCCTGAGAAAGGGCATTTTATTCTTTATGAAATTGTCGATTCCGATATTCTGAAGACCGATTGCATTGAGCATTCCAGAGGGTGTCTCAACAATTCTCGGAGGAGGATTACCCTGTTTCGGTTTAAGAGAAAGACCTTTCACCACAATAGCACCCAGTTTATTTACATCAACAAATTCGGCGTACTCATCTCCGTAACCGAATGTGCCCGAAGCGGTCATGACAGGGTTTTTTAATTTCAAACTGCCGATTTTTACCTTAAGGTCTATGTTTTTCTTTTTAGGCATAATTTATAAATAAATTTCAAATTTCAAAGCTCCAATGCCAATTGAATACCAAATGACTAAATGCTATATTAAAAGCTAAGGGAGGACAGCCTTTTATTATTTATCATTAAGAATTGATTTGATATTTGCCTGCCTGCCGATAGGCAGGGATTTTGACATTTGACATTCTTTACCATACTATCTCCTCAATCGGAAATACAGGTCCTTCCTTACAGACACGTTTGTGTCCTTTTCTGGTTTTTATAACACAGCCAAGGCATGTACCGATTCCACATGCCATGTTCTGCTCCATAGCAAAATAACCTTTTATATTAAATTTAGATGCCAGATCAGAAAGGGCCTCAAGCATTATCTCAGGTCCACAGGCATATAGAACGTAACACGTGACGGGTGAAGGGTGGCGGGCTAAATATTTTTTTAACACATTAACAATATTACCTCTTCTTCCCTGGGACCCGTCATCAGTTGAGACTATTGGGTCAATCCCCAGCGACCTGAATTCGTCAATAAGAATGACGTCTTTTTTTGTTTTTGTGCCGTAAAAAAGCAGGGGGTTCTTTTTTTTGATATTTTCTGCCATGGCAAAAATCGGCGCTATTCCAAGTCCGCCTGCAACAAGAATGACCTGATTTTCTTTTTTGGGGGCAGGAAATCCCTTCCCAAGTGGTCCAAGTATGTCCAATGAATTCCCCGGTTTCTTTTCGCTGAGAATTTTCGTGCCCTTGCCAACGACTCTGTATAAGAGCTGAAAGTTATTATCAATCCATCTGTGGACACTGAAAGGCCTTTTGAGCAGAGGATCAAGCCCGGTATCTACAGCGACCATAAAAAAATTGCCGGGTTTTGGTTTTTTGATTTTTACTTTAGGGCGGAGAGTGATAAGATAATGGTTGTCGATCAGCATTTTGTTCTCTACAACCGATGCCTTAAATGTTCTATTCAAAGCTTATCTCTAATACCTCATATTCTAT
>CALZJD010000114.1 GCA_945787795.1 Thermodesulfovibrionia bacterium | reverse complement strand
AACTATATCAGGATTTTAAAACTGCCGGCAAACATCAGGAAATGGATTGCTGAGGGTTCTTTAAGCATTGGCCATGCAAAAGCCCTGCTCCAGATCGACAACCAGAAGCTGCAGATTGAAATTGCAACCAGGATAATTCGCAGGGGCCTGAGTGTAAGAGAGACAGAGACGCTTTGCAAAAAGGGATCATCAGGAGCAGCCCGTTCCACAGCAAAGGCCGTTAAAGATCCCCAGATAGCCTCTCTGGAAGAAAGGATGATACACAGTCTCGGTACAAAAGTGCGTTTAATCCCTACGTCAAACAAAAAAGGAAGAATAGAAATCGAATATTATTCCCTGGACGAGTTTGACAGGCTTCTGGAAATCCTCACTTCCTGATTGAACAATCCTTACTCCCTGTTTCATTTTCCACATTCTATTCTGATTTCGTGATTTAAATCACATTTTAAAATTCAGCGCTGTCTTATTCTAAGAAGGGCCCTCCCTTTAACTTGTCCTTTTATATCTCCCCCTCTCTGGTTTCAACATCCTCGTTTTTTTTAAACCAGATTATATACATCTTATGAATTGTTACGTATATCTAATACCTGTCACATGGCACATAAAAAAAGGCCGGGCATAATTCCCGGCCTCTCATCAGTACGTCATTGAAACAAACTGGATTTATTACTTCTTTTTCAATATTTCGTCAATAGCAGTTTTGAAATCTTCAAAAGACCTTCTCTGCATCCTCTTGCCGTTAAGGAATAGAGAAGGAGTTCCTGATACCCCGGCCGCCCTTCCCAGGTTAATGTCCTGCTCAATCAGCTTATCATACTTGGTGCTGCTGAAGTCTGCGTTGAATTTATTCATATCAAGGTTAAGTTTGCCTGCAAATTCCTTGAACATCGCTTCATTTACTGTGGAGAATTTCTCAAATATCAGATCATGCATTTCCCAGTATTTTCCCTGCTCTCCTGCTGCACGGGCGGCCTTGGCAGCATTTTTTGCCTGCTTATGAAATGACAGGGGAAAATCCTTGAATACCAGCTTAACATCTTTTGGATATGCCTCCAGGACCTGATTTAAAGTCGGCTGCAGACGCGCGCAGTACGGACACTGAAAGTCTGAAAATTCAACAATGGTAACAGGTGCATTTTTATCGCCCTTAATCGCTGAACTGCCAATTGGCAGGTTATGGACTTTATTGTAATCAATGGTCGGCCTGCCTGGTGCGGCTGCAGGTGCCGCTTTGGCCAGGTTTCCTATTTTACCTTCTATACTCTTTAATACTGTCAGCATCTCTTTCTGTGTCTCAGCAACCTCATCGATTTTTTTCTTGTCCACACATCCTGTTATCAGTAGCGAAATACATAGTAAAACAAGCACTATAAGACTTACTCTCTTTGTCATACTTCCTCCTTGGATTTTATAAGATGATATGCTTAGTCCTGAATTTAAACATCATTTTATCATAATGCACTCACAACTTGAAACATATAATAATAGCTGCCCTGGAAACAGGGACATAGTATTTTACATAAATAACTATGGATTATCTCTATGTTAGGTGCAATAATTGCCTGAGGATTTCATTCCTGCGAACGCTGGTATAAGAAATTAATTATATGTATGCTTGATGACCATAACATCCTGGGCCTGAAGACCATGTTTTCCCCGTACTACAATAAATGATACTGAGTCACCCTCATGAATGGCACAGTCACTTTCATGGCAAAGAACTGAACTGTAATGTACATACAGGTCATCTTTTCCCTTGCGGGCTATATATCCGTATCCTTCATCACGGCCTGACATAACCATCAATGCCCCTTTTACATCCTTAGCAGATATACATACAATATTTACAACAATTACGTATCTTTTATTAATAATATTCGGCATTTACCGACATTCCCTTTAAATATTTATGTCTGAAGTTTCATATTGCAAAATCATGAATGAGGTAACATACACTTTGTGAGGGTAAAAAGAAAGGCTCTATTCCGGAACATGTTTGGAAATTTATAAACGCGGAAGAACTTACTTCTTCTCCACTTTCTTTGCCTTTTTAACAACTTCAGCCGCCATTTTTTTCTTGTAGTCCTTCAGGGCTTTTGCAATCCTGCTGTCCTGAAGACCAAGAATTTGCGCGGCATAAATCCCGGCATTTTTTGCACCGGCTTTACCAATCGCCATGGTAGCGACCGGTATGCCCGGCGGCATCTGTACTGTTGCGTAAAGCGCGTCAATCCCCTTTAAAGGAGAAGAATCTATCGGAATGCCTATTACAGGCAATGTAGTGTGCGAAGCAATAACACCTGCAAGATGAGCAGCAGAACCTGCGCCAGCTATTATGATCTGTACCCCTTCTTTTTCAGAACTCTTAACAAGCTTCAATGTCCTGTCCGGCGTTCTATGCGCCGATGCTACAGTCATTTTATAAGGTATGTTAAATTCCTTTAAAACCAGGGCAGTGCCCTCCATTACAGGCAAATCAGAATCACTCCCCATTAAGATTAATACTTTTGCTTTCATATTTCTTACTCCCAGTAATTAACTATGAATTTGTAATTTGTAATTTGTAATTTGAAATTAATTTTTTATTGCTTTATTCCCGATATCTTTCCTGAACTGCATTCCATCAAAGTTGATTTTTTCAATCGCTTTGTAAGCATTAGCCTGTGCAGACTTAATATCGTCACCCAGGGCGGTTATCCCTAATACGCGGCCTCCTGAAGTAACTACTTCCCCATTGTTAAAACTCGTGCCTGCATGGAACACAACCACATCATCACTGTTTTTAAAAGCATCAAGTCCCTGTATTGCATCTCCCTTTTGATATGATCCCGGATATCCTTTTGATGCAAGTACAATACAGATTGAAGCGCCCTCTTTCCACTTCACATCAATTTCATCAAGTCTTCCCTCAGCAGTAGCTTTCAATAAATCAAAAAGATCGCAATCAAGCCTGGACAGTATTGGCTGTGCTTCGGGATCTCCAAACCGCACATTATATTCAAGGACATATGGCTTGCCGTCACAGATCATCAATCCTACATATATGACCCCCCTGTAATTGATCCCCTCCCGTTCAAGACCTTTTATCATGGGATCAATTATTGTCTTCATGACCACCGCGCTCATTTCATCTGTAACAATCGGAGCAGGACTGTAGGCGCCCATTCCGCCTGTGTTCGGGCCTTTGTCCCCATCAAAAATCTGTTTATGGTCCTGGGACGTTGCAAGAGGAACGACTGTTTTACCATCAGTGAGTATCATGAATGAGGCCTCTTCGCCTTTAAGGCACTGTTCGACAATCACTTTGCTCCCGGCATCTCCGAATGCGTTGTCCTTCATTATCAGTTTCAGGCCATCAATTGCTTCATCTACTGTTTCAGCGACTATCACTCCCTTGCCCGCTGCCAGTCCATCAGCCTTTACAACTATAGGCGCGCCCTTCAGTCTTACATACTCTTCTGCCTGTACATAGGATGAAAACGTCTTATACTCAGCAGTTGGAATACCGTATTTCTTCATAAAGTCCTTTGCAAACTGCTTGCTGCCTTCAAGTTGTGCGCCAGCCTTGTCAGGTCCGAAAACTGTTCTTTCTTCCTTAACAAAGGCATCAACTATTCCTTCCGAAAGAGGAGCTTCAGGACCGACTACAGTCAGATCAATCCAGTTATATTTAACAAAATCAATTAACCCTTCGAAGTTATCATTCCTGATATCAATACATTCTGCAATCTCTGAAATCCCTGCATTTCCCGGTGCACAGTACACCTTGTCAACTCTCGGACTCTGCCTGAGCTTCCAGACAAGGGCATGTTCTCTCCCGCCTCCTCCAATAACAAGAACCTTCATTTTTCTCTCCCTCTATTCCGTTATTTGTTATTTGTTATTTGTTATTTGTTATTTGTTATTTGTTATTCGTTGTTCGTTGTTCGTAACTTGCGAAACAAATAACTAATAACCTATAACCAGTAACTTAATATAAATTAATGTCTGAAATGCCGCATACCGGTAAAGATCATGGCCACGCCATGTTCATCACAGGCAGCAATGGTCTCTTTGTCCTTGATAGATCCTCCCGGTTGAATAATAGTTGTTGCACCGGCCTCAGCAACAACATCAATACCGTCCCTGGCAGGGAAAAAAGCATCGGATGCAACAGCCGATCCTTTAAGTGATATATTATAATTAGCTGCCTTCATCGCAGCCAGTCGTGCAGAGTCCACCCTGCTGGTCTGTCCGCACCCAATTCCAAGTGTCCTGTCCTGTGAAGCGTAAATAATAGCATTTGATTTCATATGCTTGCACACTCTCCACGCATATGCCATTGCTGCATATTCCTCATCATTGGGAGCCCTCTTTGTCACTACTTCGCATGCCTTGAGGTCCTGGATCATGCCAAGGTCTCTCTCCTGCAAAAGCAGTCCCCCCTGGATTTTTCTCATCTCAAAACCGGAAACTTCTTTAGAAATATCAAGCTCAAGCAGCCGTATATTTGGCTTCTCACCAAGAAGCTTCAAAGCTGCATCATCAAAACTCGGGGCTATTATTATCTCGCAGAAGAGGCCAAGTATCTCTTTTGCCGTGGCTTCATCAACCGTTCCATTGAGATGTATCACTCCTCCGAAGGCTGAGACGGGGTCTGTTTCAAAAGCTATCTTGTACGCTTCGCTAAGCGTATCGGCAGATGCAATGCCGCATGGATTGTTATGCTTGACTATTACTGCCGTGGGCATCTTTGTATATTCCTTTGCAAGGTCTATCACAGCGCTTGAATCAAGATAGTTATTATAGGACATAGCTTTGCCTTGAAGTATCTTTGCATCAACAAGAGAGAGCCCATTATTGAGAGGCGCCCTGTATACGGCTGCCTTTTGGTGAGGGTTCTCCCCATATCTCACATCTGAGATTTTTCTGTAAGTCGCATTGAAGTTCTCAGGAAATGTCTCTGATGAGTCGCCCTGAGCAGTGAGATAATTGGATATAAGTGTGTCATACTGCGCGGTATGAGAAAATACCTTCTTGGCAAGATATAGTTTTGTATTGTATCTGACTTCCCCGCCGTCTGACTTCATCTCATCAAGAACCTTTCCATAATCTTCAGGATCTACAACAACAGCAACATCCTTAAAATTCTTTGCGGCAGCCCGTATCATGGTAGGGCCGCCAATATCAATATTCTCTATTGCATCATCAAAGGATACATCAGGCTTTGAAACAGTCTGTTCAAAGGGATAGAGGTTGACCACTACCATATCGATAGGCTGGATCCCGTGTTTTTCAGTCTCTTCTTTGTCCTTTGGATTATCTCTTCTGTAGAGAAGCCCTCCATGAATTTTCGGGTGAAGTGTTTTGAGTCTGCCATCCATCATTTCAGGAAAACCTGTATGCTCTGATACATCTTTTACATCAATGCCGGATTCCTTTAACGCCCTGGCAGTCCCTCCTGTTGAGAGTATTTCAACACCAAGACCGCTTAGTTCTTTAGCAAAATCAAGTATCCCGCCTTTATCCGAGACGCTGATGAGTGCCCTCTGCACTTTTGACATGGTAGCCTCCAAAAATCAAGTTATTATTAATCTATTACTATAAGCTACATCGTTTATTGATATATTAAGATCTGTGTTGATTGAAACCCTGAATTTCGCATTAACCGACAAGAAGCATATGGTTATTTGAAGGATAGTGAAAAACTCTCAGTCCACTCATCCGGGTTCGGTAAGACATTTTAGACTATTCACGCAAAAAAATCAGGTAATTACGATTTATTTTGAAAAATAAAGCAGTTATGCTGTATTTACTTATTCCTTCATATACCCTTTTTCCTTAAGGCTGAGATATGTACCATCAGATATAATGATATGGTCCAGCACATTGATCCCAACGATCCTGCCTGTCTCCACCAGCCGCCTTGTTATGGTTATGTCATCTTTGCTTGGATGTGTGTCTCCGCTTGGATGATTGTGAATAAACAGAACTGAAGCTGCAGCTTCTTTAATTGCATACCTGAACACCTCCCTGGGATGAACAAGTGAAGACGTAAGCGTGCCTTCAGAAACCACCATGTCTTTAACGACAGAATTTTTTGTATTAAGTAATGCGCAGAGAAATTTTTCTTTTTTCAGTCCAAAAAAACTCGGCCTGTAATATTCATACACGTCTCTGCTGCTGGTGAATGATCTGTTTTCTGTAGACCATTCATTACTGTCCTGTATGAGTCTCTTTCCCAATTCAAATGCTGCCTTGATCTGAGACACCTTTGCGCTGCCCATGCCCTTGATGTCTGAAAATTCAGCTAATGAGGCATCATCAATATCTTTCAGACTGTGAAAATTTTGAAGCACCTCCCTTGCAAGCTGGATAGCACTCTTGCCTTTTCCGCCAATCCTCAATATGATCGCCAGCAGTTGTGCGGTGCTTAAAGAGCCGGCCCCGTACCTGAGAAGCCTTTCCCTGGGCCTTTCATCTTCAGGCCACTTCCTGATTCCGGTGTATTTCACTTCTGTAATTTGAACCTTATGCAATGAATAAATAATTTGACAGGATCACCCATGTCCCCAACGCAAAAATAATAACACAAAAATGGAAAATATTCCGATGTTTACTTTTGAGACTTTAACATTGGAGAGCATAAGCTGAAACAGGCTCATGCTTTATCATTGAAAAAGGGATTATATTCATACATTATTCACTTTCTCTTCATTTTTTCATCACATATGTTGATTAATTTAAGCAATAATGAACTACCCCTTAGCAAGCAGGCTGTACGACAATTCGACAATTGGCTTCCCTGTCATTCTGAATTTATTTCAGAATCTCTTAGTTTCAATGTGTTGCATAAAGCTGAGATCCTGAAACAAGTTCAGGGTGACAATTGTCGCACAGCCTGCAAGCCATGGGGTAGTAAACCCGAAGATAAAATAAAACTTAATGGAGGTCTGAAAATGAATAAACGAAAATCCTCTAGAAATAACCACTTAACTGACGAAGAAATAGAACTATTTTGCAAAGGCGTAGAAGGGGTCTTGACACAGATAAGAGACAGATGCAGTCATAAAAAGGGTAATAAAACAAAAAAAGAAAAACGCCTGCCGGAAGAAAAACTGCTGACTTATTCGTAATAAGTCATATGAGAGATAGAGTTTAAGAATACCTGTAAGAAGCAATAACCTGTGAAGATATGAGAATTGATTATTTCTTTGAGAAAGAAGGTATGGGATTTTCAGCTGAAGTCCTTTTATTCTTTTTCTGCTTATACATCGCCTCATCTGCTTTAATCAACAGCTGGTCAAGGGAACAGGGATGTACGGGGTCGAAATATGAAGTACCCACACTAAGCGATAGATTGTAACCACGGTTGCTTAGTGCATTATATGACTCAATTTTTTCCTGTATGCGGGAAATGATGATGTCGATATTATCTTCATCAAATGAAACTTGCACGACTGCAAACTCATCTCCGCCAAGCCGGGCAATAATGTCTGATTCCCTTAAACTATCAGTAAGAATGTTTGCAAGCTGGATAAGTGCATAACCTCCCTCATGATGACCATATTTATCGTTAATCCCTTTTAAATTATCGAGGTCTGCATACAGCACGAAGAACCCTCTTTTTTCTCTCTTTGCCAATTTTAGATATTGCTCAGCCAATGTGGTAAATCCCCGCCTGTTATAAAGGACAGTAAGGTCATCTTTAAGCGATAAAGCCCTCAATTCTTCCTCCATCTGTTTGAGTTTAGTAATATCTTTGTTTAAAACAGTAATGGCTATTGGCTTGCTGTCATTTCCCATAACAGGACTAAATGTCTGAAGGTAATATCTGTTTTCCCTGAAGCTCTTATAGGTAAATTGCATTGACGTACCTGCTTTGAACACCTTCTCTGCTTTTTCAATAAATAATTCTGTCTCTTTCTGAGAATGAAATGCACGAAATGGCTGACCTATATATTGGTGTTCATCTGCTTTTATTCTTTTTCTGTGCTTCTCGTTTATGTAAAGATAATTACAATTTCTGTCTATTAAATATATTGAGGTGTCTGTAGAATCAATTAACGAACGGTATCTATTCTCATTATTTTTAATCATCATATT
>CALZJD010000113.1 GCA_945787795.1 Thermodesulfovibrionia bacterium | reverse complement strand
CCTGAGCCACCTTCTCGCCCCGTTTGCCTCAATCCCTATGCCCGGAATAAATACAAAAAGCAGCATGAGCAGAGACACCCCCAGCAGCACGTACACGAGGGGCCTTATTTTTCGAAAATCAATCCCTGAAAGTATTAACATCGCTCCTGTTCCTACAATTACGGTAAAAAGATGCTTCCATAGATAATAAAAGCCGTTATCGTATTTTCTCATGGAAATAAGAGCGGTCGAGCTATATACCATCAAGGTCCCTATAAAAACCAGTATGATTACCGGCAGAATTATACTGCGCGTGTCTTTAAGATTCATACCGCCAATCATATATATATATCCCTCATATACAATCCATCCGATCTGAATATATGTATCCTCATCATGCTACCCAGTAATTTCATGTACCGCTCTTTTGAATTCACGTCCTCTTTCTTCAAAATTCTCAAACATGTCAAAGCTTGCACATCCCGGTGAAAGCAACACAGTATCACCGCTGGACGCCTTTGATAATGAAAGTTCAACAGCCTCTTTCAAATCTTTAACTTTACAGGTATCAGCTGCATCACCAAGAGAGTTCTCAATTTTTTCCGCTGCTTCACCAATGAGAATCAGGGTCTTCACCTTTGTTTTTACCTCCTCCTTTAATATGGAAAAATCGCTTCCCTTGTCAGTGCCGCCCATAATAAGGATCAGATGTTCAAAGCTCGCAAGGGATTTGGCAACAGCGCCTGTATTTGTACCCTTTGAATCATTAATAAAGGTGATTCCCTGTACTTCTTTAACAAACTCCAGCCTGTGTTCCAGTCCCGGAAAACTTTTTAAGACATATATTACATCTTCAGGATTAGCTCCTGCCATTAAAGCAATTAACGTTGAAGCCATGGCATTTTCAATGTTATGTACTCCCCTGATCTTAATATCATGAACATCAATAAGTGGGAAGTGAGAAAAGGGATGCGGGAAGTGGGAAGAATTGGCACATATCACTCCATCCTTCAGATAAACTCCTTCGACCATTTCTTTAGTGCTGAAAAGCAGTGTCTCTGGTCTATTAATTCTGACTTCTACCTTCTCACGTCTGAGTTGTGTTACCAGCGGATCATCAGCACTGAGCATCAGGTAATCCTCTGAAGTCTGGTTGGAAAATATTCCTGCCTTGGCATTCATGTAATCTGCCATGCTTTCATACCTGTCCAGATGGTCAGGGGATATATTAAGGATTGCGGAAATTTTTGGCCTGAACTCTTTTATGGACTCAAGCTGGAAACTGGAAATTTCAGCGACTATATAATCCGGCCCTGCCCCGGGAGAAATCTGACCGTCCACAATAATGTTCTTTTGAATTTCCTCTGTTAAGGCATTACCGATGTTGCCGCCAAGTATTGTTCTATGACCTGACTTCTGCAGCATCAGGTCAACGAGTGTTGTTACCGTAGATTTACCATTTGTACCGGTGATACCAATAAACGGTATTGTTGTCACTGATTTCATAATCTGATACGCCAGTTCAATTTCGCTTATTATGGGTATCCCTTTGTCCCGGGCGTATATAAGAGGAGGAATCTGGGCCGGCACTCCCGGACTGATAATAATGATGTCTGACTCTGCGATCTTCTCCTGCGGGTTCCCACCCGTGATGATATCAACTGATGACGGCAGATTTTTTATCTGTGATTCCAGCATCTCCCGGGGTTTACTGTCAGAGACGGTCACCCTTGCACCAAGATGTGAAAGCAGCTTTGCCGCACCTGTTCCGCTTCTTGCCAGACCGACTACCAGGACTTTTTTATCTTTAAATGTCATTTGCACTGTCTCTAATGTATCTTCAACAGTTATCATCAATATCTATCAGCGCCTCTTTATCTTACTTTCAGCGTTGCAAGGCTCATCAGCGCCAGAATGATCCCTATAATCCAGAACCTGACAATGACTTTTGGCTCAGGCCATCCCTTTTCTTCAAAGTGGTGGTGTATGGGCGCCATCTTGAACACTCTTTTCCCGGTGAGTTTAAAAGATATGACCTGGATAATGACCGAGAAGGTCTCTATTACAAAAATACCTCCTACCAGTGCAAGAACAATCTCCTGCTTTGATATGACTGCAAGAGTACCGAGTGAACCTCCAAGGCCGAGTGAACCTACATCTCCCATAAAGATCTCGGCAGGATGGCTGTTGTACCAGAGAAACCCCAGCGCAGCGCCGAACATTGCCCCGCAGAATACGGTCAGCTCTCCGACGCGGGGCAGGAAAAGTACATGCAGGTATTTTGAAAACCCTGCATGTCCTGATATATATATAAGCGCGCCATTTGCAAGACAGGCAATACCGACAAGTCCTATGGCAAGACCGTCTATGCCGTCAGTCAGGTTAACTGCATTGGATGATCCAACGATAACAAGTATCGAAAAGGGTATATAAAACCATCCAAGGTCTATTAACCAGCTCTTGAAAAAAGGAATGCTTAAATTTGCAATATATGGATCTTCAGGATCATGGTAGAACATGAATCCGATGATAAGCGCAAGAACTATCTGGGCGCCGAATTTATACCACCCCTTCAGTCCCTTTGAATTCTTCTTTACAGCCTTGAGGTAATCATCAACAAGTCCGATCATGCCAAATCCTGTTATGGCAAGCAGCATGATCAGAATAAATTTATTGCTCAGGTCCCCCCACATCACAACAGAAGTTACCACAGACAGGATAACAAGTACGCCGCCCATGGTAGGGGTACCTGTCTTATCAAGGTGTGTCCTGGGACCGTCATCTCTTATATGCTGGGTCATGCTGAGATTTCTCATTTTCTGTATAACCCAGGGGGCAAGAATAAAAGAAATGAGCAGTGCAGTAATCACGGCAAGGGCAGCCCTGAAGGTTATGTATCTGAATACATTAAATGGTGAATAGATATCCTGAAATGAATAAAAAAACTTATACAGCATCTGTCATGTCCTTTATAATCTTTTCCATAGTCATGGAACGCGACCCTTTTATCAATACCGTATCCATCTGTTGTACTATCCCGGAGATTTCCCTTCCGGCATGTTCAGAATCATTGAAACAGTACACATCGGGAAACTTATGAACACCTCTGCTGTTTATGCATTCTCCGGCAGCAAGCCCCATCTTTTCACCAACAGCAATAAACACATCAATTCCCATATCAACTATTGTCCTTCCGATCTCCCTGTGGGAATCATCGGTAAATACCCCAAGTTCAAGCATGTCACCCAGCACAGCCACTTTCCTGCCTCCGGATCCTAACCGGAGCAGTTCCAATAGCGACTCTCTCGTTGATGAAAGATTTGCATTGTAGGAATCATTAATAATGGTAATGCCATTTATTTCAGTTATTTCAAACCTCATGGGAAAGGCAGAGTAGTCTTCGAGTCCGGCTTTTATATCTTCCATCTCCATGCCCAGTGAAAAGCTCACGGCAGAGGCTGCAAGAGCATTATAAATGTTAAACAGACCATGCACCTTCAGACTGACATGTATAGCACCTTTTCCTGCAATCTCAATCAGGAAATCGCTCCCTTTATCGGTTGCTTTCAGATCCCCTGCGGTAACATCAGCATTTAATAAACCGTCATCATGGTTGATCTTTTTCAGGGCAAAGGTAATGACACGTCCCTTAAAATCACTGATTTCACTGAATCCCTGGATTAAAAACCTGTCATCAGCATTGACAACAGCAACGCTTAAGCCATCAACAATTTCAAGTTTTGCGTCCCTGACCGCTTCATAGCTGCCGAGCATACCAAGATGTGCTGCTCCAACATTGGTAATCACTCCATGGCTGGGTCTTGCTATTTCACAAAGTCTTCTGATCTCACCAGCGGCATTCATGCCCATTTCAAGCACTATCATTTCATCAGCAGGGTCAAGTTTCATCAGGCTTAAAGGCAGGCCAATATGGTTGTTCAGATTACCGTCATTCTTAAGTGTCTTATATTTTCCTGAAAGAATCCTGTACAGCATCTCCTTGGTTGTTGTCTTGCCGTTACTCCCGGTAACAGCAACAACAGGGATGTCCCTTTCCTCTCTCAGGTAATGTGCCAGGTCCTGCAAAGACCTGAGTGTATCTCCAACATTTATAAGGACTTTCCCCTGGGGAAGCGTCCCTGGTTTTGTGTCAACAACAGCTCCCGCTCCCTTTGCAAGCGCATCTTCGAGAAAATCATGACCGTCAAACCTTTCACCTCTTATGGCAAAAAAAAGATCCCCGCCCTTTATGGTCCTGGTATCGATCGAGACACCGCTGAAGGTTTTTGCACCTTCCATGAGAAGTTCGCCGCCTGTTGCCTTAATTATTTTTTCCACTGTCATCTCTGTCATTGCTACTCTTCTCTTGTAATCCAGACCAGTGCCTGTCAATAAACCCACACAATGAGCCGTCATTCCCGCAGGCCCTTGAGCGGGAATCCAGTCTTTGTAATATTTTCTGGATGCCCGATTACTGGCCCCTGCTTACTGACTGCCGGGGCAGGCTTCGGGCATGACAAAAAAAATAAAGATAATTTATACACAGATTCTACTCACCGATCTCTTTTAATATGTTCATTAACACTTCCCTGTCACTGAAGTGATGTCTCACTCCCTTTATTTCCTGATAATCCTCATGCCCCTTGCCGGCAACAAGAACCGTGTCCCCTTTCTCAGCCATTAATACGGCATATCTGATCGCCTCTTCCCTGTCAGGAATGATGCTGTAGGCATCACTCTCAATGCCCTTAACAATATCTTTGATGATCTCTTCAGGATCTTCTGATCTGGGGTTGTCCGAGCTCACCACAATATGGTCGCTTAATGTATCAGCTACATGCCCCATAAGAGGTCTCTTTGACCTGTCCCTGTCTCCCCCGCATCCAAATACAGTAATGACTTTTCCTTCTGTTATCAGCTTTGCTTCTTCAATAATTTTTTTCAATGCGTCTTCTGTATGGGCATAATCGATAATGCACCGGAAATTCTGACCCTTCTCTATGGTTTCAAACCTTCCTTTAACAGGCATGGCCTCTGATATCCCCTTCCGGATCACCTCTTCATTGATTCCAAGTGCATGGGATATCCCTATTGACAGCAGAATGTTGTGCACATTCATTCTTCCTGTCAGTCTTGACCGGACACTGAACCTTCCTTCGGGAGTGCTCACATCAAATGCAAGTCCGTATTTCACTGCAGTACCACTGTCCTGAACACTTTTTTCCCCAATCTCAATATTATCAGCCCGTATCATCGCATCCTGCTCAATCCCGCATGTTATCACATTGCATTTGAGGGTCTTTGCAAACTGCCTGAGTGCAGGATCGTCCACATTTAACACAGCGGTCCCGCCATCCCTGAGATAAGAGAACATTCCGCTTTTTGCCAGAAAATATGCATCCATTGTTTCATGAAAATCCAGATGGTCCTGTGTGAAATTGGTAAAAGCAGCCACATTGAAATCACATCCTTCTATTCTTTTAAGTGTCATGGCATGAGAAGAAACTTCTACTACCGCATACGTAATATTATTGTCAGCCATTTCATTCAGGTATCTCTGGAGATCAAGTGACTCCGGAGTAGTATTAACTGATGTCAGAGACTGCTTTCCTGTCATATAGCAGATGGTGCCGAGCAATCCTGATCTATTGCCTCCTGCATCAATTATGCTTTTGGTTAAAAAACTTGTTGTTGTTTTACCGTTTGTACCGGTAATCCCGATTAAAGACATTCGGCGGGAAGGGTGTCCGTAATAAGCAGCCGATATGAGGGCCAGGGCTTCCCTGCTGTCGGAAACCTCGATAAACGCGGTCCTGCCCTGTGAGGCAAGATCAATTGCGCCTGTTTTCTCTACTGCATACTCCATAACGATGGCTGCAGACCCCCTGTCTATTGCATCTTTTATAAAGTCATGACCGTCAAATGTAAAACCTTTGACAGCGACAAATACAAATCCCGGTCCGACTAATCTCGAGTCATAGGCTATACCCTTTATATCCGAAGTTAATGGTCCTGTTGTGTTTTTTATTCCAAGGCCCTTTAACAGGCTTTGAAGAATCATTTACTGACAAGGATAATCTGGTTTTCATCTCTCTCCATTGGTACATTCATATATGCAAAGGTATGTTCAATAATATTTTTAAACACAGGCGCTGCAACGACCCCACCGTATGACTCCCCTACAAATGAACTGATATGTTTATCACGGGAATAACGCTTTTTCTTGTGATCAAATATCTGGGCAGTACCTGTTTTCCCTGCAACAAGATTGCCCTGAATATATGCCTTTGTGGCTGTTCCGCCCTCCTCCACAACAGTCTTTAATATGTCAGTAACCTGTGCTGCGGTTTTTCTGGAGATGATACGCCTTTCAACCATGGGAGACAGTCTTTTTATAATTTGACCGCTCGGGGAGATTATGTCAGAGACAATATAGGGCCTCATTAATTCACCGCCGTTTGCAATGGCGGCATACGCCCTTAAAATCTGTAATGGCGTTACCCCTATTTCCTGACCAATTGATAATGCGGCCAGAGACGTTCCTGACCAGTCCCCGGGAGCTCTTAATATTCCCCTGATTTCACCTGGAAAATCTATTCCTGTTTTTTCACCAAACCCGAAATCCCGGATATACTTATAATATTTTTTCCCGCCCAGTTCCATTCCTATCTGAACAGCCCCTACATTTGACGATCTCTGAATGACCTCCTGAAAGGTCAAAATGTTATTCCTGTGGAGGTCATTGATCCTCTTGCCGCCGACTACTATATAACCTTTTGACACATCATATTCATCATTGAACCGGACGATACCCTCTTCCAGGGCAGCAGCAGCAAGCATTGTTTTAAATGTGGAACCCGGCTCAAAAAGATCCGTAAGGGCCCTGTTGCGTCTCTCATAACTCTTTGACGTTCCGGCAGAGTTGGGGTCATAATTGGGTCTGTTTGCCATGGCCAGGATTTCACCTGTTGCAGGCTTCATCATTACGGCAACAGCCGCCTTTGCCTTCCATTTCTTCAAGGCTCCGGCCAGTTCTCTCTCCACAATGTATTGAATGCGTTCATCAATGGTTAACAGAATGTTATTGCCTGAAACAGCCTCTTTGACTTCATTGAACAGCCTGTTCCCGCGGGCATCAGTTCCGACAGAGATATTTCTGACCTCGCCCCTCAGGTATGTGTCATATTGAAGCTCAAGGCCTGCAATGCCCTTGTTGTCAATGTTGGTAAAACCAAGCAGGTGGGATGCAGTTCTCTTTTTAGGATAATAACGCTTGGATTCAGACAGGAAACCAATCGCATTGTAATCATGTTTCTCTTTAAGAAGATTGATCCTGCGGACTTTGTCCAGGTCCATTTTTCTTTCAAGCCATATAAAATCCTTTTTTTTCTTTTTTAGAAGAGTCCTGTTCAGTTTTTTGGACGATACCTTTATTAAAGGGGAGATATTTCTGGTCAGGCTTCTTGTGTCTTCCATTTTAGACGGCATGGCATAAAGTGAGTCGGTCTCTATGTTTGCTGCCATCTCTTTCATCGTTCTGTCCCATATGACCCCCCGATGCGGTTGAAGCGTCTTTTCATGCATATACTGCTGCGCAGCCCTTTTAGAGAGTTTTTCATGATCAACTACCATAAGATCAACAAGACGGAAAAGAATGACTGCAAAACCAAACAAAACGATGGTAATAAGGACAAGGCCTCTTTTTCTGCTTTTTTGCAGAGGGATCTTAACAGGATCTTCATCCCACAGCTTTCTCATTTCCACATTGCCGGTATTCTTTTTTCTCATCACTATTGACGTCTTTTCATCACAGGGATTAAACTAGAAATCTGCTTCATCCCAGAAGACAATTATTTTCATATTAATTTTATTTCCTGTATATTATGTTCAACATTAGCAACCTATAAAATGCATTATTATGGTTAACCCTTTTCATTTCAACGACGCTTTATAAGGGGCTGCAGAAGAAGTCCTTTTTACATAATATATATTGTGTCTCTCCGGCAAGATCATTTCCAGACGCTTTGTTGCTACTTTTTCTATCTTTTCTGTCGAGTAAAAACTTGCCCTCTTTGCAACCATCATTTTTCGTTCACCAACGAGATCTGATTTAAGTGTGTCCAGTTCTCCCAGCTCATATTCAATATTTAGTACAGCCGCCCTAAGCCATACAATGGAAAACAGACAAAAACCCAGATAGACGAACACACCAAGCTTCAGGAAC
>CALZJD010000112.1 GCA_945787795.1 Thermodesulfovibrionia bacterium | reverse complement strand
CCTGGAGATGTTGAAGGATATGGCAATATTGATTTGAATAATTTTATATACGGAGGTGCAGCAATAGAAACGGATATATTAAAGAGATGGGCCTTATTGTTTCAGATCCATGTTCAATCACCTGTATATCCTGAAACAGCCTTGCGTGCCATTGATTGGACCGCATATCTCCTGGCCTTTGGGGGCCGGTATTATAAAGATACCCACAGCATTGAATTCTCTATCACAGAAGATTTAAATTCTGCTGGTGTGCCGGACTTTACTGCTAACATTTCATATAAAGTACATTTATAACATAGTGAAAACATCTGAGATTTTCATAGCCCCCCCGGGGACCAGAAACAGGCATGATGTCGCATTTGAAAAGATCCTTGACCTCTGTCCCGGAAATGACTATTCCTCTGTTTTATACCTGGGACCTGATGCCCCTTTTCTGGCACATGCAAAGAAGCTGTTTTATAACTACCATGCGAAATCAGACACCAGGAAATCTTATATTCCGTTTCAGGCAGTAACAATCAGGCAGCTCGCATCTGACCTCTATGAAACCTATGGAACAGACAACGTAATATCAGATGAGATACGAACGCTTCTGCTGCTGCAATTGCTGGACGAAAAAAACCTTGGGTATGCCCGCCTTCTTTCAGGCCTTCTTAATAAAATCAGACACCACATCCCTGAAAGGAATCTCAATGCGGTAAAGGCAGAGATAGACCGGCTGATATTTGAGGACAAGGCCAGGGACAGGGCACGAAGCGCTATTGATATATTACAGACGTATGAGGACCTGCTGGAGAAGAGGAAATATATTGACTCCGAACGAATACTGCTGACTGCTACTCCCTTAATAGAACAACACCTTTCTTCTGAATTGATAGTGATTGACAGCTTCTATGACCCTACCCCTCTTGAAAAACAGGTGATCAGGTCGTTGATGAATAAATCAGAACAGGTTCTCATCCTTGCTGAGAACAGGGACACATTTGCAGATATGGTAAAAGATGGCAGTCCATTAACTGTTACAACGCTCCGGCCTTCTTCACATAGAACCAGCACCGGATATGTTGCTTACCCTTCCATTGAAGATGAAGTGGAAGGAATAGCAAAGAGTATAAAGGGTCTGCTACTTCAGGGAAGAATGCCCGGCGAAATCTCTCTTTCGTTTCCGAATATTTTGAAATATCTGCCGATGGTAAAACGGATTTTTAAGAGATACGGGATTCCTGTAAGTGTGGGGGAATACCCTCTGTCCGGTACAAAACCTCTCGTTGCCATCAATGAAATTATCACCTGTATTGAAGATGATTACCCGAGGACTGATTTTCTCTCTGTTCTTACGTCTCCCCTGTTCCCTGCCATTTCCAGGAATATTAAAGAACAGGCTGTCAGCATTTCATACCGCGCCGGGATTATTAAAGGTAAGGAATCATGGCTTTCTATCGATAAGACCCTTCTCAATGAGACCAATAATCTTTCTGATGAAGATAAAGAACAGATAGAGCAATTTCAGAGAGAAATCAATAAAGTTGTCGATGTTCTGGAGATCATAAAAAATTCTCAGAACCTGTTGACATATGTCACAACCTTTTTGTCAGCACTTGAAACACTCGGTTATTTCGAAGTGCTGGGCAGTGACGCTTCAGTCAATACGGCTGGCATGGCAGGAAAGATATCCCGGCAGTTTTCAGCATTAAACCATTTTGCTATTGATAATGAACTATCAGAAAATAAAGCGCATCCCGGGATATATCTTCGCTTTGTACTTGAAAACCTGAGCAGTTCTGATACAACCCCTGAAGGCGTCAGGCTCGTTTCATATGATCAGGCATCCAGCCTTGAAACAAAAGAGCTTTTCTTTGGCGGGATGATTGAGGAAGAGTTCCCATCCAGGCCTGCAATAGATCCGATCATGCCGGAAAAGGTAAAGCATGCTCTTGGCATGCCCTATCTCGAGTATTATCTCAAAAGACAGCGTCAGTATTTTAACCGCCTTCTGAATATATCTGAAAAACCTGCTTATTTTTCCTGCCCCTCAGCAGAAGGGGACAAGATGTTCCTGCCGTCTCCCTTTCTTAACTGGGACCAGGCAATCCGTCCTGTTGAGCTCGACATATTCTCTGAGGAAGAGGTCCTGGTCAGGGAGGGTGAGATCAGGGGACCGGAATCTTCCGCACATATACTCTGGAACAGCAGTCTTGATCTGAACAAAACGTCTTTGAAAATGGTGGGAGATACATTCAGAGGATATCTTAATGTTACTGATATAGATTCCTACAGAAAATGTCCGATGCGCTTTTATATCGAAAGAGTGTTAAAACTTGAAAGAGAAGATCCGCCGCAGTTTGAAGTGGAAGCAAGACTCTGGGGAAGCCTGGCCCATAAAGTCATGGAGCAGCTCTACAAGGATGGGGATATAGAGATAGATGATATTGACACCCGGATCGTTCAATGCCTTGAAGCAGTGCTTCGGCAGTTTCCGATAGATGAATTCTGGGGACGCGTCGCTAAAGAGATATTTAAGAAACTCCTCCCCAGAATAAAGGAACAGGAGCAGGCCCTGAGAATGCAGGGCTTTGCTCCTGTGATGGTTGAGAAGAAGCTGACTGCTGAAATTAATGGCCTTAAGCTGAAGGGCAAGATTGACAGGATTGATAAGAGACAGGGATCAAGGGATCAAGAGGTCAAGGGGCCAAGGGAACATGACAATAACACAGTTGTACTGCTTGATTATAAGACCGGGAATGTTGCTAGTGACAGTCTTCAGATGCCCCTGTATTCCCTTATGTGGAGAGAACATTCACCTGATCCGGTTGATAAAGTCGGGTACTATTCACTGAAGGAAGGCAAGATCACATGGTTTCCGAGAAAGGGCAGTATGGAAGAGTATGTGAACGAATCTCTGGCAACTGCTGAAGAGCTTGTTGGTAACATGAGAAAAGGAATTTTCTCACCTGAACCTTTAAAGGCCTCAGAGTGCAGGTACTGCAGCCATAGCCCGTTATGTGAACGATAAAACATCAATTGTTAAAGGTAGTTCAAAGTGGTTCAAAGATGGTTTTAGCTATTGTTAACAAAGCATATTTGTCATTCCCGCAAATGAAATGCGTCGGGAATCTTTTTTGCGAGATGATTCCGGACAAGCCGGAATGACAGCCATCTTTATAGAGATAATGATCAGGCATTTCTAAACATTCGCTTAAGGATCGATTGAATTATGTTGAACAATTTTAAACAATGTATGTATGGATAATTATTTAGACACAACAAAAAGCGTGATGATCTCTGCTCCTGCAGGTTCGGGCAAGACACAGAAACTTGCCGGCAGATACATTGCGCTTCTGCAATCAGGGGTGGAGGTGGAGAGAATTCTTGCCGTGACATTTACTGACAAGGCGGCCGCGGAGATGAAGCAGCGGATTCTTGCTATCCTTGGCAAAGAGGACGAAGAGCTGTTCCGTAAGATCCTTCACAGAATGCCCCTTATGAGGGTGTTTACCATCCATTCCTTTTGCGGTACGCTGCTGCGCAGGTTCTCATTTGAGGCATCTATTGATCCAAATTACAGGGTGGAAGACGCAATAGACTCAGCCATGAGCTGGGAAGAAGCGCTGTACCAGGTGCTGATGGATGCAGGAAAGGGTTTGAAGGGACATGAGCTGCTCTATAACACACTCAGTGAAAAGGGCTTCAGGGGACTTGATTCCCTGCGAAGTACGGTAGACTATCTCTATCATAAAAATCCCTTTTCTCTTGATGCAGATATCCCTTCCCCTCCTGTAGCCCTTTCCCATGACTTTGTGCAGGAACTGTCAAACTGGTCCGGCGTATCTGATGTTATCGAGGGCTATGAAGATTATTTCAGGGAAGATTGTGTGCCGGATAATTCTGCCATTGAGCAGTTCTTTTTGACCGGAACAAAAACCCCTCGCAAGAGGGCCCCTGCCATACTGAAAAATATTCCTGCCTTTCAGGACTGGGCAGCCGGAATGTATATGTTCTGGAAGGAGAGAAAAAAAGCCTCCCATGTCAAAAGAACAGAAAGGATCAGGGAGGTCTTCAGGTCATGTATCCATACATATGGGAGCAAAAAAAATAGCCAGGGTATTCTCGATTTCAGCGATCTTGAATACCTGACGTATAAAATGCTTACAGAGAATCCGGAATGGGCAAATATCCTCTATGCCTTTGATGAAAAGACAGACCATATTCTTGTAGATGAATTCCAGGACACAAACTCCTTTCAGTGGGGAATCATCAATAGCCTGACTGAGGAATGGCGCTCAGGTATGGGTGCCAAAAGGGACGAGGGTATCAGGCCGACAGTTTTTTTCGTGGGTGATGAAAAGCAGTCCATCTATTATTTCCGGGGGGCCAATGTTGAGATTTTCTCCCATGCCCGGGATAAGATGACCCAATGGCTGGGCAATGAATTTCTCTATGAAGAGGTCCGGGAAAACTACAGGAGCCGCCCCGCGATTATTGATTTTACAAACCATGTCTTCACAAGGATCATGCAGGCCAGGCAGGACAGTCCCTCATGGGTAACCCGATACAGTGAATTTCACGCCCACAGAGAGGGGGACACGGGTCTTGTAGAATTGATAATGCTTGACAGTGAAGCGGATAACACAGCAGAAGCAAAAGAACAGGAAGCTGATACACTCGCCCGTCGAATAAAAAACATGGTCAATAATTTTCAATTGACCGGAAGACGAGACATGCAGAAAAAACCCTGCACGTATGAAGACATGGCCATCCTCCTGAGAAAGAGGACCCATCTCAGGGCATATGAAGATGCGCTGAGACATCATGACATCCCTTTTGTGGCAGTAAAAGGCATAGGATTTTATCAGGAACCTGAAGTTGCCATGCTCAGGGCCCTTGTGTATTTCCTGTCCAATCCGGGTGATGATTACAGTCTTTATATATTGCTGAAAAGTCCCCTTTTCAGATTTGATGACAATATGGTCCTGGAAATAATAAAAAACGGGAATGGCAGCCTGTTCAGGAAATTACAGGAAGCTGGCGCACATGGTCAGGGACGTATGTTACAGGCTTGTGTGCAATGTAATACGTGGCTGTCTGATCTGTCATTGATGTCAGTTGCTGAGCTTATCGAGAATGTTCTTATCCAGACAGAGGCGTGGACACACTATCATGCTCCCCAGCGCAGGGCAAATATTAAAAAATTAATACGTATCATTGAAGACCTTGAGGCACAGGGCAAGACCATAATTAAAATAAGAGATTACCTTGAGAGAACACTGAACAGAAGTGATGAGCCCAAAGCCAATGTAAATACCGAAGGCATGGACGCGGTAAAGATCATGACCATACATGCATCCAAAGGTCTGGAGTTTCCCGTTGTATTTGTACCGGGCCTTGAAGAGCCTTTTTATCATGCAGCAGGAGAAAATCTTATATTCGAACATAAGGGAATGTTCTTTTATAAATCAGAACCGGAAGCTTCAATCCGCAATGAAGATGATGACTTTCTTCTTCACCTGGCAAAAGAGGAGGAAGAACAGAAAAGGCTCTTCTATGTTGCTGTGACAAGGGCGGAAGAGGCACTGGTCCTGACAGGGAGATCCGAATGCAGGGTAAACAGTTTCATGGGCATGCTTAAAAGTGCACTTAATATTGAATCTCGGGAAGACAGGTATAGCACAGATGCTCAGATTCCCGGGCTCTCCTTATTAACTGATCAGGATATCAGGGCGCTGCCGGGACCTGCTAAAAGCAGACCTTCCCATACCCCTTATCTCAAACCCATTCAGGTCATTCCACTCACAGTCAAAAAGCAGGCGCCATGGAAAGGCGTTACTGAGTCAGCAGATATAAGAAAAAGGCATGGAAAAGACTGGATGGTCCTGGGAGATATCATGCATCGCATTTTTGAAGGCGTATCAAAGGGTGTATTAAATGAAAAAAATATACACGATAAGACTGAGAGCATGCTGGTAACTCAGGGTCTTGCAGGCAAAAATATGGTGGACAACCTTGCCATCATAAAACAGCAGATTTCCCTGCTTCAGGATAAAGGTATCTGGCAGGATATTATCATGCCGCAGGAAGATACATATACTGAATTGCCTTTTGTATTAAAAGACGCAGAAGATGTCTATTCCGGCAGGATTGACCGTGTTATCAAGGTCAGCAGCATATATAATATTTATGATTACAAGACCTTTCCTGTACAGGAAAAAGAGGTCCCTTATTACCTCAAGGGATATTCCTTTCAGCTTGGCATGTACAAAATTCAGCTTGGCATGTACAAAAAAGCCATCATGGAACTGTTTACAACCAGAGATGTTAAGACATTCATTGTATTTACCCATACAGCAGAAATAAGAGAAGTATGAAACGACCATTCGGACAGAACTTTCTTTTTGATAAAAACATCCTCAATAAAATCGTCTCCTGCAGTGAAGTGACCGGAAAAGATTCTGTGGTTGAAATAGGGCCCGGTCTTGGCACGCTTACAAGGGTGCTTGCTCAGAAATCTAAAAATGTAATCGCAATAGAATTTGATAAAAAATTAATCAGCCAGCTCACGGAAAATGTATCTGACCTGAACAATGTGGAAATAATCAATATGGATGCTTTGAAATATCCATATGAAACTATCAGGGGAAAATTCAGTGTAGTTGCCAATATCCCCTACAATATAACCACACCCCTTATATTCAGGCTTCTTGAATATAAGGCAAAGATAAAAAGCATGACGCTATTGATGCAAAAGGAGGTTGCCCGGAGGATCGTTGCAACATCAGGAAGCAGGGAGTATGGTGTGCTGTCACTCACCACCCAGCTATATACAAAGCCTTCTCTAAAGTTCATCATCTCTAAAAAGGCCTTTTCCCCGCCACCGAAAATAGACTCTGCAGTTGTACACTTCCAGGTCTCTGCAAAACCGTCTCTTCCTGTTAAAGATGCTGCTTTGTTTCTTGATATTGTCAGGACGGCATTTGGACAGAGGAGAAAAACCATAAAAAATAGTTTAAAATCATTTGATGGACTGACAGAATCTCTGGATATAACTTCGATTGATCCTTCCAGTAGACCTGAGGAATTAAGCATGCAGGATTTTATCCGGCTTGCAGATGAGCTATATAATAAAAGGTAAGAGGTTTGGGGAATAATTACGCTCGAACCTGTTTCTATTATTCGTAATTTCTAATTCTTGATTTATAATTGAATTTATCATTTGTGCCAAGATTGAAGGCATGACACCATTACCTAGACCAAGGGATTCTGTTTATAATTCTCTATAGTCTTGATTCTCGGATTTGTTCCAAATTTGAAACTACTATCTAAAAAGAAACGATCCTCAAACCTTCTGATTTCTCAAGATAAATCAGATTTATCAATGAAATAAGGTAATGCTGTATTACGCTGACTTTCCCCTCTTATCAATAACTTTGCATAGGTCAGAATATCACTGATTATTGGCAAATATCAACAATTATGAATCATATTTATGTGGTTGACAATTCACTTT
>CALZJD010000111.1 GCA_945787795.1 Thermodesulfovibrionia bacterium | reverse complement strand
ATGTCCATATAATTATTTTGGCACGTTCGAACACTTTAATGATCTACCCCTCAGAAGAGATGCATTATGATGTCTACCTGGAGCCGTTTGTTGAAATATATAATCCAATAAACCTGAGAAAATCATTCTTGCTCCCTTTTTTAACACGCTTATTCCAGTGATCAATTTTCCTGATAAATGCAGCATGCTCTATCCTGGCTCGTTTAGCAGTAGACATAATATTGTTATATGTCTGTCCTCTTCCGGGTGAGCACTTACAGGTGATCGTTTTATCAGTAATCACTTCAGACTTCTCAAGGTTGACAATATCATGTTCTTCATCATACACAGCGCAGACGGGGAAAATTCTACAGGTCATGGGACGGGCTTTATAAGCAATACATCCATTGTCTTTTCCAAGAAACATACAGTCACCGTTTCTTTTCTTATTTAATACAATCGCTCTTTTTCCATAGGAAAGTTTGAACCAGTCACCCTCTATATCTTTGTCATCTTTATTATGACCATAAAGTCTGACCAGTCTGTCGGCAGAAATACCTGTGTGTTTAACAAGACGTTTTACATCTGCGTCTGTGACATCGACCTGGATATCACGACAGCATGAACTGCACTGTCCGCAATCCAGTTTCAGTAATTTTGAAATTCTTTTATTATTTTTCATCAGAAATGTTACCAGAGAAATAATAGCATGTTGCAGGTCTCTTTTAACAGATGCTATTCGTTAATAAGAAAAAAGTAAAAATGATATTTAGAGATAAGAATACTCTAATGCAAATAGGACAAGGCAAGACTGAATGTGGATACGTCAGCTGCATTTTCAGTACCTATAAAATCTAATCCTTTGATGTCTTTATTCAATGCAAGAGTGGCACTTATCTTGTTTGTCATGTCATATTGAGCAGCTACACCGATATTTAATATATTCTGCTCTATGCCAAGGGTATCTTTGATAAGCACTGTATCTCCATGCCATGATATACCACCGGTTGCATAACTGGACTCAATCAGCGCATCTGATACTTCAGCGTTTTCAACTGATTTTGTCCAGTCTAAACTTCCTCTGATTGTAAGTTTGGAATTAATATCAAATCCTCCTCCGAACAGAACTCTGATTTCATCTGATGGTTTAAACGTAACAGGATCAAACTCCTTATTCTCAAATCGGTACTTATAGCCTGCGTGCAATATGGCATAACTCCTGCCAAAGTCTTTTCCAAAGAGTAAATCAAATTCAATATCATACTGGCCTTCGCCAATTGAAACAGAAGTAACAGGATTATTAAAGTCATAAGCCTTTGGAATTTTCAAGAAACCCTGTGCGGATAAAAGAATACCTTTGTCCACAAGATTATCCGATATTAAATATTTTATTCCGAGATCAATATCTCCCATACCATCAGGACCGTCATCACCGGAATAAGTTTGCACCTGTTCAAAAGATGTCTTAATCCAGGGTATTCTGGTAAACACACTGAATTGGTCTGTGACAACAAATTCTCCCTGATATGTAATTGTATGAGCGGAAAACTCGGGTGCGGAAACTTTTGTATTATCAAAATCCAATGTGATAATTTCACCCATGGCATCAATACCAAGAGTTGAAAACTTATGATCTGATGAATGATAGCTATATGTTATCTGGTTGTATAAACTGCCCTTTGGCTGTACCCATGCTGAATTAACCTGCTTTGAAGCTATTGATATTACCCGTGTTTGCTGCAGCTCAGACTGTGAACTGTCAGCATATGCAAATATAATTGCAATAAGTATAAACCCGGTTAGCCAGTTTTTTTTCTCCATTCTTTCTCCTTAGAAACAGGTAAGGTTGATAAGAATATATAACGCAATTAATGATTTTAAATATATTTTTAAAGTGAGCCTGAAATATTCTAACAGCATCAAAAAAGAATGACAATTATAAGCGGAACAGTTTTTACTGCTCTGTTTCTATGGCAATCCGCTGTCTTCACTTTTATAAACAATAAGAGTTAATATAATCATTGCGTTAACTCTATATATTAAAAGCAGATTATATGAAATATGTGGTATTGATAGGAGACGGCATGGCCGGGAGACCGATAAAGTCCCTTGGCAACAGGACATGCCTTCAAAAGGCACGTACGCCCAACATGGACAGACTTGCCCGTGATGGCCAGGTCGGACAGGCAAGGACTATTCCTCCCGGGTTTGATCCCGGTTCTGATGTGGCCAATCTGGCTATCCTTGGATACAACCCCTCACAGTATTACAGTGGCAGGGCACCGATTGAGGCTGAATATCAGGGAATCAGGCTCGGGCCAAAAGATGTGGCTTACAGGTGCAATGTTGTGAATTTGAAATTTAATAATGGTACCGGACTGGATGGATCCCGAATGATCGATTACAGCGCAGGTCATATCACAACAACCGAATCCCGTAAACTAATTACGTTTGTTGATGAAAAGCTGGGGAGCAGGGAAATACGGTTTTATCCGGGTGTGAGTTACAGGCATCTCATGGTATGGAAAAATGGCAGGGAAAAGATAAAATGCACACCTCCTCATGATATAACCGGCAAGAAGGTCAAAGGCCATCTGCCGGAGGGAAGAGGGAGCAATGTTCTCCATACCCTGATGAACAAATCAAATGATATCCTGCCTGATCATCCTGTTAATAAGGCCAGAATTAAAAAAGGTCAGGCCACTGCGAACAGCATATGGCTCTGGGGTCAGGGAAGGAAACTTGTTATGCCGAAGTTTAAAGCCAGATATGGATTAAAGGGGGCCCTAATTTCAGCAGTAGACCTTACCAAGGGGCTTGGTGTTTGCGCAGGATTTGAAGTGTTGCATGTCAAAGGAGCAACAGGGTATATAGATACGAACTATAAAGGTAAGGCTGATGCAGCGTTACGGTCTCTCAATACATGTGATTTTGTATACGTGCATGTTGAAGCCCCTGATGAAGCAGGACATAACGGAAGTATAAAGGACAAGATCAGGGCGATTGAAGACTTTGATTCAAAGGTGGTGGGCCCTGTGCTGAAGGGCTTGAAAAAGTTCGGTGCTTACAGGGTATTGCTTATGCCGGACCACTATACCCCGATCAGTGTCAGGACTCATACTTCAGACCCTGTACCATTTGTGATTTATTCGAGTGATAATCAGGGAGGACGAAAATCTGGCTCACGGTCTTATTCTGAAAATATATGCAGAATGAAGACCGCCCTGAAGTTTGATAAAGGGTATGCTCTGATGGATTATTTCCTTAAGAATAAATAATATATGTGTAGATTATCATTCGATATTTGAGGTGAATCTGAATTGGCTTTAATAGTACAGAAATACGGCGGCACGTCAGTCGCTAATACTGAAAGAATCAGGGCTGTCGCAGAACGGGTGGTGTCAATTGCCAAAGAAGGCAACCAGGTCATAGTTGTTGTCTCTGCCATGGCAGGTGAAACTGACAAGTTTGTTGGCTTTGCAAACGAAATTACTGACAGTCCTGATGAGAGAGAAATGGACCTGCTTCTTTCATCAGGAGAGAGAGTAACCAGCGCCCTGATGGCAATGGCCATCCAGAAGCGTGGACAAAAATCGATGAGCTTTACCGGCAGACAGGTCGGGATCATGACAGACAGTTCTCATACCAAGGCCATGATAGAGGAGATAGAAGCAAGCAGGCTCAGGACGGCCCTTGATGAAGGAAAGGTGCCGGTCGTTGCAGGTTTTCAGGGTATTAATGAGTTTCAGGATGTGACTACACTTGGCAGGGGCGGGTCAGATACAACCGCAGTAGCCATTGCTGCTGCTTTAAAAGCAGATGCATGTGAAATATACACGGATGTAGAGGGCGTCTATACTGCAGATCCAAGAATAGTGCCTGATGCCAGAAAAATGGACAGAATATCATATGATGAGATGCTCGAGATGGCAAGCCTCGGGGCCAAAGTGCTTCATGGCCGCGCTGTTGAATTTGCAAAAAAGTACGATGTACCTCTTGTAGTCAGATCAAGCTTTAACCAGGCGCCGGGGACGCTTGTCACAAAGGAGGATGGAGTTATGGAAAAAATAGTAGTCACAGGAGTTACACATGATAAAAATCAGGCAAGAATAACCATTATGGGAGTGCCTGACAGGCCCGGCATTGCTGCTGCAATCTTTAATGCCATATCAGAAGCGAATATCAATGTTGACATGATCGTGCAGAACATCAGCAATGTTGATCATGCTACTGATATTTCATTTACCGTGTCCAGAGCCGATGGAAACAGGGCGTATGATATTATCCAGAAGGTCTCTAACCAAATGGGCACAAAAGGTGTAGACATGAACACGAACGTTGCCAAGGTCTCGATCGTTGGAGTAGGAATGCAGTCACACTTTGGGGTTGCCGCAGAAATGTTTGAGGTCCTTGCAAAAAATGAAATCAATATTATGATGATAAGCACATCAGAGATTAAAATATCATGTGTCGTGGATGATCATGAGACTGAAAAGGCGGTCAAGGTATTACATGACACCTTTGCGCTGGCAAAACAGTAAAAGGAACTATGAAAAAAATCGAATTATACGACACAACTCTGAGAGACGGGGCTCAGTCCGAGGACATATCATTTTCTGTTGAAGATAAACTGCGTATTCTTCATAGACTGGACGAGTTCGGCATCCATTATATAGAGGGCGGATGGCCCGGTTCCAATCCAAGAGACGCAGAGTTTTTCAAAAAGGCAGCAAAATTCAAACTGAAGAATGCACAGCTTACAGCATTCGGCTCGACACACAGGGCATCAAAAAAAGTCCATCAGGACCCGGGGATTAAAGAGCTGCTTGCGGCAAAGACATCTGTGATTACGATATTCGGCAAGACATGGGACTTTCATGCCAGAGAAGCCCTGAGGGTGTCTCTTCAGGCTAATCTTGACCTTATATATAACACCGTTGCTTATCTGAATAAAAAAGTGCCCCAGGTCATATTTGATGCAGAACATTTTTTCGACGGTTATAAGGCAAACCCTGAATATGCCATAAAGACACTTGAAGCCGCTGTTTCAGCGGGCGCCTATTGTCTGGTCCTGTGTGATACGAACGGCGGGTCCATGCCGGGTGAGGTGGAATCTATCGTACAGAAAGTAATCGGAACGTTTAAAACTCCTGTTGGAATTCATGCCCATAATGACGCCGAATGCGGGGTGGCCAATTCCATCATAGCTGTACAGGCCGGAGCGTCCCATGTACAGGGGACCATAAACGGAATCGGAGAAAGGTGTGGCAATGCCAACCTGGTGTCCGTAATTCCAAATTTAAAGTTAAAGCTTAATAAGAGCTGCATAACTGCTGGTAAATTAATTAAATTAAAAGAAGTATCACGTTTTGTGAGTGAGATCGCAAATATAAGACCCTTAAAAAGGCAGCCCTTTATAGGAGACAGTGCTTTTGCCCATAAGGGCGGCATTCATGTCAGTGCTATCCTGAGACATCCTGAAACATACGAACATATCAGACCTGAGCTTGTTGGTAATTATCAGAGGGTACTTGTATCGGATTTGAGCGGAAAGAGCAATATTATACGGAAGATCAAGGACTTTAAATTAAAGGTCGACCCAGACTCTCCAAAGGTCATTGATATTGTTAAGCAGCTCAAAGAGCTTGAAAACCAGGGTTTCCAGTTTGAGGGGGCTGAGGCTTCGCTTGAACTGTTGATCAAAAAGAGCTTTGGTATGCATAGAAAGTTCTTTGATCTTATAGGATTCAGGGTGATTGACTCAAAGAGACAGGAAGGCGCAACCCCGATCAGTGAAGCGACCATTATGCTGAAGATCAGGGACAAACTGGAGCATACAGCCTCTAATGGGAACGGACCGGTCAATGCGCTTGATAATGCATTGAGAAAAGCCCTTGAAAAGTTCTATCCTCAATTAAAGGAAGTATCACTCATCGACTACAAAGTCAGGGTGCTTACAGCAGGGGAGGGTACTTCCTCCCAGGTACGGGTTTTAATTGAATCAGGTGACGGGAAACACAAATGGGGCACTGTCGGAGTTTCGGAAAACATCATAGAGGCATCATGGCAGGCTCTAGTAGACAGTATTGAGTATAAGCTGTTGAGAGGATAATAATACAGGACTCAAGGGATCCAGGATTCAAGGATTCCAGTGAAAACTAAGTTCTTGAATCCTTGAACCCTCGAATCCTAGGACCCTGTTTATTTATGATTGAAGAGATCGGTGTTGTTGTAAAAACAGAAGGAGAGATGGCAAGGGTTTCTGTGCAGAAGCGGGGGACCTGTGAAGGATGCACAGCCAGGGGTGCCTGTGAATCAACTTCAGAGGGGATGGAAATAGAGGCCCTTAATCCTGTAAATGCCAGGGAAGGACAGACCGTCAAGGTGCTGCTTCAGGCAGAGACATATCTTAAGGGATCTATGCTGGTCTATGGACTGCCT
>CALZJD010000110.1:4669-14657 GCA_945787795.1 Thermodesulfovibrionia bacterium | reverse complement strand
GAGATGAGTACGGCATTGTTTCTTTTCCCGGTAATCTGAATTGGTTCGTGAGACGAAGCAGCCTCATCGAGCAGTTTGTAGAGCTTTGCCCTGGCTTCACTGGCTGATAATGTTGTCATATTGATCACCTCTTTTATTAACGTACCATAAAACGTACGTAATGTCAAATGTGATTTATGTAGGGGCACGTTGCAACGTGCCCCTGCAAACGAACGCATGTGAACGGCATTGTGCTATAATCATGCATCAAATTGTCTAAGGGGACAAGGCGTAATGAATTACAATTCTCAAAAACATCACAGGCGTTCAATCAGATTGAAGGATTATGATTATTCTCAACCGGGGGTGTATTTTGTGACTTTATGTTCATGGAACAGGGAATGTCTGTTTGGTGAAATTGTTGATGAGGAGATGGGGTTGAATGAATATGGGCTGGTTGTACAGCAGGAATGGATACAGACAGGTACAATGCGGTCAAATGTTACATTGGATGAATTCACAATAATGCCGAATCATTTGCATGGAATATTGATCATACACGATGAACGTAAGGGCACGTTGCAACGTGCCCCTACAACCGAACGGTTTGGTAAACCTGTTTCCAATTCAATCCCCACAATTGTTCGTTTATTCAAATCATCTGTAACCAAACAAATCAATCAAATCCGTAACCATCCCGGCCTGCCCGTCTGGCAACGTAATTATTACGAACGTGTAGTCAGAAATGAAAAGGAATTATTCAAGATACGGGAATATATTCAGAATAATCCTATGCAATGGGATATTGATGGGGATAATCCGAAAAATGTGCGATGAACCGTAGGGGCACGTTGCAACGTGCCCCTACAACCAATGAATCCCAATCATTGCATTACATACCTTTTATCAAGAAGATCAATTTTATCTTTTATATTTTCTGTAATCCAAATTTTTTTATTGCCATCAACTAAAACAGCATCAAGCCCCAATTTATTGATAAACGCCATCCCCTTTTCTGCACCGAGAACAAACACTGCTGTGGACAATCCGTCAGAAACATACCCTTCAGGAGCTATAACAGTCACACTAATCAGATCAGTTTCAGCCGGATACCCGGTTTCCGGATCCAGAATATGGTGGTACCGTTTGCCATTCTGAATGAAAAACCTCTGATAGTCTCCTGATGTTGATATTGCACGGTCCTCAAGCCGCAGACTTGCAATAATGTCCTCCCATGGTTTTTCTGACTCGGTTTCAGGACGGGGGTTCTGAATGCCGACCTTCCAGGGCTTTCCGGTTGAATTCACTCCGAAACCTCTTATATCACCGGCTACCGCAATAAGGGCTGATTTGATGCCTTTTATCTTGATTGCATCAACTGCTTTGTCAGCGGCATACCCTTTTGCAATCCCTCCAAGGTCGATCTCCATTCCCTGCTCTGTAAGGTAGACTTCAGATGCAATGTCATTAATCTGTATTTTTTCATAATCCACAAGTTTTATTGCATTGCGAATGTAATTACTGGCAGGCACAGCGGGCTTTTTGTTCTGCCGAGAAAAGTCCCAGAGCTTTATCACAGGCGCAATTGATGGATCAAAGGCTCCGTCTGTTATTTCTGATGTATGGACGGCAATATTAATGAGTTCCAGAGTTTCCCTGCTTACCCTGACCGGTTTAATACCGGCAGACCTGTTGATCTCGCTCAGCTCGCTTGTATCGGAATAATAATTTATCAGTGTTCCGAGTTTCTTTATTTCAGAAAACCCGGCCTCGATTGCTTCTTCAGCCTTTTCCCTTGATGAAACTACGACCGTTATCGAGCAGAATGTATCCATTAAGACCCTGCTCTCTTTGTACATCTGGTCAGAGTTTGTGCAACCTGGTAAAACAAGTAACAAGTAACAAGTAACAAGTAACATGTAAATGCAATGTATAACTTTTTTGGTTCGTTGGGACCTGTAACCTGTAATTTGTGAACTGTAATCTGTGATCTGAGTTCTGAGTTCTAAGTTCTGAGTTTTAAAATTTGTAATTTGTAATTTGTAATTTGTAATTTTATACATATTTCTTTTTTAACATAAGCTTCTCTTTTAAAAATTTCCCTGTATGTGATGTCTTGTCTGCAGCTATCTCCTCGGGTGTTCCTGATGCCACTATCTCACCTCCATCGTCCCCGCTTTCAGGTCCCAGGTCAATTATGTAGTCAGCGCTCTTGATGATATCCAGGTTATGCTCAATCACAATGACGGTATTGCCGGCGTCCACAAGGTCTCCAAGGACCTCAAGAAGTTTTTGTATATCTATAAAATGTAACCCGGTTGTTGGTTCATCAAGAATGTAAAGTGTGTTGCCTGTGGCTTTCTTGCTTAACTCCCTGGACAGTTTGGCCCTCTGTGCCTCTCCTCCGGACAGGGTTGTCGCGGACTGACCGAGTTGAATATAGCCAAGCCCGACTCTCTCAAGAGTGGTCAGTTTTCTTTTTATCTGGGGGACAGCTTCAAAAAACTCCATTGCCTGGGACACGGTCATGTTTAAAACATCAGATATGTTTTTCCCTTTATAACGGATATCAAGGGTCTCTTTATTGTACCGGCTACCTTTGCATGTATCGCATGGGATGTAAAGATCAGGCAGAAAATGCATGGATACTTTCACCAGTCCATCACCTTTACATTCCTCGCATCTTCCTCCCTGAACATTAAAACTGAACCTTCCCGGTTTATATCCCCTGACCCGTGAGTCAGTTACCATGGAGAAGAGGTTTCTCACTAATGAAAAAATGCCGGTGTAGGTTGCCGGGTTAGAACGGGGGGTCCTGCCAAGGGGTGACTGGTCTATATCAATGACTTTGTCTATTTTCTCGATCCCCTTTATATTGTCAAATTCGCCGGGAGTTTCTTTTGATGAGTAGAGCTTGTTTGCAAGGGCTTTATAAAGGATTTCTATGATGAGCGTACTTTTGCCTGAACCTGAAACACCGGTAACACAGGTAAACACTCCAAGCGGGATCTTTACATGTATGTTTTTAAGACTGAATTCTCTTGCACCCCTGATAGTAATAAAATCTTTCGGTATCCTTCTCTTTTCCGGAACAGGGATGAATAATTGCCCGCGCAGGTAAGAGCCTGTCAGAGAATGTGTATCATGCAGTACATGGTCATAGCTTCCCTCTGATACGATCTGTCCGCCATGGGTCCCGGCAGCCGGTCCCATGTCAATAATATGGTTGGCCCTTTTCATTGTTTCCTCGTCATGTTCTACGACGATGACAGTGTTCTCCATTTCCCTCAGCTCACAAAGGCTGTCGAGCAGTTTGTCACAGTCCCTCGGATGCAGCCCGATGCTCGGCTCATCAAATATATAAAGGACCCCGGACAGGGAAGACCCTATCTGGGTTGCAAGCTTTATCCTCTGCTCCTCACCGCTGGACAGGGAGGCAGCAGTCCGGTTAAGCGAAAGGTAGCCAAGCCCGACCTTATTAAGGAAATGCAGTCTTTCCTTTGTCTCTTTCATAACTTTTGAGGCGATCATCTGATCTGTTTTTGAAAGCTTCAGGTCTTGCAGGAAAACGATTATCTCTTTAATCGGGAGCATGGAAAGTTCACTGATATTCAGTCCGTTGATTTTGACGGAAAGGGCCTCTTTCCTGAGCCTGTATCCGTTACAGTCAGGACATGTATCAGCTTTGTGATTATTATCCAATTCTTCATCACTCCTCATTATGCCAAGTCCCCTGCATGCAGGACAGGCGCCGAATGGACTGTTGAATGAAAATACCCTCGGGCTTATCTCAGGATAGTTAATGCCGCATTGCGGGCACGCAAGCTTTGTACTGAAGAAAAGGTCCTGGTCCTCATCAATGATATTGACTATGACCGAGTCTGTAAAATCTGTTGCATGTGCAATGGCCCGTGAAATATGTTTTTCAATTCCGGGTTTAATGATTAACCTGTCTATGACGATGTCCAGATTATGCCTTTTATACCTGCTTAGTTTTACATCTTTGGTTATGTCTACGATTATTCCGTCTATCCTGGCCCTTATAAAACCATTTTTGCGCGCATCTAAAAGCTCTTTTTTATATTCACCTTTTCTTCCCATCACTATGGGTGAAAGGACCTGGACACGGGTTCCCCTGGGAAGGGCAGCAAGGGAGTCAATGATCTGCTGTGCGTTCTGGGTTGCTACAGGACTGCCGCACTGATAACAGGCCATGTCCCCTATTCTTGTATATGCGACCCGCAGGTAATCGTATATTTCGGTGACCGTACCTACGGTAGACCGTAAACTTTTAACAGTGGTTTTCTGCTCTATTGCGATGGAAGGGGAAAGTCCTTCTATAGAGTCAACATCAGGTTTCTGCATCTGATGAAGAAACTGCCGTGCGTATGCCGAAAGGGACTCCATATAGCGTCTCTGGCCTTCGGCATAGATGGTATCAAAGGCAAGCGATGACTTGCCCGAACCTGAGGGTCCGGTAATGACCACAAGTCTGTTGCGCGGCAACGTTACATTAATATTTTTTAGATTGTGTACCCGTGCGCCTTTGATGACGATACTGTTTAACATGATAACATCCTGATAAATAAGATTGAATTTTTACTATACCATGAATGGGATCTGTTTGATCTCCCTGATATGTAAGAAAAAATAATTTTTCATATAATTGCATGAAAGTATAAATAAATATTATAATATAAGACTTTTTTGAAAATAATATGGAGGCAATAACTATGAGCAAAAGGAATCACGTGTTTACATCTGAGTCTGTTTCAGAGGGACATCCGGATAAAGTCGCTGACCAGATATCAGATTCAATCCTTGATGCAATCTTTAAACAGGACACAGCGTCCCGCGTAGCCTGCGAAACTCTCGTCAATACCGGAATGGTCTTAATATCCGGAGAAATAACAACTACAGCATGGGTAGACATGCATGATGTCGTTCGTAATAAAGTAAGGGAGATAGGATATAACCATTCAGACATGGGGTTTGACTGGGAATCATGTGCCGTGCTTACCTCCATTGATAAACAATCGGCAGATATAGCCATGGGTGTTGATGAATCAAGCGACCATGAGCAGGGTGCAGGAGACCAAGGTATTATGTTCGGATACGCAACAAATGAGACTGACGTGCTTATGCCTGCACCGATAACCTATGCACACCGTCTTATGCAGCGCCAGGCAGAAGTCCGTAAAAACGGCACCCTGCCATGGCTCCGTCCTGATGCAAAGAGCCAGGTGACTTTTAGATATGAAGACGGCAAGCCTGTTGGTATTGAAGCGGTTGTGCTTTCTACCCAGCATTCACCTGACATAAAGTACAAAGCCCTTCAAGAAGCGGTTATGGATGAAATAATCATGCATGTATTACCGAAAGAATGGATCAATAAGGACACCAAATATCACATTAATCCAACGGGACGCTTTGTTATAGGAGGTCCTGTAGGGGACTGTGGTGTTACAGGCAGGAAAATAATTGTGGATACGTATGGAGGAGCTGCCCATCATGGAGGAGGTGCTTTCTCAGGCAAGGACCCGTCAAAAGTGGACCGCTCTGCTGCTTATGCCACGCGATATGTTGCAAAAAATATAGTTGCTGCAGGACTTGCTGATCGCTGTGAGATCCAGGTTTCCTATGCTATCGGCGTTGCTGAACCGACATCTATAGATATTGAGACATTCGGCACAGGCAAGATCGAGGATGAAAAAATTATAGAGCTTATTCGCAAACACTTTGATCTAAGGCCGAGAGGGCTTATCACCATGCTGGATCTGTTGCGGCCTATCTACGAACCCACTGCTTCTTACGGTCATTTCGGCAGAGAAGACATGGGATTTCCCTGGGAAAAGACTGATTTGGCTGAAACTCTCAAGAACGATGCAAAATAATCTTATAACTTTTAAATAATGACAGAAAAGGCGAGCGGGAAGAACTGTCCTGCCCGCCTGAAATTTTATTGACCGTTTTCTACGATAATTTCTCCATACAATATATAACCATAAGTTACAGAGGACATAACTTATGGTTGTACATATGTCGGTCAGGAGTTAATATGGGAAATAATCGAATTCTTGATATTAAATAAAGGAGGAGTATAGATGTCTACAGCAATAGGTGAGAAGCAAACAAAAGATTTTAAAGTGGCTGATATCAGCCTTGCAGAATGGGGCAGGAAGGAACTGGATATAGCTGAAAAGGAAATGCCCGGATTAATGTCGGTCAGAGCAAAGTATGCTGCGGAGAAGCCCTTAAAGGGAGTCAGGATATCCGGCTCACTTCATATGACCATACAGACAGCTGTTCTGATCGAAACCCTCGTTGCGCTCGGTGCTGATGTCAGGTGGGCGAGCTGTAATATTTTTCTTGAGGAATACTGGTGGTGTACCAATGAAGCGCTTACCTTTCCCGGAGGTCTTGGCCCGCAGTTGATTGTTGATGACGGGGGTGATGCCACCTTATTTATTCACCGGGGGTATGAGGCTGAAAACAATGCGGCCATCCTTGATGAGCCTACTGATAACCATGAGCTGAAGATAATTAACAGTCTTCTCAAGTCCATACTTGCGGAAGACAGCCAGAAGTGGCACGGGGTTGTTAAAGAGTGGAAAGGCGTCAGTGAAGAGACCACTACAGGAGTCCACAGGTTATATGAAATGATGAATAACGGGACTCTCCTGATCCCTGCCATTAATGTCAATGATTCAGTGACAAAATCCAAATTTGACAACCTCTATGGCTGCAGGGAGTCTCTGGCAGACGGGATAAAGAGGGCAACTGATGTTATGCTTGCGGGCAAGGTCTCTGTTGTCTGCGGGTATGGTGATGTCGGCAAGGGCTGCGCCCAGTCTTTAAAGGAATACGGCTCAAGAGTAATAGTTACCGAGATAGATCCCATCTGTGCACTGCAGGCTGCAATGGAAGGGTATGAGGTTGCGCCTGTGGAGGATACTCTCGGCGAAGGAGACCTGTATGTGACTACTACCGGAAACAAAGACATTATCAAGATTGAACATATGGCAAAGATGAAAGACCAGGCTATCGTATGCAACATTGGACACTTTGATAATGAGATACAGGTGGATAAGTTAAACGCCTATTCAGGAGTAGAGAAAGTAAATATTAAGCCCCAGGTTGACAAGTACATATTCCCTGAAGGGCATTCCATTTTTCTCCTTGCTGAAGGCAGACTGGTAAACCTTGGCTGTGCAACAGGACATCCTTCGTTTGTCATGTCCAACAGTTTTACCAACCAGACCCTTGCCCAGCTTGATCTCTGGGCAAACAAAGATGTGTATGAGAAGAAGGTGTACCGGCTTTCCAAAAAGCTTGACGAGGAAGTAGCAAGACTGCATCTGGAAAAGATCGGGGTAAAGTTAACAAAATTGACCCAGGAACAGGCTGATTATATAGGTGTGCCTTTAGAGGGACCTTACAAGCCGGAGCATTACCGGTATTAATCAATTAAAACATGAGTAAGAAAAGGGACAGGTTTGCTCTCTGTCCCTTTTTTTAATAACCAGAATAATTGCATATATTGTTCAATTAGAAAATGGCCATACAACTTGAAAAAATAAACCTGATCATCCCCATAAAACAGATTAACCTTTGTTATCCCGGTGGATTTGAACTGTTTCGTGAACATCACAAGGCCAAGTTTGGTGAGAACTTCTGGCATGATATGCATCTCTTCCGTGACGGAACCAGGAACGCTGAGGATATGGAAACGCTGGTCCTGTTCTGGCAGCAGAAAGGCCTGGTCCCATATGTTGAGCAAAATGGAAAAAGGAAATGGAAGGACATGTTTGTGATTGATGCTGCTAAGGCTGAACCAACTCTCCCATGCGACTGGATCGAGATTGATCAGAAAAATAAATGTGTATTTCATAAAAAAAGGTCAAAAGGCAGGATCATCGGCAGGAAAGAGATGAGGATGTATTACGGGTAGCACGGTAATATCGGGTTTATGCAGGGGCACGGTTTCCTTTCCCAATTGTAAAAAGGGCGGAGGGACCTCTCCCTTACAGGATTTTATAATTGTCGCAGTACCTCCATTGTCTTTTCTATAATTTTTTTGTTCCATGAAATGGTGAAATGATTTGCCTGTACATTGTAGTGCTCTGTAGTCCATGGAAGGACAGAGCTTTCAGCAGTCACCATAAAATCCCCTTTCCCCGGGGTTAACTCAAGCGGCCTTGAAGAGGCAGGGATGAGATTAAATAGTGAATCCGGAATCGTTAAGATTGACCTGGCTTTTACATTGCCGTCAACTCTTTCCCCCTTATATATATTCAGCAGTGCGGTTTTCCTTCCGCCAAAAGATAAATAGTGAATTCCCTTTGACGGAGTATCTTTTAAATTCCTTATAAAAGCTGAATCTGGCATCAGCTCCTTTAGGGCCCTGCCGTCAACCAGTTCACGCAGGCTTTTGATAATCCCTGACACAGTGCTCTGACTATTTTTAGGCACAATAGCTTTAAGCGGTTTTGCGAGAGGCTCGATGTATCTACCGATTTTCGAAAGAGAACTCCCTGCATGAGGAGAGGCTATGGTAATGAGCGCTTTTATTCCTCCTTGTTTTGATTCCATAAACTTCCTGGCAACCAGTCCTCCCCTGCTGTGGCAGACAAAAGCAACCGGTCTGTAAGGAAATTTATTTCTGATTTTCAACACCACTTCTCTCAGTTCTTTAACAGCAATACTGATCGGTCCGACAGGTCTTTTCTGGCTCCAGCAGGCAGCGCTGAATCCTTCCTGAATTACTGCATCCCACAGGCTGTTTATCCTGACAGGGACAGAGCCTGTGGTTATTTTTATTGTTGAATGTATGAAGCGTGGTTTTCGTGCTGCAAGGTATTTCAGGGGGACGTTTTTAGCAAAAGCCTTTGTCTCAAGCGGATCAAGCCAGAAGTTTTTATCCATGGCCAGCCCGTGAATGAAAATTACAACAGGTTTTTCAGGATTGCCTTTATGAATTGTTATGTCTATATTCATAAAGGCTGTTGTTAAAAAATATCAATCTTTTTTAAAGAGGAATCATTATCCAGATATACAACGACTGAAATCTGGGAGTTTCTTATCATCCGGTCGCATAATTTGCATGGCCTGCCATCTGCGAAACTGTCGTCCTCTTCGAACCCTGCGATGTAAATGGTTGCACCCTTCATGCGTTCAGGCGGCCCGTTAATAATGGCATTCTGTTCCGCGTGCACTGCCTCGCACAGTTCATATCGTTCGCCAGAGGGAATGTTCTGCTCCTGTCTGGTGCAGGTATTAAGATCTACACAGTTTTTTATCCCTCTTGGAGATCCATTGTATCCCGTGCTGATAATAACCCGGTCCTTTACGATAACTGCCCCGTACCTGCGGCGCAGACAGGTTGATCGTGAAGACACGACTTTTGCTATTTCAATGAAGTAATCATCCCATTCAGGACGCATTTGTTATTCTCCTTAACCAGGAATAAAAGCTTGAACACCTATTTTCTCAATGTTATCAGCGTATCATATCCTTCATCAGCGAGTTTTTCAGCAACAGCACGTGCATCATTTCGATTTTTAAAGTTCCCCACTTTCACTCTGAAAAACACCTTCCTGTTTGCCATGACCCTGGTTACGTAGACATCATCATAATTGATTGCAAGTCCCTTTTTCATTCTCATTGCCCTGGACTTTTCGCTGAAAGAACCCACCTGTATCGTGACCGGCACTGGTGGGCCATCCGATAGAGCAGGCTGATACGCAATCCTTTTTACATACCGCATGTCCCTTCCGAGGTAATCAATCTTTACCCTGCCAACGCCTTTTTCTGACAGGCCTATGGCTTTTGCCGCTCCATAAGAAAGGTCCAGGTCTCTTCCGGGAATGAAGGGACCCCTGTCATTTACGACAACATTAACCGACCTGTCAGTGTCCGGATTGGTAACACGCAGTTTTGTTCCAAAGACAAGGGTCTTGTGCGCAGCGGTCAGGCCATGCATGTCATACCGTTCACCTGAGGAGGTTGG
>CALZJD010000110.1:0-4629 GCA_945787795.1 Thermodesulfovibrionia bacterium | reverse complement strand
TGGTCAACCCTTGGAGTTGAAGCGCATGAAATCAGAGCGAATATGAAACAAACCGCTATAAACTGCCAAATCAGCTTTATATGAATGAACTTCTTGATTTTAATAGAAATATTCAGTGCTCCTACAACAATTAATATAATAAATAAGACATAGTGTTTATAATTTAAGCTCCTATTATACTACAGCCTTCTCTAATCTTCCCTTTCTCCACTGTTCATCATTTTTAACAGGGTGATTTCAAGTGCAGAGCCTGTTACTCTTAACTTGCAGACTCTAGACTAGAATGTGCACTTCTTTATTTGCTTTTATTGGTGAAGATTTAAATCGGTAATCATGGGATTTTGTATCTTCCGGAATTGGATAGTCCTCCTGTTTGTCTTTGAATTGAGAACTAAATTTATATCGATGAGTTTACCGACTTATTAATTATTTGGTGAGAGGTGGAAATTGAGGATTTACGATTGAAAGAGTTAACGAGGAAATTGACTGACAAGTACCACTGAATCATATTCATCTGCCTACAAACTGAATTAAACTTCTAAAACTAGCAACTTGCTAAAAAAGCTCCCTGTGGTACTCGTTCAAGTCCACTTTGTTAGGTTTCTTTTTTTTCTACAAATACTGTCAGCCCTTCAACATCACGTATTGTAACTTCCGCACCTTCAGGGATGTGATCATTATGATAGGATTTAGCCGTCCATAGTTCACCACTTAGCTTTATTTTTCCCTCAGGAATACATTCTTTTGTTACAATTCCTGTTTTACCAATCATGCCTTCCTGACCTGTAACGCTTCTAGCATGAAAATATTTTAGTTGAATTGGTCCATGAGTACTTTCATGTTTTCTAAGAACAATAATCATCGCTACGTTGTAACTAAAATATGCTGCTAAGATAGCAATAACAGCTGGCGGAAATATAATAAAAAAGGCAATAACTAATCCGGCAATGACTAATGATCCAAATACATCTCCCGGAACTGGCGCAATCAATTCTGCTATCTGGAATGATACATTATCACTTTTAAACAAAACTGTTGGCCTGCTTTTCGATTGATTTGAGGTCATGCGGTGAGATTCAGAGTAGCTAATAATTATTCCTGATATTGAACTGATTATTAGGGTGAGAAGTTTTGTATAAAGTGATATGTCAAGAGAATGAAGAAAGTACATGAGAACAATTATTGATATAAATGCAGGAATAATTCTACGACGATATTGATATTTAGTCCTTATAGTCATTTTATTTTGAACCTAGCCTGAGTGAGTGATGAAAGCCATAAGCCTCTCCTGTGTTCAAAAAGAAAATGTGAATATCTGAAACTATTGATGCTCAATAAATATTTACGGGTTTGCATTCACCGCACTCTGTTGTAATACAATTATTTTCTTAGCTATTAGATTTTAAAATGATTTCAATTTCTTTGTTAAATTTATCATTGTTAATCTTCTTAGTTTCTTCGAATGCCTTCTTCGCCTCATCAATTATTCCTAATTTCACATATGATTTTCCAATCCACATATAGTAATACGCATTGTAATAATCAGTAAGTCTTTGATCATTTTTCAATAGAAAATTAAAGACATCTATCGACTCACTAAATCTTTCGAGACCAAAAAGTGCCTTGCCAAGGGTTTCATAGTAAGTATATCCATCAGGATGAATTTCAATTGCTTTTCTAATATATATTTCTGCTGAACTGTAATCTCCTTTCTTTTCAGCCATGATAGCCCTAACATTATAGTAAGCATTATTTTCAACGACGAATGGTCCTATAAATAGAAAAAGCCATATCAATATTATTGACTTAACAAGTGATTTTCTTTTTTGAATATCCTTATATGCAAAAATTGCTGCGAAGATAGAAAAGAATAAATGACCAAAAAACAATACAGCCCAAAACACATTATATTTATTGTCTTCAAGCCATACATATGGCATGTCAAAGGTAGCCATTACTAGAACCGCAATACCGACACACAGATACAATACAGTTATATAAAAGAATCTTTCTTTATCATGATGTTTATTAAAGAAATTTTGAGTTTCATATTGCTTAAACCCAAAGGGTTTATATTTATCAATCGATTCTAGCAGTAATAAAGGAGTGTTAATTTCTGAAAGATTAACAATGAAAGATTGCTTATTTGCCTGATGTAAAGTAATGGAAGATTTCCCCCCAAATAATGAACCTGATGGGTAAGAAATAGATTTTATCTCCGACCAAGAATAGTTTCTTTTCAGAAAATAGTATTTGTTTTGTCGAATCCCACTTTCATTAATTTCATATAAGGGCTTCTTAGAATTTAAAAGAGGATAAAGTAATATACTCCCAAAGAATGAGAATAGAAGATAAATAAAGATCGAAAGTGATGAAACGCCTAATAAATTATAACTATATATAAAACTAAAACATAAGAAACCTACGATTATTAATTTGTAAATAGATGTGGAATAACTAATAAAATATTTGGAGTTGCTATGATATTTCATTATCAAGAATCATTTGGTTGGTTAATATTTTTATCCCTAATATCGCGATCTGCTTTTCTTTTAAAAAATAAAGTGAAGAAATAAAATAAAGATAACCCTATATTAAATTTAGCGTATTCCCAATTTTCTGAATTAGCATCATTTTTTCTGGCTTCTTGCATTACCTCAAACGGCAGTATTACTCCGGAGTCGGTTTCAAGTTCCCATATGCGGTAAGCATCGTCAGTAACGCTCATTAATTCTTCAACAAGAATACGAACATGTGTATTTATCGAGAGGTTAGTACTCGTTATCCATGTGCTCTCAAATTCATTACCCGAATAGAAGCGATATTTTTTAGAATGTCCCTCACTTTTCAAATAAATGAAGTCAGGGAAACCATTATTCTTTAGATTTATACTCATAATTGTGTCATTAATCTCAGTTAGATTTTGTCTTGTCGGAATAATATTGGCATATAGAAAACATACTTGAATAGCGAGCATAAAAAGTAAAAGATAAGACGATGCAAAATGCATTCTATAGATCAATTTTGTTCTCATTCGATAGAAGATACTAGGGCTCTCTATTAGACATAAAGCTGAAATACCTATGATCATTGTTGATAAAAAAATATAGATTGGAACAAGCAATGTAATTTGTATCAAAATTTTGTCTAATTTAGAAAGGCCATACATCATTATCAAAAATCCAGCAAATATATATGCGGGCTTAAAACTCCAATAAATTCGAGTCTTACATAATGGACAGTATAATTCTTCATTTATTTGACTATTACCCGCAAAGCTGAGACTACTATTACATAACACTCTAAGGCTCACGGAGTTAGTACAATTTGGACATTTCATATCTTCAGAATATTTTGTATAAGGCGTTCATCATTATTTGATTTCATTTATCAGTGCTTAATACTAAGAGTTAATACCCCATACGTTATAAAAATTGCATAAATTGTGTTGAGACTCAAACAAATCATCAAGGCCAGCCATTTTTTATAGACTTTATACCCTTTATACCCTAAGCCTAAACCAATAATTGGCCATATAAGGTATTGTGAATATTGATTTGATTGATACGAACTTTCGATGAATTCATAAAATAGTAAACCAGTAATGAGTAAAGCAGCAGGTGTCAACAATAAACTCCCGAGATACCACATTGCGGAACCATTGCTATCTGTTGGCTTAATCTCTTTTATTTCTCTCAATACATCATCATAACCACTTTCTTCCCTTCTAATTTTATATATTTTTTTTAGTCTGTCGGTAACAAATTGCATTCGATGTATTCGTAAATTCTGAATCTCAGCTCTATAACGCTCAATCTTATCGTTGTTAAGGTGTTCTGAATCCTCTTTCAATTTGTTTATTATTTCCTCTATGCGATGCTCAATTTGCTTATCCTTGGTCTTGATTTCATGTTCAATGGGTTTATGTTTATCAAATGTTTTATTAATTAACGGCGCCATAATTATCATGAAGATATAAAGAAATGCAACTGGAGCAAATATAATAAGCAGTAAATTAATTCCCGTTAATTCCATATTTATTCCTATGCAATATGCAGGTGAATATTGTCCCAATAACAATGAAACTTATTAGTGGTGAGTACAGACCTTTAATTAGTGCAATATGTCATGTCTCCATAATGCTTATCTATCGGAATCTAAACAGAATTACTTAATCGACCTGAGAGCTTCATAAAGGAAAAATGAAACTTACTGCTTAAACATTGAGTGTGAAGAAACGCAAAGATACAGTTGCTAATTAATGATTTGCAATAAAAATGTTCAGTGATACGTAATAGTCTTAGAATGAAGACTTTTAGATATTGTTTTCTATGAAGAGTCTACCGATGTATCATATCAACGAAATGGGAATGATTGTTAGGTCACTGACTTTAACTGCAAATCAACAAAATGCATAACTCTGAGGTAAGAAAATTAAGCATAAACAAATTTGTGGGAAGAGCAAAGTGACGTCTGAGCTATCGATTATCTTAACGAATTGATTCTTACCAGCACACGTTAATAATATCTAGAGGTGGTCTGGAAAAACTGGACAGAGGGATAAGTGATAAAGCTGCTCTAAAGAAAAATAAGGGGTATCAAGCATAAGGAGAGCTTGAGAACATCCCA
>CALZJD010000109.1 GCA_945787795.1 Thermodesulfovibrionia bacterium | reverse complement strand
TTCAAGAAGACTTATCATGCGGTGAAGTTTCCTGTCAAAATCAGCCTCATATGACTCTGATGTCTTTTGAAGGACTTCGGGCAGTTTTCCTGTTTCTTCTCCTGTTGAAATAATCTGCAGCAATGTTGGAGGGAACCCTTCAAGACTGCTGGAAAGTTTGGCCCCCTGGGACACATGTTTTTCCGCCTCAACGATTTTGTTCTCAAGAACAACATTACCTGTTGATTTGCCGGTTAATTTCATGGCCTGAAGAATCGGCATTCCTCCTGAAAGCAGAAAACCCATGGTCATGGTAAACCTCAGCATATACAGACCCATAAGAATCCCGGTAGGATCTTTCATTAATATTGCATCAATTAAATCTTTTCTGGTCTGTTTAATCTTTCTGAACAGGAACACTGCACCGGCTGACAAAATAATTAAAAGCCACCAGAATTTTTTTAAGGCAGCGCTTATCCAGATCAGAATTACTGTCATAATCGGCAGTGTGGTTGCCGTGTCTTCGAATATTTTGGTTATTTTCGGGATTACAAATGTAAAGAGAAACAGCACTATTGTGACACTTACCGCTGCCATAAACATTGGATATATCAATGCGGTCTTTACCTTGTTTTTTATATTAATTTCATTCTCCAGAAAGTCAGACAGTTTTATCAGAACATCTGTCAGCTTTCCGCTGTTCTCACCGGCAGCAATAAGCCCTGTATAAAAATCAGGGAATACGTTTGGATATGATTCCATCGCACGCGCAAGCGTTGAACCGCCGGCAAGTTTTTCTTTCAGATCAATCAGTAAATTCTTCCATTCACTTTTCTGCTCAATTGATAATGATCCGATCGCATCTACAAGAGGGACCCCGGATGACAGGAGCGTTGACAGTCTTCTGGTAATACCTGCCAGCACAAGGGGGGAGAATTTCTTAAACAGGACTTTCGTCTCTGAAGTGACAGATTCTGATATTTCTTTGGGGAAGATACCTTTTGTTTTTATCTTAAATGCGGCGTCTCTCTGGCCGTCAGCCTCGATTACGCCTTCTGTCTCAGATCCTGCATGATCATATCCTCTATATTTGAATATGGGCATAATTTATAAATAAAAGCATGTCATTTTAGGGTTACGACCAAAATCTGTCACAGAGCCATGATTGTTAATTTCAATTACCCTGCTTCTCATGGTGATGGTGCATTTTTAAAACTGTGGGTCACTCTTAAAACTTCATCTATCGTTGTAACTCCGCTGATGATCTTTTCTATGCCATCTTTGTACATTGGCATGAATCCCAGGTCAGCTGCAGTTTTTCCGATCTGCTGGGCATCTACTCTTTCACCTATCAGACTTCTTATTTCAGGAACAATTTCCAGAAGTTCATATATTCCTGTTCTTCCAAGATATCCCTTTCCAAGACATTTATCACAGCCCTTTCCCCGATGTAACTGAGCTGGTGGACTGTCAAGTTCAAGATAATCAATCTCCTGTTGTGAAGGAGTATATGAATCCTTGCAATAGGGACAGATCTCCCGGACAAGCCTCTGGGCAAGTATACACACAAGTGAAGAAGAAACAAGAAATGGTTCTATTCCCATATCAACAAGTCTTGCTACAGCGCTCGGCGCATCATTTGTATGGAGCGTGCTTAGCACAAGATGGCCTGTTAATGACGCATGGACCGCTATCTCGGCTGTTTCAAGGTCTCTGATCTCACCGATCATCATAACATCCGGGTCCTGCCTCAGAATTGACCTGAGTCCCGTGGCAAAGCTCAGGCCTATCTTCGGATTAACCTGCATCTGCCCTATTCCACTTAGCTGGTATTCAACCGGATCTTCAACAGTTATTATATTCCTGTCTTCAGTATTCAGTTTAAGAAGAGACGCATACAATGTAGTTGTTTTACCTGATCCGGTAGGACCTGTTACCAGGATGATTCCGTTCTGCCTTGAAAGTGCACCCTTCATTCCAGAAAGCGTCGAGTCGGTCAAACCGAGCATTTCAAGGCTCAACACCCCGGCCTGTCTGTCCAGAAGTCTCAGCACAGCCCGCTCTCCCAGGGCAGTTGGTATGATAGATACCCTTATGTCTATATTCTTTCCCCCTACGAGCAGTTTTATCCTCCCGTCCTGGGGAAGTCTTTTTTCTGCAATATCAAGGTCTGCTATTATTTTTATTCTTGATATAAGAGCATCGTGGATATTAATACTTTATTCAGGATTCCATCGACCCTGAACCTGACATCCACCCCTTTTTCATAGGGTTCGATATGAATATCACTTGCCTTTTCCTTTACCGCCTCCATTAACATTGCATTAAGCAGCCTGATTATGGGCGCCTCTTCAGTAAGCTCAAGCAGGTCCTGGGGAGATTCAAATTCCGTAGCAATCATGGACAGGTCTTCACCCTTTATGTCCCCCATGACCTCATTCACTCTGCTGGTCTGACTGTATATCCGGTTTATGGCGTCTATAATAACATCTTCCTTTGCTTCAACAGGATGGGGGTGAAGGTCCATTTTCCTGGCAAGGTCTCTCAGTGCAAAGATTCCCCTGCTGTCGGCAACTGCGCCAAGCAGTTCACTTTCCTGGCTTCGCAGGGGAAGAAACACATTGCTTTTAACAAAGGAGAGAGGAAGGTTCTTCAGAAGAGAATGGTCTATATCATCATCCTTAATAGTATCTACAGTTTCCATGACAATATTTCCAAAGCGGTTCAAAGATTATTGGCAAGATAAGGGAGCAGGTCATAGTCATCTTCAAGCTCCATCATCATGAGATTACCTTCATGTTTTGTCATGATTCCGTATATTCTTACCATGTTAAGATCATACTCTTTAATAATATAAATATCAGGGTACCGGGCCTTTAATTTTTCAACGGTGTTCCTGGCATACTCTATTTTTCTCCATGCCCCTACCTGAATATAAAAATTTCCCTTTTTAGTCTTTTCTTCTGGTTCAGAATAAATGAACTTATCATCTATCTTTTGAATCTCAGTGTCTGAGGTCTTAGAAACGGTGCTCATAACTTCAGCCGTCTCCTTGATTGTTGATTCTATTTTTTCAGATTCTACAGATTTTTCCTGATCAAGAGATCTGTTAAACTGTACACTTGAAATATTCTTAGAAATTCCTTTATTACTCGTCTGAACTTCTCCGGTGGGTTTTTCCTCAAGGGACTTGTCAATCTGTTCAGATAAAATCTGTACAGATATTCCTGTATCACTCTTCTGATCTTCTCCCATGTGTTCTTCCTCAAGAGACTTGTCAATCTGTTCGGCTAAAATGTGTTCAGACATTCCCGTATTATTCTTCCGATCTTCTCCAATAAGTTCTTCCTGTTCATGTGTCCTGTTGACCTGTACACTTGAAATATTCTCAGAAATATCTTTTTTATTCGTCTGATATTCTCCGTTTAGTTTTTCCTGTTCAGGAGTTCTGTTAATCTGCAAGCTTGAAATATTCCCGGCATTTCCTTTTTTACTCTTCTGAAATTCTCCAACGGGTTTTTCCTGAAAAGCAGTTTTTATTGTTTCATCATCAGACACTGGGAGAGTCAGTTTTTTATACTCCTCTTCCTTCTCCTTTACCTGAGATTCCTGTTGATCTTTATCCATAACTTTTTCTTCAGGGCAGGCCGGATTTTCTGCTTCACCCGGCTTGCTGAGATCTGCATGCTTATTATTCATATTGATTTTATAATTCGGTTCTGTATACATTACTTCAGGATAGGCAGTGAACTTTTCAATCGCCTCTTCAACTTCCGTATCATATCTGAGTTTAATGTGGTATACCCCGCTGCTTTCAAAATACTTTATAACCGAAGCATGGCCCTTCTTAATAATTTCCAGCGCTCTTTCGCTAGATACCCCATCATTGAACTTAAGAAACAATTCCCCAGGTTGATAGAATTTTTCCTCCTTTACAAATCGATTACGTTTCCGCTCGGTAATAGCTGTTAACTGGTCTTCCTCTTTAATAACGTGAGGTGAAAGAAATACCAGAAGATTATTCTTGACCTTTGATTTGCTTCTGAATTTAAAAAGCCATCCCAGAAGGGGAATGTCGCCCAGGATTGGCACCTTGTTTACACTCTGTTCTTCCCTTTCCTGCATCAGACCGCCAATGACGACTGTCCGACCGTCCTTTACAATAACCGATGTTTTTGTTGATCTATTGGTTGTTGAAGGGCCTACAGTAGTGAGTATATCATCAGAAGCAGTCTTGACAGAAGAGATTTCCTGAAAAATTTCCAGTTTCACATAATTGCCCTCAGTTATCTGGGGCTTAATGCGAAGTTTAATACCAACGTCAGTCCTTTCAATTGTATTCAGTACAGTGTTTGTCGTTGTTGCATTGCGCTCTCTCTGGGATATGAATGGAACATTTTCTCCAACATGAATCTCTGCCTCTTCATTATCTGAAGTCAGAATCTGAGGTGTGGAGAGAACATTAATAACATCTTTGAATTCATTGCTGCTGAAAAGCGCTGCGAATCCAGGCGTAGTAAGAGTATTTACTGATACCGCACCGTCCGAACCAATTGCTGTAACCGGAATATCAAGGAAATTTCCTAATCCACCCACAGTAAACCCGGACAGTCCGTTTATAATGCTCAGGGTAGTTGCTGAATCAATATTTCCAACACCACCAATTGCAATGGGCTCGTCCTTATATGTTGCCGCTGCTCTCCATTTTGTTCCCAACTCATTCAATTTATCAGTTGATGCCTCTATTATCATTGCCTCTACATATACCTGTTTTCTTTTCTTATCAAGGGTCTTTATCACCTCTTCAATGTTTCCGAATTCTGAAGGCGGAGCTACAATTACCAGTGAATTTGTCGCCTTGTCAGCAGTTATATTAAGAACAGGTGATGATGTTGAAGCTGTTTTCTTTTTTTCACGGTTCACCGCTTTGCGCGCTGTCTGAAGATTTCTGATTATTCCCTGAAGCACCTTTGCAAGCTCTGTAGCATCGGCATGCTCAAGAAAATAGACAAATATTTTTGCCTCCTCTGCGCTGACCGTTGGCTTGTCAATAAGTTTGAGGATAGCAATAATCTTTTCGATATTAACAGCAGAGTCAACAATAAGCAGCAGGTTCCTTTGTCCGAATGCTGATATATGTCCGTCCTTTGATACAACAGGACGTAAAAACTGAAGCGTCTCAGCTGCTTTTATATGCTCAGTGGGTAAGATTTTTGTTATATACCCTTCGTTTACAGGTGCGTTGCTATCTTCCAGGATTTGACCTGACTGTTTTGCAAGAGATGATGGAATAATTTTATATGTCTTTGGACCGGAAGGGATAATGGTATACCCTTTGAGGGTCAGGATAGAAGTAAATAACCTGAATGATTCGTTTATTGAGAGCTTGGTCGGTGCTATTATCGTAATTTTGCCCTTGATTCTTTCGTCATAGACAAAATTATTTCCCGTGATCTCGCTGATAAACTTGATAATGGTTGTAATATCAACATCTACAAAATCAAATACAATCTCAGGTTCCTGGTAGTAACTGTCCCTGGCGTGTTTTTCTGTTTTAACCGGTGTGGCAGATATTTCTGCGTTACCATCACCCTGGGCTGATGATATGTCAGCACATGAACATACTATCGAGATGATTAAACAGATGGTGACCAGCAATCTACTTGTAATCATATATATCCCTTTATTGTGTATTATAGCTTCAGCTTCTGATTTTCGCTTGCAACATTATCATAAATCAGTTATTAATTGTCAATTTAATACTACCTAATCTCGTAATCTATAGACATATTCTCGCCGCTTCTCATGATATCAAGATTGATCCGGTTCATTCCTTTTAAAGCGGACATGGCCTGAATAGCAACTTCAGGATTTGATATCTCAAGTCCGTTTATGTTTAAAAGAATATCACCGTTTTGTAAACCAAGGCTGTGATACAACCCTTCCGGAACCACTTCACTGATCTTGAAACCTTCCTGTTTTCCGTTAATAATATTCGGTAACAGTCTTGCGTCTGTAAGGACTTTCTCAGGGTTTTCCATGGATTTCTGTACCTTTGAACGATCAAGAAGATATTCCCTCTCACCAATCTTTTTTGCGAAAGTGCCCCTTGAAGTGTTTCTTTTGCGTTGCTTGGATCTCACAGGACTATTTTCCTGTTTGCCGCCCGGTTTCTCATAATCAATTTTCAGTGAATAACTTACACCATCTCTTTGTATCTCCACTGCTGATCGTTCGATTTTGGTCAATGTCCCGTAATCATATACCTGTTCTCCATATGCAAAAATATCCTGCTGCCTAGCCTTTGTCTTGTCCTGAAAGACAGCATAACTAACATATCTAGGTCCTACAACAGTGCCAATAAGTATAAGGTCTGACATCTCTGTTGGTCCTTTAAATGCTGTTTCTGATTTTTTTGATATCCTGATTGGTTCCAACTTCATTGGCTTACCAAAGGGGTTTTTTTCAAGTACGGGTGCGAACTGCATCATGTTCATGCCTTTTACCGCTTTTCTTGATTGGTTTGTATCAATGGACACTGGATAAAGTTCCTTTTTTGAGAAAGACATATCAATTATGAACCTGACGATTAAAAGGGATGAAACAACTATGAGCGCTATAATAATAATATTAAGATAACGAATTTTTTTTAATGAAAATTCAAGCATTTTATTAGAGTATATGATTGTCTGTTCCCTGTCAATAAGACAGAAATGAAGGATATTATGTATTAAATCTGTTGATGGTCATTATGTCTGACATGGCAATATATCTTATGTTTCAAGAACGACACTGCCAACGCCATATTCCCGTTCATGACTTAACGAAATATGGCAATGTTTGATTTTTTTCACCTTGAAGAACTCTTCAACTTCTTCTTTTACAATAAGTGAGGGCCTTCCGCTTTCGTGACTAATAATCTCTATATGTTTCATGTTAACAGAAATTTCAGAACCAATGGCCTTAATAAGCGCCTCTTTAGCGGCGAACCTGACAGAGAGTGAAGGATAGGGAACTTTTTTCTGAAAGCAGTACTCAATTTCATTTACGGTAAAGACCCGCTCAAAAAATTTCATGCCCCATTTCTCATGGGCTTCCTTCATCCGTTCAATTTTAACAAGGTCAATGCCTATTCCATAAATCATATTATAAGACGTAATCCGTGTTATATTTCCGTAATCCGTATCACATGACTATCGTTCAATCAATCTTTTCATTTCCTTAACAGCTTTTTCCATTCCAAGATAAATTGAGTTTGCAACAATACTATGACCGATATAAAGAGCGCGAATGCCTTTTATGGACGCTATTTTCTTTACATTGGTGAATGTTAAGCCATGCCCCGCATTGACCTGAAGACCTATGTCTGTTCCTCTCCTGACAGCCTTTTTTACCCTGTTAAGTTCAGCCGTCTGTTTTTTACCCTTTGCATTTGCATACAAACCGGTATGGACCTCTACCATTGCTGCTCCGAGTTTTTTTGAAATGTTAATGTCCTTAATTGCCGGATTAATGAAAAGGCTCACAGGTATGCCCCTGTGCTGGATTGTATCAATTGCCTTTTTAACTTTCCTGCCGCTTTTTACAAGATCAAGTCCGCCCTCTGTTGTCAGCTCAGCTCTCTTTTCAGGTACAAGCGTTACCATGTCAGGCCTGATTTTAAGGGCAATAGTAACCATTTCGGATGTAGCAGCCATTTCAAGATTGAGTTCAACCTTCTTCACATTACGCCTTACCCGGTCAAGGTCTCGATCATTAATATGTCTTCTGTCTTCACGTAAATGAACAGTAATACCGTCAGCACCACCTTTTATCGCCATTTTCGCAGCAATCACAGGATCAGGTTCGTTCTCTTTTCTGGCCTCTCTTACTGTAGCAACATGATCAACATTCACTCCAAGTATCATACATACCTCCGGATTTTATATTTCAATCATGCGTCTTAATTTCATTGAATGTATTTAAAAAAGTAATTGTCAGGATATGCCGGGTAGCTGCCGTATAGTAAAGCCGCCTTACCAATAAAATACAGCAATATTTAATGCGATAACTTAATGAAATTATCATTGCTTTGTCAAGGAAATAGCCCATTACATCGATTTGACTTAGAATAAGGAAATTTGTTAATTTACAGATTATTTAAATTAACAAATACTATAGAGGTACAATTAATGGCAAAGAAAACAACCGCAAAAAAGACTGCTGCAAAGAAGAAAAAGGCCGCGTCAAATACGAAAAAGAGTGCTGCCAAAAAGAGTGTTGTGAAGGCAAAAAAGTCAGTCGTGAAAAAAACTGCAAAGAAAGCTGCCGCCCCAAAAAAGAAAACAGCAAAAAAGAAAATTTCCATGTCACGCAGGGAAAAACTGATCCAGCAGATCAAGCAGGATCTTATAGCCCAGCGTGAATCACTTCTGAAAGAAGCTGAAGATACGCTCAACGCTCTGCCTTCGGAACTTAACTTCCCTGACATGGGAGACCAGGCCACTGCCGAGACTGACAGGAATTTCATGCTCAGACTTCGTGACAGAGAGCGTATGCTGCTTAAGAAAATAGAGGAAACTATTGAGCGTATTGATAACAACGAAGAATATGGTAAATGTGAAGAGTGCGGAAATGAAATCGGAATTAAGCGTCTTGAAGCCAGACCGGTAACTACCTTTTGTATAGACTGCAAAACAAGACAGGAAGAAGACGAGAGAATAGCTGAAGGT
>CALZJD010000108.1 GCA_945787795.1 Thermodesulfovibrionia bacterium | reverse complement strand
CCAGGCCAAAGGCAAAGAGATGCCCGCGACCGAACGAATCGTAATTACCATTAAAAAAGATGGCAAGATATATCTGGATAAAACCGCGGTAACCATGAAATCACTCAAGGCAGCACTATCGAAAAAATCAAGCAGGGAAGTTTTTTTAAAGGCGGATAAAAATGTCCCCTACGGGAATGTGGTGAGTGTAATGGGAGAGCTGAGAGAAATGGGGATAGAAAGACTGGGGATGGTAACAGAGCCAAAAGCACGTATTAAATGAGACCCTCCCTGCACATCGGGAAAGAGCCTAATTTTCAAAAAATAATAATCACTTCCGCTGTTCTTCATCTTTTTTTTATAACACTTGCAACCGTCCCTTTTAAAACCAAAGACAGGGAATATAAGAGTTATTACGTTAATATAGTCAGTCCTGCAGAAGTACGGAAGCCCAAGGCTACAGTAAAGTCGAAAAAAACCGGCAAGGCTGAACGTGAATCAATCAAAATTAAAAAACCGATTAAACGAAAGACAAAGCCAAAACCAAAATCAAAGTCAAAAGCTGATATGACTCTGGAAACGGAGAAAAAAGTGGCTCATGAAATAGAGCGGTTGCGTGCCATAAGCTCACTGGCCAAACTGAAAAAGAAAAAAAAGGAAGGAAAGTCAGGCAAGCTGGACTCTATCAGAAAAAATATACAGGGCAGCGTTTCAAAAGACACCGTTACAAAGGAAACACCTGTACGGGCTGCAGGAGTCCCTGGAATCGTCAATTCTACAGATACTGAATCATATAGCGCCCTGGTTTTTGAAAGGATACAGAGAGAGTGGATTTATCCTGACTTTGATGTTGCACAACTTGAAACGATCATATCATTTAAGATAACCAAAGACGGTACGGTAATGTCCCAGATAGTAAAAAAATCATCGGGTAATGCCATATTTGACCGTTCAGCAATGAAGGCCGTTTTAAAGGCCAGTCCCCTGCCACCGCCTCCGGTGGAGCAGGAAGTGGAAGTGAGGTTTCATTTATGAAGATAGAATACAGAACAAAGAGCAAAGACCAAAGACTACAGAGTACAGAACACAGACAACAGAGCAAAGATCATAGAGTTACGATAAAGCGATTCATTTATTCCTCAGTCTTTGTTCTTTGTTCTTTGTTCTTTGTTCTTACATCACCTGTTGATGCAAAAATCTATATTGATATTTCTTCCCCGGCAATTAGAAAACTTCCCATAACAGTTACCGCCAAAGGCTCTGCCAAAGCCAAAGAACTGGAATGGATCGCAAAGGCAGACCTTGAAGCAACCGGCATGTTCACTTTTGTAGACCCTGACGTGCCGGGAGCTGAAATCATTGCCAACATGGATGTGGAGAAAAGCAGTGGACTGAGGGTAGTGCTGTCGGTTAATGACCTTATCGAAGGCGAAGAAGTGCTAAAAAAGAGATTTGATGCATCCACATTAATAATCAGGCCCATGGCACACAGTATTGCGAATGACATCTACAAAGTAGCTACAGGCAAAAAGGGTATTTTCCGGACCAAGCTTTCATACCTGTCAACATTATCATCAGGCAAAAAAGGAATCCGGGTAATGGACTGGGACGGATTTAATTCAAGTCGAGTGGTTTCCAAAGGACTTAATTCAAGCCATAGCTGGACGCAGGACGGTAAGTATCTGCTGTTTTCTTCGGAGAGAAATAGAAAATGGAGGATATATCTCCTGGATTTGAAGACTTTGAAAGAATCCATACTGTTTTCATCAAAAGGGCTAAACCTGGTCGGGGGCACCTCAAAAGACAATCTAATATCATTTTCCTCATCCAGGGACGGCAGTTCAGAGATTTATACCATCAATACGTACGGAAAGAAGATGAAAAAGCTGACCCGGTCTTTTGGCATTGATCTTTCCCCTGTTTTTTCACCGGACGGAGATAAAATCGCATTTGTGTCAGACAGGAGCGGAGGACCACAGATATATTCTATGGATGCAAATGGAAAGAGCATAAAAAGGCTCACGTTCGAAGGTTCTTATAACACGTCCCCTGCATGGTCTCCGGATAATAAATGGATTGCATACTCGGGCAGGGTCAATGGTAAAAATCAGATTTTCGTGGTAAAATCTGACGGAAGTGAAATATGGCAGCTTACGATGACCGGAAATAATGAGAGCCCGTCTTTTTCACCTGACGGTCTCTTCCTGGCTTTTGATTCTGACAGGGACGGCGAGCGCGGCATTTATATTATGCGTAATATCGGAGAGGGACAGAAAAGAATTACTAAAAAAGGCACAATAGCTCTGTCTCCCAGATGGTCGCCATACATGAATTAAATTTTAATAAAATGTAACTTATAATAAACGGGAAATCTCAAGGAGGGATTATATGATGAAAAAGCTTCTTATTATTCTATTGCTGGTCTTTGCAGTGGGTTGCTCAAAAAAATACACAACATCTCCGCAAGAAACCACCACAGTACCAGATGAACCAATAATGGAAGAAACAATTGAAATCAAGGAAGAAGTGGTTGAAGAAGTGGAGATACCAGAAGATGAAATGTTCAGAGAAGAAGAGATAGCCATTCAGGAGATGTCAACGGAAGAAAGGGCCCAGCAAATATTTCAGGACGTTCTGTTTGATTACGATAAATACGATATCAGGGCTGAAGCAAGGCCCATACTGGACTCGGTTGCTTCCTTTCTGAATGAGGAAAAAGACCTGAATATTGCATTAGAGGGACACTGCGACGAAAGAGGGACCAATGAGTACAACCTGGCACTTGGAGAAAAAAGAGCCAAGGCCACAAAAAACTATCTTGTCTCTCTCGGGACTTCTCCTGAAAGAATAACCGTTGTGACGTATGGGGAAGAAAAACAGTTATGCACTGATCAGACCGAGACATGCTGGCAGCAGAATAGACGGGCCCACTTTGTAATCTTAAAGTAACCGGGTCTTTATGTGGCCTGTCCCGTAATAGAGAATAATTTATTGGTATTTGAAATAATATAAGGTGCGTTATTATGTATTTGAAGAAACCTGGAAATAGACATATTTCAAAATTTCTTACGTACTCCATCGTTATTGCTGTTCTTTCTGTATGGGGATGTGCAAGTACAGACGAGGTCGGCAAAATGCAGTATGATGTAAATAAACTGAGAGCTGAGGTGTATTCCATAAAAAAGAAGTCAGCTACTATTGAAAACAAGCTGCCTGATCAGGAAGATCTGTTTGAGAAAAAAATAAGGGCCCTTGAAGAAACTCAAAGCGCTACCGCAAGGACCGTCTCAGACCTCTTAATACAGCTGCAGTCCCTTACGTCTGAATTTCAGATGTTGACAGGACGATTTGAAGAGTCCCGTTACTTTACCGAAAAAAGTTCGTCAGAAGTACTGAAGAGCAAAGAGACCCTGGAGACAAAGACAAATGACCTTGAACTGGCCGTTGCAGACCTGAAGAAAAAAATCGAGGAATTGAAACTGGTAAACAGCAGACTTGCAGAAGTGAATACGAATTTGTCGAGGACTGATGCAGTGTTAAAAAAAGACATCGCAGAGTTAAAAGCGAGAAAGCCGCAGGTTGCAGAAAAAAAACCGGTCAAGGCAGCGTCTAAAAAGACGCAGACGACTGCGGGAAATGAAAAGATAAAAACTCTGTATATGGAAGGCTATGAATCTTTCAAGGCGGGAAAAACCGTTGAGGCCCGGACCAAGTTATCATCGGTGTTAAATGACTTTGGCGAAAATGATTATTCCGATAATGCACGCTTCTGGATAGCAGAAAGCCATTATAAAGACGGGAGTTATGAAGATGCTATCCTGGCATATGAAGAGCTGTTCAAGAAAAACCCTGACAGTGATAAAGTGCCCGGGGCCCTGCTTAAGCAGGGGCTGGCGTTCTATGCCTTAAAAGACAAGAAGACCGGGGAGATTATACTTGAAAAACTCATTGCAAAATATCCTGACTCTGAACAGGCCAATCTGGCAAGGAAAAAAATGCGGAAGTCCATCGTACCAAATAAAAATAATTAATTATAGAAGATTCATATTGGCTCATTATTTTTTTCAAAAGGAGTTCTGAATGATTAAAAAAGTACTGCTTGTCTCTGTTTTAATAATTATGCTGTTTCAGGGTACTGCGTTTGCCCTGGAAACACAGGGTGAAATATTGTTCAGAGATTCTCTTTACGGAGCTGCAATTGGTGCCCTTGTAGGAAGTGCATTTTACCTGATAGATAAAGATGAATTTGGAAAGAAGTTTGCATCCGGTGTTATCGTTGGCACCCTGGGTGGTCTGGTATTCGGGATAGCGGAAACTACCGGTGTGGTGGAGATTCAGAAGGACAAGATAAGATTTGCCATTCCTACTCCTGTGATAAAGAAACAGAAAGTCGGCATGCTTTATTCAGCATCATTGATTAAAGCAAAATTTTAAATTCCTGTACCTGCTGCTTTGAAAAGGCTTTGCAAACCAGAGACTTTTTATTTCAACTATTCCTTTCAATACAACATGAAAGAAATAGTACATTTATATGTCCCCCGTAGCTACCTGCCTGCTTTTTCATGTATAATATCCCTGCTTGTATCACAATAAACAGGAGGCAGCATTAATAATGATTTCCAGTGATGAACTCAAAGACAGATTAAATGAGATAACACCCCGCATCGAAGCCCTCCGGAGGTTTCTTTGATGTACCTTCCAAACTGAAGCGCCTTGAAGAACTTCAAAAAGAACTTGTAGTTGACGGCATCTGGGACACGCCGGACAGGGCCCAGACTCTGCTGAAAGAAAAATCAGGAATTGATAATGCTATCGAGCCTCTGCAATTGCTGGATCAAAAATTTGAGGACCTCAATGTTCTTCTTGAGCTTTCCGGAGAAGAAGGCGGAGAAAACATGCTGGAAGACGCAGAAGGTTCTTTACATGAGCTTGCAAGTGAGCTTGATCATATAGAACTGACAACAACCCTCTCCGGTGAGACCGATAAAAACAATGCTATCCTGACGATTAACCCCGGAGCAGGAGGGACCGAAAGTCAGGACTGGGCCCAGATACTGATGAGGATGTACATGCGGTGGGCTGAAAAGAGCGGATTCAAGGTTGAAATAATAGAATACATGGCTGGCGACGAAGCCGGTATAAAAAGCGTAACCATGACCATGAGCGGTCAGTACGCATACGGTTATCTCAAGGGAGAGGCAGGTGTTCATCGGCTCGTGAGAATATCCCCCTTTGATGCCAATAAAAGAAGACACACGTCATTTACTGCGGTGCTCGTATATCCTGAAGTGAGTGAAGACATTGATATTGAAGTCAAAGATGATGACATCAGGATTGACACGTACAGGGCATCAGGAGCCGGTGGACAGCATGTAAACAAGACCGATTCTGCTGTTCGTATAACCCATTTCCCTACCAATACTGTTGTAAGCTGTCAGAATGAACGGTCCCAGCTAAAAAACAGGGCCACTGCCATGAAAATACTCAAGGCTAAACTGTATACACTGAAGCAGAAAGAACAGGAAGATAAAATGGATGAAATGATTGGAGAGAAAAAAGAGATAGCCTGGGGCAGTCAGATAAGATCATACACATTGCAGCCGTACCAGTTGATAAAAGACCACCGAACAGGATATGAAACAGGAAATGTCAATGTTGTACTGGACGGGGACCTGGATGATTTTATAAAAGAGTATTTGTTGTTTAGGAAGGAAAAAGCAGGTAATAGGTGATAGGTCATGGGTGATGGGTATTCTTTTCCTATAACCTATAACCCATGACCTATTACCTTATTCAACTATGAATTTATTTGAACTGATAAAAACCCGCCGAAGCATAAGAAGGTTTACTGATGAACCTGTTTCTGACGAGTTTATTAATAAAGTTATCGAAGCAGGTACCTGGGCCCCTTCCGGCAAGAACAACCAGCCCTGGAAATTCGCAATTATTAAAGACAGAAATTTAAAGGCGCAGGTTGCAGAATTAACTCATTATTCAAAATGTGTGTTAAGCGCAAATGTCCTGATAGCCGTGTTCCTGGACAACTCTTTGAGCTATGACAAGATCAAGGATGCCCAGGCAATAGGATCATGTCTGCAGAACATGCTGTTAACCATCCATGATCAAGGACTTGGAGCAGTATGGCTTGGTGAGATATTGAAAAACGGGGATAACGTCAGGAAACTGGTAAACGGTCCGGAAGACCTTGAACTGATGGCAGTCATTGCGCTTGGCCATCCTGCATCAGAAAGCAGCCCGTCGACAAGAAAAAGCCTTAATCAAACTATCATCTTCAGGCAATAAACGCCTTTCAGGTATCACTTCAATCGGCTCGTATTATGGCTTACTTTGAATACCTCACAATAGACTTTTCAAGCGAATCAACAACCTTTAAAAAAACCTTTACAACATGAGGGTCAAAGTGTGTTCCGGATTGTGAGAGGATATGGTCAAATACCTTTTCTTTTGACCAGGCTGCTCTGTACGGGCGGTCTGAGCGCAATGCGTCCCAGACATCTATAATGGCAAATATCCTGGCTGAAACAGGAATTTCCTCACCTTTGAGACCCCTGGGATATCCTGTGCCGTCCCACTTT
>CALZJD010000107.1 GCA_945787795.1 Thermodesulfovibrionia bacterium | reverse complement strand
GGCCTTTAAGTCGGGATAGTCTTCTGCGAGAGCAAGGAGTCCGTTGATGGAGTTGGACAGGCGACTCTCCTCTGCCATACGGTCGGGAACATCAGCCGAACCGGTAAACCGGGTGCTCTCCTTATCGAGCACTTCAGCTTCATGTTTTGCATACCCCTCTATGGCACGGATCAGATTGGGAATGAGATTGAAGCGGCGTTTTAATGCAACATCGATTCCGCTCCATGCCTCTTCTATCCGGTTCCTGTACTTGACGAACCGGTTATATGTGTTGATGTACCATGCTATACCGACAAACATGATAAAGACCCCTATCATGATGAATGGAACAAGGGAAGACATATCAAATACCCCGTCTTTCTGATTGATAGTTAACGATGAAGATTAGTCTTTTAATATAAAAATTCTACCACTCACAGAGTGAATCGTCAATCAATGTCTCAAATCCGGGTTTCTGCAGGTTTGCCTACTTGAGTTCGTACAGTCTTTCATCAAAAAGAGGCTTTTTCCTGGTTTCGCTTTTTTTAGATTTACTTCCAACTACAAATGGTTCTTCATTTTCCAGTATTGCGGACATTTCCTGCTCTACTTTATCAGGATCTTCACCCTGTTCAATACGGCTCAATGCCTCCTCCATATTTTCAGACATTTCCAGTCCTGCCGCATCTGACAGCTTTCTCATCAAAGAAGTTGCCTGACGGGGATCATCTTCATTCATATTCTCTGCTTCCCGTGCAATCATATTCATCGCCCGTTCCATTTTATCTTCATCTATATTCGGCATCATACCCTCTGCAGTATCAGGATTATCTGTACCTGCACCGGTATTGAAAAGGGAAATCTGGCGGCTTAATTTTATACTCTTGCATTGGGGACAATCAGGAATTATATCCGTATTAATCCGTTTTGAAAGAAACTTATAAACTGTGTTGCATGTTTCACAATAAAATTCATATATGGGCATGGTCAGACTCCTTTAAGACGTATTTTATTTTTTCAGGACATGAGTTGTAAAGAGGAGGATTAATGCGGCTTACTGATGAGGATTATGGCGAATTTATTATATTTAATAACACAAATGGTATATCGTACACGTTACATATGAATAGAAATCGGCAGCTACCTGATACATAGCTGCCGATTCGTATTACGATTAATATGTAGTTACATGAAACAAAGCCGTTGCAATCGAGTAGGGGCACGTTGCAACGTGCCCCTACTTTTTAAAATAGCGCCTTATCCCCATAGTTGCTCCTCCTGTAAGAAACAGGAGTGAACTTATGGGTTCAGGAGCAACAGGCGGCGCAGCGTCTCCCTCACGCACTGCCCAGACATTTTTTCTCAGGGTTATGTCACTTACACCATCAGTTCCAGATTTGAAATTATATCTGTATGCCATGCCAGGGTCATTGCTGTCTATGGTACCTGACCAGTATATGGAAGGTTTTATATCTAGATACATATCGGGTGTTGTTGATGATATGCCCTCTGTATCAAAAAGGTGACCCATTTCCCCGTCAGAGCATGTACTGCCGGAGCAGTCAAATTCCGGAAGCCGCCAGTCATCATATCCCTGAAAGATCAGGTTGCCGGCCCAGGTGTTGGCTTCTTCCCAGGTCATGGTAACTCCTGCATAATTAGCATTCTGCAGCCAGGTTATATTCAGGTCATCGTCATAGATGAGACCATTTCCCCTGTCAAATAAAGATGCGCTTGCTGAATTGGATAAGGCAACTATGAACGTTACTAAAGCAATAAAGTTTAAGATTTTTTTCACTTGAGATACCACCTTTCAATAAGGATTATTTGTTTGCCTGATTAATGAGAAAAGGTGCAGTACAATAAAATTGTTACGGTTCTTTTGATTTCATGTGCCATGTCCCCTTTTGATGCAATTAACTTGTTTAAGTCGTTAATAAATTAAATTTCCTGCAGGTGTGGATACGATAGATGTTACGTGATGGTTGATTTCATTTGCCATGTCCCCTTTCGACACATTTAAATTGTTTACGGATTAAATTACATTGATATATCTGTGGATACAACAGATATTAAGAGATGGTTGTCTTCATTGATCCATGTCCCCCTTTGATATAATTTATAACCAGTTCACTCACTTTTTGTCAAGACTGGCTATATCGGTTAAATTTATAGCAAGTCACATGCCATGAAACAGATATATTTGGGTATATCCAAAATATATTTTATGGAATGATACTGATTGCTGAAGAACCTTATTTATCAGGCCTTTTAATAATACGTATGCAGAATAAATTAAAGCTCTTCAGGTTTTTTATGTTTTGTCCGATGTATCAACTATACATGATGTCACTGTGACCGGGTGTGCATTTTCCATAATGTCACAGTGACGTATAATCCGATAATATTTATCAGACAATAATAATGATAGTTATCCAAACTGAAACATCTTTATTAATTACTTGACAACAAAATCTGTATTTGAGAGAATGGCTCATGGCTTTAATAATCATTCCTGCTAAAGAAGAAAAAGATCTTATTGAGGTCTATAGCCTCAGATATAAAGTGTACTGCCACGAGTGGGGTTTTGAAAAACCAGGGAACCATATGGACGGACTTGTCAAGGATGAGGGAGATGAGCATGCGTTACATTTTGCGGTAAAGGACGATTCTCACAAGACGGTAGGCGCGGTAACGCTTATCGTTGATTCTTCCGGAAAGTTGCCTATTGAACAGCATTGTGAGCTTGAGATTAAACAGGATGACATCCCCAGAGAAGGTCTGTCTGAGATTTCAAGGTTGGCGATACACAGAAATTACAGAAGAAGGGGCGAAGACAAATATATATATGGTCCTGATGAAGAACGAAGGAGTATTGGCAGCTTTGATTTCCAATACAGCTACCCTGCAAGCAAGAATTACTATCGCAGGGCTGATGATAAATTTAAGCACAAACAGAATTCCAGGCGGCCCCAGGATTCTGCAGTTGACAGAAGAAAAAGACATGAAGTTATTCTTAGCCTGTACAAGGTCATTTATCAGGAGAGCAAAAGGAGAAAGATCACTCACTGGTATGCAGTGATGACAAAAGGAATCGCTACCTTGCTGGGCAGATTTGGCATTGAATTCAAGGTCATCGGAGATCCCGTAGATTATCACGGTATCCGTACTCCTTATCTGGGTGAAATAGCTAAAATAGAGCAGAGCATGTCTGATGCTGACCCTGATTTATATAAGGAATTTGTTAAAGGTATTTAATTGGAATTTGTGACTTGACCTTAACCCTGGTAGCTATCTTACTGTCAGGGAATCAGGAAATTGTTTTACAGATCTCTTTAGAAAAATCACTTTCATTTCCTAGCGAATCATAGGCAGTTACGGTAAAACACCAGGTGTCTTGTGTGAGTGCACTTACAGAGACGCTGTTTACATCACCTATATCAATTGACTCGGTATAATTGCCGGTTCCCTGTCCGTAATATACGATAAATCCGGCCAGGTCCCCTGCCAAAGGAGTTCCATCGGCATTCAATGATGGGGATGACCAGGAAAGTGTCACAGAATCTCTTTGATCGCTGCCTGTTTCTGAGGTATCTGTAAAAGGATCATTAAACACATCATCCTGATTCATGTCATTACCACTGTTGGGAAATGCACTGCTGCCGTCAACAAAATTACCGCATCCGGCAGTGATAAGCATAATTCCAAGTAATAAGAGAAATAAAGCTGTGGTGTTTCTTTTTAAATTATTCTGTTTCATATGTCTATGATAAAAGCAGGAGGGGCTTTGACACGGTGACGAGAATCACACAAACCGTAAATAATATTTGCAAGTCGGGTTACCGTAACAATTTACAAATAAAAAGTGACTCTGGTTAAACGGGGAATAATGAAGTATAAAGAAGATGCATATTAAAAACATAGTTTAATCAAGATGTTAGATGTGATCTGTAATGGGGAAGGAGATTTTTATCTGCCGGAGAGAATACATGACATAAAAAGTCCGGACACACTGTCGGCCTATATGAACATTATGTTTGTGTAATTACAATTAACAATCAGATGGAGAGTTAAACTAACCCTGACAGGAAAGATTCCGGTCAAGCCGGAATGACAGAAATTTGGAACTGTGGCAGAGACCACAGGGTGTAATAATTATTAAGATGAAAAGGGTGAGGGGCAGGTTCAGGATTTTTTGAAATCTTCTTTTTTCAGATTATATTTCTTCAGCAGATTATAGAAATCAGCGCGGTATTTGCCTGCCAGTTCAGAAGCCTTGCTTACATTGCCGTTCGTGACTTCAAGGAGACAGGTGAGATAATTCTTTTCAAAGTCAGCCTTAGCATCTTTAAATGATTTAATGAGTTCGTCAGAGTGACTGCTGGTCTGCAAAATCAGATCATCAGTGAGCATGTTTTTACGTGTCATGGCCATTGCAAACTCAATAGTGTTTTCCAATTCTCTTACATTACCGGGCCAGTTATGCAGCATGAGTCTCTGCATAGCCTGTGGCGTAAGTCCCTTTACCTTTTTCTTCATCTGCCGGTTGAAGCTTGTAATAAAATGATTTGCCAGCGGAGGGATGTCCTCTTTCTTCTCTCTTAAAGGCGGCAATTTTACAGGTATGACATGAATTCTATAGTAGAGGTCTTCCCGGAACCGGCCTGCATTGACCTCTTCCCAGAGATCTAAATTTGTAGCAACGATAACCCGTACATCAATGTCAACAGGCTCTTTACTGCCCAACGGGTGGATTTGCCTTTCCTGAAGAACCCGGAGCAATTTGCTTTGTAAGGAAAGAGGCAGATCTCCTATCTCATCAAGAATAATTGTGCCACCGTTAGCAAGCTCAAACTTGCCCTTAAGGGCCTCTTTATTGTGCAGTCCGGGATAATGCGCTATCACACCAAACAATTCACTTTCCAGCAGATTTTCCGGTATTGCTGCACAGTTGATTGCAATAAAGGGACTATCTTTTCTGTCACTTCCGATATGAATTGCTTTTGCTATTAACTCTTTACCCGTACCGCTTTCTCCGTGGAGGTACACAGTTGAATTGGTTTTGGCTATTCTGGACACCTGCTCCAGTATGGTCTGCATTTTTTTGCTTTTTGCGACTAAATTTGTGAAATCATATTTTTCAGATATTATTTCCTTCAGTTGTTTCATTTCAGAGGCAAGTCTCCGGTTTTCGAGGGCCTTATCCACCTGCAATAACAGTTCCCTTGGGTCAAAGGGCTTTGTTAAATAGCTGTACGCCCCTTTCTGAATTGCCTCTACCGCGCTTTCGATGCTCCCGTATGCGGTAAGAATAATAACGGGCATCTCCGGATTAATCATTTTTAATTCCTTCATAAGAGAAATGCCGTCCATTTCTGCAAGCTGCAGGTCAACTATGGCCATATCAAATACCTGCTCCTTTACCGCTTCGATGGCTTCATCTTCCCGTACTGTCGTAATGACTGTGTATTTGGCTGATTCAAGCCTCATCTTGATTACTTCAAGAAGGTTGCTGTCATCATCAATTACAAGAATCTTTTCTGAACTCATATATACACCTATCTGGTCAGTTCCTTTTTCTTTTGATCTATCTCTATATCTACCTGTTTAGATTTTTCAATGACATCCAGCAGGCCCTGCCATACCTTTGCCTGATCAACCAGAGGGCTCTCAGGATACTCATTTATCAGTCTCTCAAAATACTTAATGGATAGTTTGTAATCTTTATCAGGATTATCATGATGGGCATAAATAAATCCGATGTTAAAAAGGACTTCATCCAGCCTGTGTCTGTTGCCTTTTATGGACAAAGCTTTCTGATTTACGTCAAGCGCTTTTTTAAAATCATTTATTTTAATCAGTTCGTCATTTTTCACCTGATCAACCGATGGCGTCTCAGGAAAATCCTTGATCAGTTTCTCAAAATACTTGATGGACAGCTTGTAATTCTTATCAGGATTATCATGGTGGGAATAAATAAGTCCTATGTTAAAAAGGGCTTCATCCAGTCTGTGTCCGTTTCCTGATATGGACAGGGCTTTCTGATTTACGTCAAGCGCTTTTTTAAAATCATTTGTTTTAATCAGTTCGTCATTTTGCTGAAGATAGCCGTTTATACTTGAGAGGTTTTCTATTTGTTTTTTTGCTTCCATATTATCATTCAGTATAAAGAACCATACCTTGGCATTATTGTATAAAGAACTGTCAGGGTATTCCTCCAGTAATCTTTTAAAAAATTCAACTGACTTTTCATGTTCTTTGTCAGGATTATCCTGGTGGGCATAGATAAGCCCCAGGGTAAACAGCGCTCTGTCAGCAGGGCTTCTTCTGTCTAACAGGGTCAGAGCCTTCTGGTTTTCCTCTTCAGCCTGTCTAAAGTCTCCCTGTTCAAATAACAGCTGCCCATGTTTTACGTGGTCATCTGCAGCCATCCTGTTCCTGATACCGGATAATGATGCACAACGGGAAAATACGACTATAATCAGGCAGGCAATGCAAAGCTGAATACACTGCCTTTTCCTACTGTACTTTCTACCCAAACTTTACCTCCATGAGCAAGTATAATATGTTTGACGATTGATAATCCCAGCCCGGTCCCG
>CALZJD010000106.1 GCA_945787795.1 Thermodesulfovibrionia bacterium | reverse complement strand
CCCGAGCCGGTCAGCACAGTTCTTTTCCTTACCGGAGGTGCAACAATGGCTTTCAGGTATAGACAGAAAAGAAAGAGCCAGTCAAGTCAATAGACATATTTCCATACGAAGCATTTTATGGACAAAGCTCAGTGAATCACATTAACGAGCTTTGTCTTTTTTTTATTCAGTAAACTTTTTATCATATCTTAATGACGGTTATCTCCACGTGTTTTGGATCACAGTAATTTTCAGAATTACTGCATAAAAGTTGACAAAATTTGTCAGTCCAAACATTTTACCCTCTATCATCGTTTCATTCACATTGCCAAACATGTTGTAATTTAAGCTTTTTATATTTGGCACTTTAATTGCTTTATATTTCAATCAGTAAAACATGACGTTATTTTCGAAACGGTAAACCATGGGTAACCATGGGACACAAAGCCACGGGTCCTGCGCAATTATCAGGATCGCCCGGTTGCCGAAGAAATACCCATCTCTGATGTGATGGCTGTTTCAAGGCCATGATATTTGGAGGTGGATGTATGAAAAAGACATTTATTATTGCAGCTGTTGTTTTTTCCCTTACCTTACCTGCCCTGTCCTTCTCAAACACTATGAATTATGAAAACTACAGACCTGATAGCACCCGGTTACATTATAAAGGAATGTATAGCCAGCATAAGGATCACGATAAGGAATCAATAAATATTTACTCAATCAATATCAGGAATATCCAAGCCAATTCATCGATTCTGGCAGAAGATGATCATTACACTGACTTTAATATGTATGGTAGAAAATTTAATGCTCTCACATCAACGTATAGAGCAGATCAGAATAGTCCTCCTCCCCTTGTCGCTCATGTAAGCATTGAGCCTTATTTCGGAGATCCGTACAAGTCATTTAAATCAAAGGTGTTTGCTCTCCCGTCAAATTTAGGTGAACTAATAACAATGGGAACTGCCTTTTTGACTAACATGGCAGCCCATGAATTCGGACACGCAATAATTGGCGAGCATGTAGGAGCAACAGGAAATACAATCAGTTTCTTTGACAAGCAGGGCGGACAATTCTTTCTTGGCATGAGTTCTGTTAAAAATATAAAAGCCGAGTCAAAGCTCCCCTATACTATGGGCGGAGAATTTTTTGCTGATCTTACTTTTGAACATGCCCTTAAGAGCTACAGGAAAAATCCCAATTTCTATAATACGTCTCTGATGCTTTATAGCGGTACTGACTTTCTCTGGTACTGTTTCTACGCCTTTTATGTAAGTGAAGGTCACTCCGGCTTTGATCCGCTCACTGTTGCCAAAGAAACAGGCCTGAGCAAAGACGAGCTTTTTTCGATAGTGCTGGCAAAAACAATGATTAATACGTACAGAATTTATTCTGGGCAGGACAGGGTTATACCTTACTTTACTGTTGACAACAGTTCAGCTGCATTAAATTTTTCTGTCCCTTTTTAAATAGCCATGTCATTATAGACCGGCAACGAGGATAGCAGACAGCAGAATGGTGTCCTCTTTTAATTTACCTTGTCTTGCCTTATGTCATTTCCGTAGACCTTTAAGCGGGAATGACGGATACATACTTTACATAATTAAGTCACAAAGCTCATTAAGGCATCACTCCCTTGATAGGGATAACATAGTACCCGGGTGAAACTATATATTTTCCTATCATCATGGACTCAAGAGCATTAAGTTTGTCCCTGTCAGGCATAAGCTCAATAGCAAGGTCCATCTTTTTATTGATAATATTGCCTCTTAACCGTGCATAGCCCTTGTCCCCTTCCAGACTGACGGAGTCGACATTCACCCTGTTCTGAATTATTGATACAGACCCCTGAAGAGTACGAAATGTATGTAAGAGAGGTATGATAGTTGTAGCTTCATCAATACTGAGATCTGGAACCTTAAAAACTATATTCACTGCTTTCATATCCATAGCAATATCTGAATATGCAGATCCTTTAAGTTCAATCCCGAAACGTGCCAGGTAGGGTATTTTATCCAGCGCTGCTTTTTCTATTTTCATTTCTCCATTAACAGGGTATTGAAAGACCCCGTTCAGATCACCGTCAGCTATATTACCTTTAATCCTGACTGCAAGCTTCCCATACAGTAAATAACCGGGGGTAAATCTCCCATTAAATTCAGTAACAGTCAGAGCAGCCCTGTTATCAATATTCAGGTCCAGTCTGTCTGCATACAGGTTTAAAAAAAGTCCTTTCCTCAGACCTTCAATGGTCAGTCTCATATTGCTGTTCCCCGACCGGGCCACAACACCTTCGATATTGGATTGTATAAGACTGACAGGGATGGCAAAAAGCCAGACAAGCACGAGAAAAACCAGAATGCCTGCCAGAACATACAGGATATTAAGAAATTTCTTCATCAGATATATGCCGCTTATCCTTTGGTGATAAGCGCAAGCATCATCTTGAGAGTGAATTTATCCGGATCTTCAAAGGAAGTTTTTATTGACGTGCTCTTAATTTTAATCGGTAGGGGAGAGCTTTCAATATTATACAGCAGGTTTACTATATGATTAAGATCTGTGCTCTCTATCTCAAGTTCAGCATTTTCCTCGAGGTACTCGAGCACTTTTTTCTTATCAAGCGGCTTCAAAGTCTTTGCTTTCAGGTCCAGCGATGTGAGGGTCTGCTGCATGGTTGATACAACACCTTTTGTTTTTCTCATTCCGATTTTTTTTTCTTTAGAATCAACAAACCCTTTTGTCCCCACAACACCGCTTGCCAGAGCGTTTATTTCACTTAACTGAGCACGCAGTGCTTTATTTCTGGACTTTGTTTCATTTGCATAGATGGAAGTTACAATTATAGCAATAATGATGATCACCGATAAGACTGTCAGCACAGATATGGTTTTGTCAAAGAACAATACTTTCTTTACCAGGTCATTCATAATTTCTTCTCCAGCATTTGTATGGTAAAGGCAACTTTTTTATCGGCACTGGAACTGGAATCAGTGACTTTTACCGTGCTGAATGATGTTGCAAAGCTGTTTTTAATTGTCTCAACATCCTCAAAAGATTCCGCTGTTCCCTTTAAGATAATATTTTTACCATCCGCATTTAGTTCATGGAATGTTGCCGCCCTGTCATTCTTGAGAGCTACTTCCAGAAGAATATCCAGCATTGATATACCGGCCAATGCTTCCTTCTTTTTCTTTAACGTATTATATTTCCCCTGAAACTGCCTTCCCACATCAACTATTTTTTTCTCACCCGGGAACACTTTCCGGTATAAAGACTGCATCTGACCTGACAGTTCCCGGTTTTCCTTTTTTGCAGAAGTTAACCTTAGGGTAGAGAAAACACCGATAAGGACAAGTAATACAAGCAGAAGAACCGCTGTTACTCTTATCTTCTTTATAAATTTCTCAATGTCTCCTGTGTATGCCAGTTCATTCTTCCTCAGGTTAATGGAAGGACTGTCCAACTCTTTCCTCGCCGTTTCAGCCCTTACACTCCTGTCAGATATCGGCTTACCAAGGAAGTCCTCGCCTTTCCCTCCATATAGCCATAGATCAATTGAGGTGATTACCTTGGGATTAAGGCCGGCCGAAGAGAACGTCCATATAATTTCCTGCAGCTTTGTTTTTTCCAGACAGACAGCCATCACTTTACTGCTGTCATCAAATGTTTCGGTAATGACATGGTCAATTGAGTATGCATCAATACTGTCCAGCAGGGTGCCTTCCAGCTCATATGCTATGGTGTCCTGTATTTTTTCTTTATCAGCAAAGGGGAATGACTGCTCCCGTAATGTAAGCAGATCAAGCGGCAGGCTTACATATAAATTATCAGGTTTCTCCTCAAAAAGTGAATCAAGCACAGAAGGTGAAAACCCATGTTCTAAGGATACAGACCTTGTGTCAGCAAGCTCATAATCATTTCCAGTCCTGGTAAATTCATAGATAATCAGATCTTTTTCCATCCAGTCTATGAAAACTACATTCGTCATACTTCTCTCCAGAAATAAATCTTGGAATTCGTGTCAATAATGCTCTCGATTACTCTTGTAATATCATTCACCGATGCTCTTGTCATTATTCTGAAATTATTACTCCTGACATCAGATTCATTTGATATTCTTATGCCTATTTGTTTTAATCCTGAAATATTTTGAACTTGCGATACCGCGTCAAAGGGGGAATCCTTTCTATAATCAATAATTTCTTCCGCAAGTGCTTCCGTCATCTCATTATCCATACTTATTAATACAGGCAATTCTGCCGTATTAATATTTATTTTCCAGCCTAACCAGTTACCGGATACTGTTACATAAGGGATAATTTTTTCAAATACCTCATTATCAATCCCTTTAATCAATTTAAGTTCATCTACAGACCATAGTTCGCCGTTTTTTGCTGAATCTTCAGAGTCCGGCAATCGCGGATCAGTATCAGGGTCTCTCCAGTCAGCAATGATTAAAACAATATCAGAATTAATCTTAAGGTATTCAAATAGCTTTTTCAAGGAGTTAAATGTTGATGCATCGGTTATTTTATTGATATTAAATTTTGAATTCTCATCTTCTACGGTTACAACCAGCGTAGAGCCGGGACCGAAATCCCTTGCAACAGGCAATGCAATTTCACGTATATTTGAAGGCGGATACAGCTTAATCTGCTTTATGAACCCGGCAGCAATGTTCTGCCCTGATTTTGCTATATATGATGCCCTCTGGGCATTGCTCCAGTTCGACACAGCAGAGGTGTCTATATACACATCATACACAAAATTTACAACAAGACCTACAAGAATCGTTATCAGAAGAAGTGTAATAATAAGCGCCGAACCTCTGTTATTGAAAACACCTGATTGTCTCTGTAACCGTCCTGGACTTATTTCTTTAACATGTATTGCTGACATTATTATTTAAACTCCATCCTGGGACTTGCATACTCTGACAGTGTAATAAACCTGCCATTGTCTTCAAACTCAATAGTCACTTTCACTGCTTCAGGCAGTTTTCGTGTATCAGCAGCATTCCATGTCTTGACCCACTTATTATTAAACAGGACCTCCACAGTAAAGCTCTCTATGCCTTCGATAAGGTCTACCGCATATCCCTTGGATTTAATAATAGGAGGTTTCTCATTTTTCATAAGCGTAAGCACTTTGTTATTTTCCCGCACAAAATATGATACAGCGCTGATGCCTGTCCCCCTGAAAGAAAAAGCAGTGAGGTCCATGGAAGAAACGGTTTTCCCGTATATGTCCCTGTCCAGCACCTCAAATGAAGCCCTGTCAATTATATCTTCCTGCTTTGGATTTTTTAATATTGCTGCCTCAATCTCGCGCCTTATAATATCAAGCGTCGTCCGTGCTTCATGATACCGAAGCGATACATTATCAAATCTTTCGACTGCCCGCTGTACAGAAAAAAAAGAACTGTAAACAGCGCCGAGTACGATTGTAAGCAAAGTCAAACTCACCAGCACTTCAATAAGTGTGAAGCCGCCCCTTCTCATTCCCCGGATGTAAAAGAAATGCATAATATTAAATTTCATGAGCGCGGCACCAATTCACTGAGAATAACCTCTTTGTCTTTGCCATAAATGACTGTCTTCAGTTCGATAAGTCCCAACTCTTCAATGTCTGTAACAGTACTTTCGTATTGCAGACCTGTTTCATCTATCTTGCCCTTTGATTTCACAGGATTCATTTCCAGTTCATGCATCTTCTCTTTTGCAGCCTGGTACATTTCTGTCGTCAGAGTATTTTCATAAAGCACATTTGCATGATAATTTACCGTATGAATGACTACGGTAAGGGTAATACCGATAATGGCAAGCGCTATCATTATCTCAAGCAGGGTAAAACCCGCGGACTCTGAAGGAGCATGTCTAACCGGAAAACAAAAACTTTTCATTTATTCCCTGTACCCTTCATATACCTTTGTCCTGCCGGTAATATGATTAAATGTAATGGTAGACTCTTTTTCGTTCTTCATGAGATGCACTATTATCGGCTCCTCCGGTCCTAATGGTCCAAATGCCATTATTACTTCACCAAAAGAAACATTCCCGAGAGAAGGGACAATAATATCCTTAAACATGACGCTGTCTTTTAATTCAAAACTGCGTGATTCATTTTTACCTTTAAAACTCCAGACATCTTTATCCAGGTTGATCTTTACGTTGTACGTCTGCTTTTTGCCCAGTGCTTCATCATATATATACCTCAACGTATTACTGATGCGTCTGGATTCAGTCTTAAGCGCCCGTTCCCCCCTGTCCCATAATGAGGGCATTATTAATGCAGCAGTCATCGAAATTATAAATATTACGATAACCAGTTCGACGAGTGTGAAGCCTCTGGAATTTGAATTGAATCTCGTTGCCGTAGAATAATGTTGGAGAGCTTTTAATACATTCCCTGTTCCCTTATCGCTGCTTGCGATCATCCCTTCCTAATAATCCCAGTTAATAATATCAGCATTCAGTTCCTCTCCTTCAGGAAGTCTATCAGCTCCATAGGAGATAATATCATAGTCTCCACGTTCACCAGGCGATATATACACATATTCATTTCCCCAGGGATCAGGTACGATCACTTTTTTCTCAAGATACCCGTTCTCTTTATAGTTCTCCGGAATCTGCCCTTCTTCAGGGGGAGAAATCAGCGCTTCC
>CALZJD010000105.1 GCA_945787795.1 Thermodesulfovibrionia bacterium | reverse complement strand
GAAATCTCTCTTTCTGTTCTTCGCTTGCAATCTCAAAGAGCATTTTTCGCAGTCCTTCATTGGTGAGTTCAGGTGCATCTATCTCCTCCAGCTCACCATACTTTCTTATCATTGGTTTTGATCCTGTGCTCAGGTGAAGATCACTGGCATCATTTTCAAGCATATAATTAAATAAAGCGTCTATCTCAGCCATATTATTTTTCTTTCATCCTTTTTCTTATATCATCGGCGGAATACATTCCTTCCATTTTATTGAATTCATGTCCCAGGTCCCTGCATGAGCTGCATCCCTGTCCCTTACATGCAGTGCAGACATTCGGGATGTACACATGTACATAGCACTCCGCAGAACTCTGCGGCATTGAATCCACCGTATGAATGATCATATCGTGACCGGGCATGTCAGTTTTAGTGGCAATACATGGGTATCCCATTGGCGGACTTATGCTATGTAAAAGATGGGACATTCGGTATACATTGGCGTCTGTAAATGAAATATCTTCGGGCAGGCATAAGCCATAACAGCCGACAATCACAGGGTATCCCGGTAACGTCATTCTGTTTGTTAATGGATAAATTGCAAGAAATGCAGAACCCTCTGAGAATGCACTATCATACAGGATCGAGATATCAAGGCTGTCAAAGGATTTAAATACGTCATCTTTACTGAAGGTGCCTTTAACTTTCATCATCTCCTTTATGATTCCGCTCCCAAAAACATTTATGGTACATTCACGTTCGTCAAGAAAAAAATCTATCCTGTAAAATGAGGTGTCCCTGATTTTCTCTATGATAGCTTCGATGGATCCCACCAGCTCAGGTATACCGACTTTTTCAAAGCTTACTTTGAGAAGGGCTTCTATTTTTTCGCCGTTGCCGGTAGATACATTAACTTTTTTTCTTATCGTATCACTGACCGTATCGATTGCGCTTCTGTTAAAGGGGTCTTCCATTGCAATCGATATTTGATCATCAGATTCGTGAAGGGGCAGTACCCTGTTCCGGATCAGAAAGTTTTTTTCAAATTTACTCAGGAGGTCAGGGTCAATATTAATATCTTCTACAATAATAAAGGGGATATCTAGCTGCTTGCTTAATACATAATCAATATCTTCCATTGTAACTTTACCCAGTTTGGCAAGGGCCTCTCCAAGCCTGAGCCCTGTTTTTTCATGATGCCTCATGCCTTCCTCAAGATCACCGGCTGTGATCAGTCCATATTCAAGCAGCAGCGTCCCTATGTCCTTCCATGCAGACATGTTTTTCTCCATTGATACATTATGAAACAGCATTTGTGTGCTGATTTCTAACATATCTTTCGGTTGATCAATACATTACCTGAAGTAAGCAAGGGGAACGAGAGATTTCATAATGTTTGATTTTTTTATATCAGGTCTTGCAGGGGGTAACTTAACCGTATGAATAATAAATATAAATCTTCTTTTAAAAACTGCATGACTCCCTGAGTAATTACTTTTTTATTATTGTCATATATGTGTGTTTTCGTAATTGGTACAAGAAATGTTAAAATTATTGCTGTAAATATGAATCAGTCTTTTAAAGATGAATTTAAGAGCCTAACGTATATTTCTTCAGTATAAACAACTTCTCTCTGAACACCCGGGGAAGTGAATATTAATCAAAGATATTTTGTGTATAATGACTCAGGAAATTCAATAGTCATTTTTTTCTCAGTATCTTGCAGCAGGTAGTACGAGCGGACCGAAAGTGGATAGGAAATTACCTTCTTTACATATAGGCGACCTTAATATTGACCCTCCAATAATTCAGGGTGGTATGGGCGTCAGGGTTTCACGTTCAAGACTTGCAGCGGCAGTTGCCAATGAGGGATGTGTCGGCGTCATTGCCGGTGTTGGCCTGGGCAAATTTGAAAACAGACCCGGCTCTGAATTTGAATCCCTGAACAATGATGCTCTCAGGGAAGAGATAAGAAAAGCCCGGAGCATGTCTAAAGGCATAATCGGGGTTAACCTGATGGTTGTCCTTTCAAACTATGAACCTCTGATAAAGACTGCAGTTGATGAAGGAATTGACCTGATTATATCCGGCGCAGGACTTCCCCTTGAGCTTCCTAAATATGTCGGGAAAAAAGATATCAAGCTCGTCCCGATAGTCTCGTCAGCAAGGGCCTTAAAAATTATTTGCAGCAAATGGAAGAGGAACTTTGACCGTCTCCCTGATGCGGTAATAGTTGAAGGTCCAAAGGCAGGCGGCCATATAGGATATGATTACCAGGACATTGTTGATGGAAAGGCCGCTTCACTGGATGATAAGATCAGGGAAGTTGTAGAACTGGCAAATACCTATGACCCCAACATCCCGGTAATAGCTGCTGGAGGTGTTTTTGATGGAAAGGACATTGCCCACTATCTCGAACTGGGGGCCTCCGGTGTCCAGATGGGAACAAGATTTGTCTGTACTGATGAGTGTGATGTGCATGAAAATTTTAAACAGGCCTACCTGAAAGCGAAAAAGGATGACATTGTTATTATAAAAAGCCCTGTAGGATTGCCCGGGCGGGTTTTGAAAAACAAATTTGTTGAAGATATTAAGAAGGGAGAGACAGCTCCTACAGCCTGTAATTTCCACTGTCTTAAAACCTGCAGTCCCAAAACAGCCCCTTACTGTATTGCCAAGGCCCTTGCCAATGCTGCAGAAGGCAACCTTGATAAAGGCTTTGTATTTGCGGGATCCAATGCATACAGATGTAATGAAATCATTCCTGTAAAAAAGCTTATCTCAACACTGGTTGAAGAGTATGCAGAAGCGTAAAAAACAGGTTATGGGTTATAGGTCATGGGTTATGGATCGTGGTAACCTCTTCCCGATAACCAATTACCTATTACCTATGAGAATTAGACAAATATACAGACCATCCTGTAAAATCATTCACGTGTTTTACTGTTACTCCGGTTAATGTATCCGTAATTTCTGCTGTTTTGGTTCGAATACAAGGGCGTGTGGCGGAATTGGCAGACGTGCTAGACTTAGGATCTAGTGGGGTAACCCGTGGAGGTTCGAGTCCTCTCACGCCCACCATTCCTCTTCAAGTATCAGGCAAGTACTGTTTTATCCTGCCTTCCTGACCTTTTAAAAATTATCAACTAAGAAAAATTTAAGTGATCCATAATTTATTCCGAAGGGATAGGGAGAACTTATATATGTAAATATAAACAGCATATGAATGATCGGGATGGAGGAGCAATGAGTGAAAAAAACAGCATACTTATCGTAGACGACGATCAATCCATCGGAGAGTTCTTAAGCCAGCTGTTTGCTGATGAAGGGTACCAAACCACTTCAGTATATAACGGAGCTGACGCACTCATGGCCCTGGAAACTGGAGAGTATCAGCTCATCCTGCTAGACCTGCGGCTTCCTGATATTCATGGCTCAAAGGTGTTGAAAAATCTCAGGGGACAATATCCGGATATTGATGTCGTCATCATGACAAGTTATGCATCGATTGAAACAGTGGTGGATGCAATGCGCAACGGAGCAGTGGATTATCTCTTTAAACCATTTGATGACCTGGATTTTGTATTGCGGGTTGTAAACAGAACATTTGAGCAGCGCCGGATGAAGGAAGAAAATGAGCAGCTCTACAGGGACCTGAAGCAGGCAGTGAAGCGCCTGACCTCGGTAAACGAGATGAGCAAGGCAATACACTCGATACTGGATATCAATGAGCTGGTCAACTTTTTTGCGCAACTGGTCGCGGTCGAACTGGGGGCGCGTCGTGTATCAGTCATGCTGATAGACAAAAAAACAGGAGAGATGAAAATTGATGCATCAGTCGGGCTGGATGAGAAACTGATAGAATCAGTACGCGTCCGGCTGGGAGAGGGCATAGCAGGCTGGGTTGCAGAAAAGGGCGAGGCCGTGCTGGTAAAAGACATAGAAAAGGATTTCCGATTCAAAAAAAGCAGAGACAGGGATTCCTATGAGTCCAATTCGTTCATTTCTGCCCCTCTTGTTCTGAGCGTTCCGATTAAATACCAGGAAGAGACCCTCGGTGTCATTAACGTCAATAACAAAATTGATGGCGGGTCATTCACCGATGATGACCTTAAATTTATTACCACCCTGGCCAATCAGGCGGCCATCACCATTCAGAATATCCATATTTTTGAAGAACTCAAGGATACCCATTTTGAAGCGATATCAGCCCTTGCCGAGGCGCTTGAAGCAAAGGATGTAACAACGGGCAGGCACAGCAGCAGGCTGGAAAAGTATGCCATTCACATTGCCGAGCGCCTGGGTCTCGATAACGAGCAGATAAAACATCTCCGTTACGCAGCAGTTCTGCATGATATCGGTAAGATTGGCGTATCAGAGAAAATTCTGCAGAAACCGGGCAAACTCACGATGGAGGAATACGCTGAAATAAAACAGCACCCTGTCATTGGAGCGGATATTGTTAAAGGGATCACGTTTCTGACCCCTGTAGCACCAATCATAGGTTCACATCACGAATGGTATGACGGAGGGGGCTACCCTGACAGGCTTACCGGAGAAGAAATACCCATAGAGTCGAGAATTCTCGCGGTACTTGACGCATACGATGCAATGACCTCGGACCGGCAGTACAGAAAATCATTGGGGAAAGAAAGGGCGATCAGCGAACTGAATGAATTTGCGGGAACACAGTTCGATCCCCGGATCGTCAGGGAATTTATTGATGTGATCAATGAAGTTGAAAAGCGCGAAGCGGAACAGGCACAGCAATCGGGGAATGAAGAGATCTTTGACATCAATGATCAGGTCAAACTGATGCGCTCATAAAACCTTTACTCTCAGGTTTAAGTTGAAGGTGACATAAAAAAAGGAACCCAATATTCACTGTCATTCAAAAGGAGCAATTGAACTACTCAATATAATTTCTTAATTCTATCTTTTTTGTAGTAGGCTTTCATTACTATGGCAGCAGGCTGCAGATTTTTTATTTTCTCAAGAAGTATCTTTGCCATATCGTGATCCCCATATTTGCCAAGCCGTACCGTAAAATATTTTCCAACTTTCTCTATCCTGAGATAATCACTCTCTTTTTCATTTAAGCCCTGAATAATAGACGCAACGTGTTCCCGCGCAACTACGATGTTAACAAAGCTCCCTGTCTGAATTGTATAAATTGTAGGAGGAGCAGACTGATTTTCAACCTCTGTTTTTTTCAGCATAGTATCAGCACGTTTTTTATCAACAGCTTCAGCCCTGTGAGGATCCGGCGTTTTCAGTGCCCCTGTTTGTGCAGAGGCTTCATCTTTCAGCATTGCATAGGCAAGGCCGAAATTATACTGCACATCAGGATAATCAGGCTTAATCGCAATGACCTGTTTGAACGCTTCTTTTGCTTCCTTATACATGCCGGTTTTGTAAAGGGCTATTCCAAGGTTAAAATGTGCGTCAGCATGATCAGGTTTAACCGCAATTGCCTGTTTAAAGTCCTGTATTGCTTCTTTATATAAATCTGATTTGAAATGTAGAATTCCAAGATTATAATGTGCATCGGTGTAGTCGGGCTTTATTTTTACAGCTTTTTTAAACGCATCCATTGCCTTTTTATGTTTAGACGATTTTAAATATAGAATGCCCAGATTATAATGTGCACCGGCATAATCAGGGTTTATTTTTATTGCTTGCTTAAAAGATTTCATTGCCTTTTTATTCAGGTCTGAGTCGTAATATGCAACTCCAAGTTTATAGTGTGCCTCTGCATCGCCGGGTTTAATCTTTACAGCCTGTTCAAATACATCTATTGCTTCTTTATTCCTGCCTGATTTTAAATGGATAATGCCGATATTATAATAAGTCTCGATATGCCCGGGATCAAGATTTATTCCCTGATAAAAGGCTTCCAGGGCATCACCGGACATTCCTGATCTGAAATACGCAACGCCCATGTTACGGTATGCCTCGGCATAATAAGGCTTTATTTTTATAGCCTCTTTAAAAGCTGCTATGGCTTTTTTATACATGCCGGATTTGAAATAGGTAATACCAACATTATTATGAACAGCCGCATCATCAGGGTTAACCGTTGTATCTTGCCTGAATGACTCTGATGCATTTAACGTGCCGGAACCTGCGGGTTCATCGTCCGCCAACGCCGCTTCAGGTGTAAATACCTGCTGAATCTTATGTTGATATTCTACAGAAGGAAAACATAAAACCGTTGTGAAAATCAGTGTAAATAAGAGTATTCTTTGTCGCATGTTTTTTTTACTATTTCAATATGTCTGTAAACCTGATCACAATCTTGTGGTATCTCAATCATATTATCGACTTGCCTCTGTGAAAACATTAGCTGGTTTCACAATGAAGGAAAGATATCCTCTGCTTTCCTGATATTCACTTCACTTAGCTCAAAAGAGGATGAGATCCTTGATGTGATCTACCCTTTTGGTATACGACTCGTAGAGGGGCGGGTCATTTTTTATAATTATTATTCTTTGTGGCCTCTGCCACAGATCCAAATTTCTGTCATTCCGGCTTTTCCGGAATCTTATCGGAAGGATTCCCGACCTGCCGGCAGGCAGGCAGGCGAGCTTCGCTTGCGGGAATGACACCAGGAAATAAACTTTCATATAATGGACGCCCTGCGGTCTCAACCGCAGGGTACTTCATGAAAAGAGAAAAACCGATAATTTTAAAAGGCTTTTTTACTAAAAAAACTTTAG
>CALZJD010000104.1 GCA_945787795.1 Thermodesulfovibrionia bacterium | reverse complement strand
CTGATTGCATTCATTCTCCTATATTTCTACAGATTCAAGCTCCTGTAAAAGAGTTTCTACCTGTGAGCGCACTGTTTCACGTTCAGTGTTGAGCTTATCGATATCACTTTTTAAGGCATTTACGCTTTTCAGGTCCTGTCTGGCAGCACTTAATTCTTCATCTTTTTTATGTAATGCCTGCTGCAGCTCTTCTATCTTTTTGTTCAGGTCGTCTTTATCTGCATGCAGCGTCCTGAGCTTATTAATGACTTTATTGATTTTTTCTTCAAGAACCTGAATGTTATCCAATATTTGTCCCTCCTTAACGAAACAGAACATATGGTGTTTTAATAAACATGTAACTTATCAAAGTGAGGTCAAAAAGTAAAGTCCTTTTCAGGGTGGGAAGTCCTGTCCGGCCCGTACTTACAGCCTTTGCGGTACTTCCTGGATGCCGGATCAGGTCCGGCATGACGGAAAAGGCATATGAGTGGACAGATATTGAATTACAGGCGGGAAATGTTTGTATGATAATTACCCCTGTCTCTGGATGGCAGAGATGGGAAGACCGTTGATCGACCGGTATTGCCAGTAGCTTTTCAGTACTTTTTTCACATATCTTCTGGTTTCCCTGTAAGGGACATTTTCGATAAATTCGTTAATGTCATCTTTGTAATACTTTTCAATCCATTTACTGACTCTGTTTTTACCTGCATTGTAAGACATGATAGCAATTGGCAGATCATTGAATTCATTAATAAGGCTGGACAGGTAATGCGTACCAAGAAATATATTTTTGCCCGGATCATAAAGGTCCTGGTTATTATTGATATGAACGCCAGCGTCACCTGTTATTCTTTTTGCGGTGGCAGGCATTAACTGCATTAATCCTACTGCCCCGGCCCATGAGACCACTTCAGGATCAAAACGGCTTTCTTCCCTTATCAGGGCAGCAACAAGATAGGCATCCACCTTGCCTGATTCAGCAGCCGTTCTGATTATGTCCCAGTACGCAAGGGGATAAGAATAGGGCAGGAACTCTTTTTCATCTTTTGGCTCTGCATGATGGATTACATCTTTATATTTTCCAAGGGACATTGCCATAAATCCCAGGTATAAAATTTCTTCATTAGTTCCTGCTTTTTGTAAGGCGGCAGCTGCCTCATTTGCCGCCTCTTCTTTCATGCCCAGAGAGGACAGGGCCTCTATCCTTTTATTAGTTTCATTTTCCGGCATGTCAGGTTTGGCCAGATGTATTTTATCTTCAGACGCATAAGATGTTCGAAGTTTTATCAGGTAGCCGTAATAACTTTCATCAGAAGGAAGTCCATAAAAAGGATTCACCTGTTTATCGTTACACGTGATGCTGCTGTCCTGCGTATCCGGCGTTTCACTCAGCTTCATACATTCCATGGAAATTTTTTCTCTTGCTTTTGCTTCCCAGAAAAGATATTTGTAAAAGTCTTTGCTTTTTTCATACGCAGCAAGTTCAGTGAAATAATTCAGGGCGGGTTCATACTCTCCATTTACATACTTCATCCATCCAAGTCCCCAGAGCGCCTTTTCAGCCTTTTTGGGATATCTATTAACTACGGCCTTATAATTTTCCGCAGCGTTGATTGATTTACCCATTCTCTGAAATTCCTCTGCCTCCATCAATAGTAAAAGGGCAACGTGTTTGTCATCAGGATATTTTTCTTCCAGCGCTGTTTTAGTTTCTGCAAATGCATCATGGCTGTTGGTCCGGTAATAAGAGCGGGCCTGCCAGTACATTGCTTCCGGGGTATCAATAAGGCTGAAACTTTTTGCTGATTCGTCATAACGCTTTGTCCTGAACTGGCACATGGCTATTGATTGTAATAATGTACCTTTTTCTTCTTCATTCACTGCAGTTGTTATCAGCTCGTTATATGCATCTTCAGCTTTCCTGTATGCGTATTGTCTGAAAAGGCTATCAGCCCTTTGGAGGATTTCTTCCCTGGAAAATGTATCTGCCTCAAGAACTTTTAATGCACCCATGGCTTTGTCTGACAGCGGCACCGCATTTAAATAGATATCTTTGTACAGGCTGATTGATTGATTGATTTCTCCCTGGATGTCAAGCAATGTGGCAAGGGTAAGTTTGGATTCCCAGTCATCAGGAAAGTTTTTGATATATTCAGACAGGGCATCAATGGCTTCCCTGTCCCTGCTTAAGACGAGCAGGGATAATATAGCGGCCTTTTTTGCATACCGGATTAACAGACTGTTCTTAATAAGCGGTTCAGTTTCGATGACCTTCTCATGCCTCTCTGCTGCAACATAAACGTCAAGCAACAGTTTAAGTGCATAATCACTCAGCAGGGGATAGGCCTCATATGCCTCCAGCAGGTAATGCTCGGCCCTGTCAAAAGCCTTTTCTTCCTTATAAAGTCTGCCCAGCAGGAACAGGGCTTTGTCTTTACCGGGCCGGTCGTTCCTGATGATATCGAGGAGGATCTGCTCGCCTTCCCTGTTAATGTATTGATTGATAATTTCAGAGGCTTTCCTGATGTCTTCGCTGTCCTGAACAATTTCATTACCAGCAACAGGTTCGGGTTCGCTCAGTATTGCAGGTTCATTTTCAGGTTCATCATGAGCAGCAGGTTCGCTCAGTATTGCAGGTTCATTTTCAGGTTCATCATGAGCAGCAGGTGCACTCAATATTGCTGGATCATTTTCAGATGTATAACCATTGAATGAAAAGAGCACAACAATTAAGAGAAGTGAGATTGTGATATACACGTATGATTTTAAAATGATGCTAACATACATAATGTATATTAGCTGAAAATGACCGGGCAGGCAACATGCGAAAATTGTCAGCAGATTTAGAAATTAAGGCAGCTGAGAAAAGTGGAGGCGACGAGCGGATTCGAACCGCTGAATCGAGGTTTTGCAGACCCCTCCCTTACCACTTGGGTACGTCGCCGTAAAAAAAGCTATCAGCAATTAGCGGTCAGCATTCAGCTTTCTTTTACTGACAGCTAAATGCTGATAGCTGATAGCTGTTTATTGGAGCGGGAGACGGGTATCGAACCCGCGACCCCAACCTTGGCAAGGTTGTGCTCTACCACTGAGCTACTCCCGCTAAAAAACAGTTAAAAGTTAATGAAGTAATTATTAAACAGTACTAATCAGGATTAATCAAATAAGGGCCGCATATATAAAACCCCAATAACTTCAAACTCTTAACTAAATATAATGAATAGTCTATAATAGACAACTAAAATATTAATTAAATAATGGTGTTTTTGTCAAATGTTCTATCCCGAATACAAAGAGTTTGCAAAGAAGGCAAAAGAAGGCAACCTGGTCCCTGTGTACAGGGAAATCCTGGCTGATCTTGACACGCCGTTATCTGCCTTTCTGAAACTTAAAAGCAGGAGATGCTTCCTTCTTGAAAGCGTTGAAGGCGGAGAAAAATGGGCAAGATATTCCTTCATTGGAAGCGATCCTTCCGTGATTATAGAGGGCAGGGGAAAGAACATAGTGATCAGGGAAGGTAATAACAAAAAGAAGGTCATGTTTGTCAATGACCCGCTTGAGGTTATATCAGAGCAGATTAATAAATATAAACCTGTGACCATGCCGGGACTGCCAAGGTTTTTCGGAGGTTTTGTCGGTTACATCGGGTATGATACTGTTCGTTATTTTGAGGATCTGCCGGACTATCAACACGACGGTCTTGACCTGCCGGACATTTTCCTCATGCTTACGGACACGCTGGTAGTATTTGATAACCTTACACATAAAATTCAGGTCATATCCAATGCCTATGTTAAGACCAGCCCTGAGAAGGCATACCGGAAGGCCCGGTCCCAAATTGATAAGATAGTAAAAAAACTGAGATCAAAGACGGTATTGCCAAAAAAGAGCAGAAAGTCTACAGATGAAAAGACAAGGCTGAAAAAAGACAACTTTACATCGAATTTCACAAAGAAGGGATTTATAAAGGCAGTAGAAAAGACAAAAAAATATGTAAGGTCAGGGGATGTTATTCAGACAGTCATATCACAGAACTTTCATAAAGATACGGATGTGCAGCCGATAAACGCGTACCGGGCACTTCGTGTTATTAACCCATCTCCCTATATGTATTACCTGGAAACCGGGACAAGCACTATTGTTGGGTCGTCACCGGAAGTTCTGGTCAGGGTTGAAGCTGATACGCTGGAATTAAGGCCGATTGCCGGTACAAGAAGGAGAGGCAAGACCCGGGAAGAAGACCTTTATTTTGAAGAAGAGCTCAAGGCTGATCCAAAGGAAATGGCCGAACATATCATGCTTGTTGATCTTGGCAGAAATGATCTTGGTCGTGTGGCTCAGACAGGAACAGTAAACGTTACGGACCTGATGACAATTGAACGGTATTCCCATGTGATGCATCTGGTGTCCAATGTTCAGGCAAGGCTGAAGAAAAACAGAAGCGTGTTTGATGTGCTGCGTGCATCGTTCCCTGCAGGCACGGTCAGCGGGGCCCCGAAGATCAGGGCCATGGAGATCATCGAAGAGCTGGAGCCGACAAAAAGAGGGCCTTATGCAGGCTCTATAGGATATTTTGATTTTTCCGGAAACATGGACATGTGTATTACCATAAGGACGATCATATTTAAAAATAAAAAGGCATATATCCAGGCAGGCGCAGGAATTGTTGCTGATTCAGACCCTGTACTGGAATATAAGGAAACTCTCAATAAGGCAAGAGGGATGTTCAGGGCAATAGAAATGGCAGAAAAGGAATTAAGTTAGGAGTAAGTTATGTTATTGATGATCGACAATTATGATTCTTTTACGTATAACCTGGTCCAGTACCTTGGTGAGCTTGGGCAGGACATAAGGGTATACAGAAATGATAAGATCACAATTGATGAGATAGAGAAGTTGAGACCGGAGCGTATTGTCATATCGCCGGGCCCGTGTACGCCCAATGAAGCAGGTATTTCGATTGAAGTAGTACAGCATTTTGCCGGAAAGATCCCTTTGCTCGGGGTATGCCTTGGCCATCAGTCCATAGGAGCGGCATACGGTGCGAAAATTGTTAATGCCCCCAGGCTTATGCATGGCAAAACATCATTGATTCACCATGATGGGGAAACCATATTTAAAGGCCTCCCCAATCCTTTTGAGGCAACAAGATACCACTCCCTTATCATAAAAAGTGATACACTCCCGGATGAATTTAAAATATCAGCATGGACTGACAGGGACGAGATCATGGGTATCAGGCATAAAAAACTTGTAGTTGAGGGCGTCCAGTTCCATCCTGAGTCAATTCTTACAAAGGCAGGAAAAGACATGCTGCAGAATTTCCTGGGTCTTAAGGTAATATGATTTAGACGAAATTATTTTTCCACAAAATATCAACAATAAGCTTAAACAGGTAAACTTAAGTTTATTCGTTTAATCCCGATAATGAAATAATACGTAAGTTGTCATTATTTTGTATAAGGATCTGGGTAGTACTCTATGAAATTACATCACCATGTGGCCTTTTCTACTACCATCTCTTTTTTTCTTTTCATGATTTTCAAATCATGGAATTTGACTGTGGCATGTTTCCTGTCAGGAATATTCATTGATCTTGATCATTTTATAGATTATTTCAGGGAGCAGGGCATAAACCTGAACATAAAAAAGTTTTTTCAGGTTTGTGAAGAAGCTCAGTTTGATAAGGTTATTCTCATGTTTCATGGTTGGGAATGGATAATATTATTCAGTACCATTGCATGGAGTTCAGGCTGGAATCCTTTGGTAACCGGAGTACTAATCGGATTTGGTCATCATATTATTCTTGATATGTTTTATCACGGCACGAGTATTAGAGCTTATTCGTTAATCTGGCGTTGGTCTAACGGTTTTGATTTTGATAAAATATTTCCCGGTCTGACTAATATTAAATATAATAATGGAAATTCAGTGGACCGGAATTAGTATCACTCAGTAAATCCGTAAGATTGTTCCCCTCACAAACTGCTCCCTTTATGATAAAATGATTCTTCGGTTATAAAGCCTTTCTCCTCCAAATATTAAATGCGATGCAACCGGAAAGGTATGAGTTAATTACTATTGTGGAAATCCAAAATTCAAATAACTCTATCAGCAATAGTTATTGGGTAATAATTTTTCAGGAGGAAACATGATCAAGAAAGCCATTCAGTCGATAATTGACGGGAATAATCTCTCTGAAGAAGAAATGATCGAGATAATGAGGGTCATTATGGAAGGGAATGCAACAGATGCGCAGATTGCTGCGTTCCTGACTGCCCTGAGGATAAAAGGTGAGACGGTGGAAGAAATTACAGGTGCGGTCAGGGTAATGAGGGAAAAAGTTACCGCTATTACATCCCCGCCCAAAACAGTGGACACATGCGGTACCGGCGGTGACATGTCTCATACATTTAACATATCTACTACGTCAGCCCTGGTTGTTGCAGCCTGCGGCGTGCCTGTGGCCAAACATGGTAACCGGTCTGTCTCAAGCAGCTGCGGCAGCGCTGATGTGCTTGAAGCCCTTGGTATCAAAATCGATCTTGAGCCATCTAAAGTTGAACAGTGTCTTGCATCCGCAGGGTTTGGATTCATGTTTGCCCCCCTGTTTCATCCTGCAATGAAATATGCCATAGGGCCGAGAAAAGAGATGGGAGTGAGGACTATATTTAATATCCTCGGGCCCCTTACCAATCCTGCCGGAGCTGAAAGGCAGGTGCTGGGTGTTTTTAGTAAATCGCTGACAGAGCCGCTTGCGCATGTACTTGCCCATCTTGGCGTTCATCATGCCTTTATTGTTCATGGTGAAGACGGACTTGATGAAATCACAATTACTGACAGGACAAACGTATCAGAGCTGAAGAACGGGAAAGTAAACACGTATCTCATATCTCCTGATGATTTTGGTTTTAAAACAGCAGAAAAATCTGATCTCAAAGGAGGAGACGCTGAAAATAATGCAAAGATGACAATCGAAATTCTGGACGGCCTGAAAGGGCCAAAAAGAGATATTGTTATTATGAATGCAGCAGCAGCCCTCATTACCGGTGAGAAGGCCGGAAGTTTCACAGAGGCTGCAGTCCTGGCTTCTGAGGCAATAGATTCAGGAGCAGCACGAAATAAACTGGAAGAGATAAAAAAGATAAGCAACAGTCTCTGACAGGTTAGCGTTTATAGACAACTAACCTACATTATTCACACAGCCAGGGAGGTAAGCTTTAAAAAAAGTTTTGGGAGCGGCTTTAGCAGAAGATCATCAGACTACACTTTGTATGTTGATCAACATCAGAGAATGATCATATTTTATTGCATCGTGCCGTATTCAAAACTTTTTTTAAAGCTTACCTCCCTGGCTCAATTATTTGTGAATAATGCGGGCTACGTTGTTTGTAGGACAAAACCCTACACATATTTCAGCCATTTGATGATATATTTGTGTTCCCAACAGGAGTATCTTTATATATAAGGGTTTTTTTACTACCGAATCAAAATAGAATTTAATATCAGAAAGGGGGGAACAAAAATGAAATATCCTGCATGTGTCAATGAAAGCTGTACCCATAATGACAAGTATTTTTGCAAGGCTGAAGTCCTTGATGAAGATATTATATGTAGACAGGGTAAAGAGGATGCCCTGAAAAAAGACAAGTAATATTTCTATGGTATCTTCCGAAAGATAGATGTTGCATCATGCCTGCATGAATACATGCTGGTCAAGCTAGCGCCTTAAACATATGCTTGCCTGCGCCGCATACCGGACATTTCCATTCTTCAGGTAAATCTTCAAACTTTGTGCCTTTTGGAATTTTACCTTTTCTGTCCCCTTTGTCAGGGTTGTAAATATAACCGCAATTAACACTCTGACACTGCCACATATCCCTGGGATCTGCCATTTCAGAATACCTCCCTATGCATGAATGTAGTCAAATTTAAAAAAAGATTGTTCTCTTCTCCTATTTACCCAGGAGACCTTTGAGTTTGTTTACTGATTCACCAACAGTGCTTTCAACGGTCTTTTCCAGGGTCCCGCTGATGTCCTTCAACGAACCTGCTGATGCAGTGATAATATTTTTATTAAGAATCCCAAAGATCTCTTTTAAAGCATTTGCAACACTTGTCCCATCTTTACCCTTTCCTATGTCCTTCATATGAATATCAGGTAAGGCGACCGATATCTTTTGACCCTTTAGTGCTGACATGCTCATGTTTATCTTTCCGTTTTTCACGATAAAGTTATTAATCTGGACTTTTGTGTCTGATTTTGCCGACTCTTTACTTTCTCCCTTCTGACCGGCCGCTCCTGAACCTGAAAACGATTCGATGTTTTTGATAAGGGCCTTTATATTATCTCCCTTCATGCCTTTCTCATAGGTTATATCAGGACCGTCAATAAAAATTTCATCAATAACTATTATGTCAGAGAAGACAGATTTCACATCAAGAGAAAGCTTGACTTCTGCAAGTTGAAAAGCGCTTTCGGTTTTAAATCCCTGTGGATTACCGATGAACAGCCCGTTCAGCTTTCCCTTTCCATCAAGCAGTGAAATATCCACGTCTTTAAGTTTAACATCTGCACCCAAGGCCTTGGGTCCAAACGTCTCCACTCCGCCTCTTATAATTGAATTGAGAGAAAAGCCCAAAGCAACTATGATCACGATGATAAGAATAGGAATTATGATCAGTATTTTTTTCATGTTTAATTACCTCCCTGCCGGATAATGGTTAAAATCATTGTTTGTAACATTACTCTCATGAGAAAGGTTCTGATTATAAAACATACCCATGATATAGTCCACAGTTTAAATCATAAATTCAAATCTGTAAACTGTATTTCTTAAAATAATAAAAAAAAAGCAACCCAGGGATACGCAAATAAAAGTAGTAATGTGAGCAGCTGTATTGGTCCATTATCACGATGATACTTTTATAGTAATAGCCTGCTAACTTACTTAAAATAAACAGTAATTAATATGAAATCTAATGAAATCCCGGTCCCGGTGATATATTAATCGTTTTACATTACCTTAATTGACTAAGGATTCATGCATGGTTTAAAATTCATTCATGCATTCCAGTTATGTGCCGCTTCACTTACATACCGAGTACAGTCTGCTTGACGGCGGCATAAGAATTGACGACCTGATTTCCAAGGCAAAAAAGTATAATCTGGCGGCTCTTTCCATCACTGATCACGGCAATCTATTCGGGGCAATTGACTTCTATAACAGGGTATCAAAGGCCGGATTAAAGCCGATTATAGGGTGTGAGGTGTATATAGCCCCTCAATCACGCTTTAATAAAGGGTCAAACGG
>CALZJD010000103.1 GCA_945787795.1 Thermodesulfovibrionia bacterium | reverse complement strand
GAAAAATTATGACCGTCTCGTCGACCTGTATATCGATCTTGGCCTGGTGTCAGAGGAAATTGACATGGACACATTCAGAAGAGAGTTCAGGTCTGATATTATCTATCTTCTTGAACCGCTGTATGACCTCTCAATATCCGAGGTGAACTTCCCTGAATATCTTGAGGCACTGACCCTCCTTGTCATTAAACATGGGCTTAAGGTGCCGTCAGAACTGCTTTTGTTGAACAAGGCAATGCTTATGCTTGATAATATTGGAAGACAGCTTGACCCTGATTTTAATCTTATGTCAGCGGCAGAACCTTATGCAAGGAAGCTCGTGCAGAAACGCATGAGTCCACAGAGGGTGCTGGACAAATCAAAGGAAAACATTGTAGAGATAGGAGACCTGATTGTGGACACACCCAGGCAGCTGAACAGACTTCTCAGAAAAACACTCCGGGATGATCTGAGCTTCAAAATCGATCCGGTGGGAATGGACAAGCTGATAAAAGACATTGACCGTTCGAGTAACCGTATTGCATTTAGTCTGATAGTGGCTTCAATAATTGTCGGCTCCTCAATGCTGATCCAGTCTGATGTCGGGGGCAGGGTCTTTGGTTTTCCAACGGTCGGGGCCATCGGGTTTCTTGTAGCGATTCTGCTTGGTCTCAGACTGCTTTTATCAATCATAAGGTCCGGACGTCTTTAGTTTTCAAGATTAATTAGAGTCTTTATTGGAAGCTGTTATTTGTCACCCTGAATTTATTTCAGGGTCTCACAACTTATGTAATCATGAGATTCTGAAACCCGATGCGGGTCTCTGCTAAGGGTTGCTACGACAAGTTCAGAATGACAGTTATGAGAAGTATGGATTCTTAGCAAACTCTAATTAAACGGATTATAATCGCTTAGGAATCTGTAAATGCAATGAGCTAGAATATAAATGGTAATTTGAATTAAAGGTAACAGGATGAATATACTAGGGTGAATACATCAATCGGGGAGGTATTATTATGACTATCGATGAGCTGAAAAAATACTGTAACAGTGAATTCAGTAATATTAACAGGATCGTGGATGAGTTGTATTCAGTTTATAAACCGGACAGGACGGAGTACCCGGTTGCCGAGCAGGCAGCAATTGCGGCCTTTTTAATTAATATTTATAGTGGGATAGAAAATATATTAAAACAGGTGCTGAAGTTTGACAAACTGGATGTTGGTGATTCTCCGGACTGGCATGAAAAAGTGTTGAGAAAGTCCGCTGAAATAGCTATATTGCCGCCTGATCTTATTCAGCTTCTCTCCAAGTACCTGGCTTTCAGGAACTATTTTTTATATACCTATATATTTAACATCAAATGGGACGATTTGAAATTAATGGTTGATGCGGCCCGGGATGTGGTCTCCAATGTGCATTCCGAGGTTGAGGAATATATTCAGTCGATTTAAGGTATTTTATTAAATGCAGACTTTGGTTTATTAGTGAGTTAATGAAGGTTATATCTAAAAAAAATGCAATAACTTAAGGGTTCGAGGGGTCAAGGGATCAAGGTTTCAAGTGAACAGACAAAAGATTAAATTTAATGAATATTCTTGCCTTACAGTTTTCCTTTTTATGCCATCATTAAACCCTTGAACCCCAGAATCCTTGACCCCTCGAACCCTATTTAGTTCCATCAACATGGATAAATTTTAATCCACGTTCTATAATACAAATCTTGCAATCTGATATTAATAACCTGAGGAGGTAATATGAAATTCTTAATTACATTGATCGGAATCTTTGTCCTGGTGAATCCAGTGCGTGCTGAGGAGTCAGTTTTAAAAACCAAGAAGGACAAAGTGAGTTATGCAATTGGTATGGACATTGGCAAAAACCTGAAAAAGCAGCCGATTGAGCTTAATCCCGAAGTTATTTCACAGGGAGTCTGGGATGCATTAACCGAAGGAAAGACATTGTTGACCGAGCAGGAATATCGTGATACCATGACAGCCTTCAGAAAAGAAATGACAGAGAAACAGACAGCCCAGATGAAAGAGGCTGGCGACAAAAATAAAATAGAGGGTGAAAAATTTCTTGCTGATAACAAGAAAAAAGATGGGGTCATAACTACAGCGAGTGGTTTGCAATATAAAGTGATCACCAAGGGTGACGGAGCATCTCCAAAAGCGACCGACACAGTCAGTGTTCATTATAAGGGTACATTAATTGACGGCAAAGAATTTGACAGCTCCTACCGCCGGGGACAGCCGGCATCTTTCCCTGTAAATGGGGTAATTAAAGGCTGGACTGAAGCACTACAGCTCATGAAACCCGGATCAAAGTGGCAGCTTGTTATCCCCTCAGAGCTTGCTTATGGCGATCGCGGGGCAGGACGTGATATAGGCCCGAATTCGACACTTATATTTGATGTAGAATTGCTCTCGATAAAAGAATGAACCTTTGAAACAATGATGGGCAGAGCATGATGTTTCCGATCATTGGTATAGATGATCGTACAAATGAGCTGGAAGTAAAAATCTTGTCTGAACATGAAGGTTTTTCCTCAGGTAAAATATAATTGATACTCCGTTCTTATTAATGAGTTGGTATCAGTCTGGATTTCGTTTTATATGTTGAAGTTAGCAATAAGGTTGAGCCTGTCCACATTCTACTATAATCCTCTCTTATCGAGTTTTAAAATATGTTAAATTTCAACGACTTTCCCATATTATCTTCATTTTTACAGGTCAGCTACATAGCAGGATTACTTTCAGTTTTCAGTTATTAACTATCGCTTCTAAATTCAACATTATAAATGTTAATGAGCAAAAAGCATTGATTATCTTTGTAATCATTATTTTCAAATATGAATCTATTTAAAGGAAAGATAAAGAATATTAATTGGACATTGTAAGCAATTAGTGCTAATTTTCGATTATGCAGGATAATCATGATTACATAGGAGGGGTGGCTGCACGTTTTTGTGAAGAATGTGGGACAAGGCTTTATGACAATATTCCCCTGGAAATGAACGGGTCATTAGCATATATTTGCCCGAAATGTACCGCACTCTGGAGAGTGTGTTCGTTTATTTTCAGCTGTATGCTAATTTTTACGCCTCTTCCGGAAATTTCATTGATGTGGATCGTTAAGGTTGCAGCGTTGGCATATGCGGCAATTTCCCTTCAAAGTTTTATAGTATGCGTGCCTTACTTCCTGAGACTAAAAAAGTAGAAGAATATATTTTCAGATGAGATGATTGACTTAAACTGGAAATTATTAATTTTTTAAACCACATCGGGATGTAGATCATGATGAAATCCTCAGTGTTTCAACCGATGGAGTTTCACTTATAATTTTGATTTATCCTCAATTTTTTACAGCCAAAGAATTATCGACTCTTGGATGATAGCTTCATTTCTGATCTTACTCATACCTGAAGACAACCAATTGCAATCTTCAGTCTGGGGAATTTTGTGACTCGAAGTAGGACATCATCAACAAAGGTTAGTTCAGACCAGTTCTACAATGTCTCTTACAAGCCGCTCTGAGGCTTCCCAGCCGAGACAGGGATCAGTAATGGATTTGCCATAAACATTATCAGATATTTTTTGTGCACCCTCTTCAATATAGCTTTCGATCATAAGGCCCTTCACCATTTCCCTGAGGGTCTTTGAATGGTTGCGGCTCCTCATTATCTCTTTGGCAATCCTCGGCTGACGCTGGGGTTTTTTATTTGAGTTTGCATGATTTGCATCAACGATAATAGCCGGGTTCTGGAGGCCTCTGCTTTTATAAACCTCAGAAACTCCGATAAGGTCCTCGTAATGGTAATTCGGTATGTTCGTTCCATAGGGATTTACTGCTCCACGGAGAATACAGTGCGTGAGAGGGTTGCCCGTGGTTTTTACTTCCCATGCGTTATAAACAAACGTATGAGGAAGCTGTGCAGCCTGCACAGAGTTCAGCATAACCTCAATGTCGCCGCTGGTCGGGTTTTTCATTCCGGCAGGCACGTTCAGTCCGCTTATGGTCAGGCGGTGAAGCTGGTTTTCCACAGACCTTGCGCCTACTGCAACATAACTGAGAATATCTTCCAGATAAGGATAATTTTGCGGGTAGAGCATTTCGTCAGCAGCTGTTAATCCGGATTCCTTCATTGCCCGTATATGCATATTCCGGATAGCTTTGAGACCTTCGACCATATCAGGGGCCTCGGATGGTTTAGGCTGGTGGGCCATTCCCTTGTATCCTTCACCGGTCGTGCGGGGCTTGTTTGTATAAATTCGGGGGATAAGTATTAATTTATCCTTCACCTCATCCTGAAGGCGGGAAAGCCTTGAGACATATTCACATAATGCATCTTCATTATCTGCTGAACAGGGTCCTATGATCAGAATAAACTGATCACTCTTACCCCTGAACACAGCAATTATTTCATCATCTCTCTTGTTTTTAAGTTCTTTTAATGCATCCGAAAGAGGGATTGATTCAAGAATCTCGCTGACAAGCGGCATTTTTTTGATATATTCGAAACTCATTATTTCTCCGGATTTATTTTACTATAATTGCTGAAAGAATATCATGTCAGCTGTCAGTGCTTATGTTTTTTGTGTTTATGGTCCATCACATGTCCTTCAGTTTCCTTTTCCAGAGGGAAATCCATATTGCTGGCAGCATTGATCAGCATGTTTACATGACCGACAGCAGGATAATCCTTCTGCCAGCCTGACATCCCCATCAATAAAGCGTGAGCATCATAACCCAGGAGTCTGAGCGGGACAACACTGTAGTTTTCATGAACACCCATATGGCCTGCCAGAATGAGTTTTATATCTTTAGGCAGTTTCTTCAGATTTTCAGGCTTGAAAAGATCATAGTAAGGGATATGGAGTGATCCGGGAATGCGTCCATACTCAGGCTGTCCCCATTGACCATCGTCAGGCGCGAATCTTACATCAACTACAAGAAAATCTGTTTTACCGTCCTGTATCCATGTGTTAAGTAGCACGGCCGGTACATGATAATTGTCATTTTCAGCGCATCTGCGCATTATTTCTTCAACCTTATGAGCCAGGTCCTCATTATCAGCAAAGACAGGTACAGATATTATTAATAAAAACGCAATTCCAAATAACATTGTTAATTTCATATTCATTCTGATCTCCTTTTTTGAAATTCTTTATTTTATCTTCGGGTTTAATTCCTCGTAGCTTGCAGGTTGTCCGACAATAGTCATCCTGAACTAAAATTCAGAATGACAGGGAAGCTAATTGTCGAATTGTCGGACAGCCTGCTTGCTTTGGGGCACGTTTATTCTATTTACCGATCAGTACCGAGCATTTAGCATGATTAAGCACATACCGGGAAACACTCCCGAGGTATTTTAAAATCCCCCTTTTCCCGCTGCTTCCCACTGCTATTATGTCTGCACCCATATCATCTGCTGCGCTTAATATCTCCACCGGGGGATCACCGAATTGTGTAATCCTTTCGGATCCGGCAAATCTGTTTTTTAACAGGTCATACGTCTTTGTTGTAATATCATGAGAGATTCTGGCTGCTTCCTCATGAGTACCGGCAACAATATTCTTAATCCTGCTGTCCACTTCCAGCGAAAACTGATCAGGTATGTCATAGAGAGTTGAAAAAGAGACATTCAGTATGGTCAGCTCTGTGTTTTCCGGAAAGGGGATGGATGTCAGGATGTCTGCGGTTGAGTCTGAGTGCTCTGAACCATCGGTTGCAAATAGAATTTTGAGTTTTCCGTTTAACTCTTTCCCGGGTGACCTGACAATCAACACAGGGATATGCGCTTTTGCTGCAACTTTTTTTGTAACACTCCCGACAATATGAGTTGCAATGCCTCTGACACCTTTTGCTCCCATTACGATCAGGTCGATATCAGCTGATTCCGCGGTTTCAATAATTGCCCTGTCCGGGAAGTCCTCTGTATATGACGCAGAGATACCGGCATTGGTGGATTTTAAAATATCTGATGCTGAAGCAAGTATTTTTGGGACCACTTTTTCTCTTATCGTCTGAAAATCTTCTGCGAGCAATTCCCATTCATGCATTACAGGAAGCCAGCTTATGGCATGTATAATTTTGATCTCGTCTTTCTCAGAGAATTTAAAACTGCGAATAAACTTTGCTGCATGTTCAGAATGTTCTGAACCGTCTGTGGCAAATAATATTTTCATCTTATCACCTCGTTGATAAGTTTATTAGATAAAGGACTCAACCTTTCTTTCTCACTAAATTTTATCATGAAAAAACCGAAAGGGAAGAAATAATCAGGTATAATATATATAATACATACGATTAATATCAGATCTGGACACGTTATAATAGAAACATTTACCGTTTGATTGACGTGAAGTTGAAATTAATAAGGGATAGCAGGTGGATAAGGTTTGTTTTTTAATGCTTTGTCTATTATAATCGGCAGAGGAGGTTCATTATGAAATTCTTTCTTTTTATCGTTCTTGTTGTAGCTGTGATATTCGGAGTAATTACGTTTCAGAATCCTGATCTGGATATATCCTTTACATTTTCGCAATGGATTATTTCTGGTCCCATTGCTTTAATTATTGCCGTACCTTTTGGTGTCGGGTTACTCGTTGGTATGATCCTTATTATTCCGGGCTGGATGAAAAAGGCCAAACTGGCCAGGGCGAACAAAAGAAAAGTGGGAGAGCTCGAAGAAGAACTTGCCAAGGCCCAGGACCAGGTTGAGCAGTTGACGTTGACAGAGGAAGAACTTCCTGAAGAGATTGATATAGAGGAAGACGAACGAAAAGG
>CALZJD010000102.1 GCA_945787795.1 Thermodesulfovibrionia bacterium | reverse complement strand
GGCATTGACATGTCTGCAATAGCTGCTGAAGGCACTACCATCAAGAAAGGCAAAACATCCAGGATATTTGTTATAGGGACATCTGAAATATTGAAAGACAATGTCATGGATAAAGACGGGGTCAGTCCCAACTCCCAGTTTATTATGAATGTGGTTGATTATTTAAATAACAGGGAAGATATTGCAATTATGAGAAGCAAGACCCAGAGCTTTAATCCTCTGCGTGATATAGATCCCGGGTCAAAAACAGCCATCAAAACAGCAAATATAGCGGGGCTGCCTGTACTGGTTATCATAGCAGGTCTGATTTTCTGGCAGAGACGGGCATCAAGAAAGAAGTTTATTCAGAAGATATTCAGCTAGCGGATATGTTATTAGTTATATGTTATACGAAGCATCATAGTCGTTAAATATAACAAGTAACGAATAACCAATAACAAATTCCCTTGCAGTTCAGTTCACGGTAAATTATTTTTTAGTTAGTTACAAACCATGACCTCAAGGAGCAATACATGAAGGGCAAAAAAGAAATCGCCATACTTTTTTTTATTATGGCAGTACTGGTTTTCTATATTAAGTCTGAAAAAGGAGATAAAACCACGTACACCCTCCCTGACATCGCTAAGATCGAAACAGGTGATATCTCAAGATTGACCATACGAAATAAAGGTGCTGACTTAGAACTGGTTAAGGAAAACAATACCTGGCTGGTCGGTACACAAAAATATACTGCAGATTCTTCAAAAGTCGATAAAATGCTGATACAGATCTCAGGCATTTCACTGAGCGCCCTTGCCTCGGAATCAAAAAACTATTCCATGTACGAGCTGGATAATGACAAAAAGATCGAGGTCAGGGCATTTAAGGGAGATGAAGTCATTCGGACAATCAGTATAGGGAAACCTGCTTCATCTCATAGACATTCCTTTGTCATGATAGGCGATGATCACAGGGTATTTCATGCTGAGGGCAACATACGAACCGACTTTAGCATGACTGTACCAGACCTGAGAGATAAAAAAGTCCTGGCGGTCCAGGATGACATAAATGAACTGACTCTGAAAAAAGGCGATAAGACGTTGACTATTGTGAAAGCGACCGCTCCCGTTTCTGTTGATGTCAAGGAAAAAAAGGATGAGGAGCAGCCTGTTGAAGCAGGACCTAAATGGACAACAGCAGATGGCAGGCCTGTAAAGGACAGTGAAATAGACACTATTATCAGCAGTTTGTCAGATTATCAATGCGACAATTATATTGAGGGAAAAACAAAACAGGATTTTACATCCCCTGTATATACTGCGGTATTCAAAGGCACCAAAGAGTATTCCATCTCATTTTATGAGAAGCAGGATGAAAAGTATCCGGCGATTACCTCTGAAAATGACTATCCATTTATCGTTTCAGAATGGAAAGCCAAAAAAATCATGAAAGAGCTGGACGGCCTGATAAAAACTGAACAGTGATTGTAAAATGACCAACATCAAAGCTCCAATGTCAATTGGAGATCAAATACATTATTAATTAAATAAAAAACATTAAGCGGATGAGTGGAGTTTTACAACTTTAGGCAACGAGTTCTGATTTTCATATGTATGTTGTCCTGACATTGAGGCATTGGGATTTCATTTGAAATTGGAGCTTTGACATTGGACATTTCATAGGCTATATTATCTTATGCTTGAAATAATGCGCAGCAACAAGTTTTTCAGTGTCTTCGTGCTGTCTGCCGTGACCTTTATGATTATTATATCCTTTCTGTTCTGGGGTATCGGCCCGCAGGATAATCCTACCCTGTCCTATGTTGCCCATATTGAAGATGAAAAAGTATCGGTCGAAGATTACTGGCGGACCTATGACAATGAATACAAGAAGGCCAGGGAGCAGTACACTGAAGAAAAAGAGATTGAAGCGCTTAATCTTCCTGACAAGGTAATCAATGCGCTGGTTGACAGGAAGGTCCTGTTAATTGCTGCTGAACGTGCGGGAATTTCTGCAAGTGACCGGGAGCTTCAGGATGTGATAACGAGCGCCCCTTATTTTCAGAAAGACGGCGTATTTAATCCGCAGGTGTACAAAAGGGCCCTGCGCCTGAGCCGCACCAATCCCCAGTCATATGAGGCAGGACTGAGACAGGACCTTATTGTTTCCAAAATAAGCAATGTAATAGCAGAGACTGCTGAGCTGTCTGCGGAAGAGACCAAAATGCTCGAATCACTTGAAGGGGGCAATAAAAGCCAGCTCGAACAGATATTTCTGAGGTCAAAAAGCAGTCAGAACCTGAAGGCATATATTGAGGGAATTAAACGACAGCTTGACATCTCTATTAACAGGGACCTGGTTTTATAACTGGTCAACAGACCCGTCTTACTAACAAACCCTGCACTTCACTGCATCAGTAATACAATCTGAAATTGCTTCCAGTTCAAAAGGCTTTGTTATACATCTGAATATATTCTGCCTGATTATTTGTATCGCTGTTGAGTCAGGGAACTGTGCAGACATGACGATGATCGGCATGTCCTTCCCACTGCGCCTTATTTCATCTATCAACTCAAAGTCCTTGAAGTCGGGAAGATTAAGATCTGTCAGCACAATGTCATAATGACTTTCATCCATCTTACTCAGGGCTTCCTTTCCATTAAAAACTATCTCAACAGAACATTCTTCATTATTTTCAAGGTATTGCTTTAAAGACGAACATATAAGCTTTTCATCATCTATCAGAAGGATTCTTACCTTTATTTCTCTATGCATTTTCACCTCTTCATCATATTAAATCAGCGGAATTCTCTCCACTCTGAAATATATACATTTAATACTGCAAGTTACATGCCCATTCATTGTTGTAAATTTTTCAATATGTTATAAATACTTCGGGGATCTACCACAGAGCATTATTACTGTTTGATGAGGAATTTCCCCCAACGTGAGTAAACTTATAGTAAACCCCTCCAGAACTTAATATCCCGAACTTTATTAATAAAGATAATTCTTATATACAGCTCTTGTAAAAATGCTTCTATCATGCAATAATTTATAGCAATGAGAAAAATTATCCTTATATTGTTAGCTCTTACAATCATTCCACCCGTGATGTCATTATCCCGGGCACAGGAAAAGGAAGCAGGGGCAATACCGGACTCCACAAATCTGCATTTCACCGGCAAGTACTGCACAGAGTGCCACTTAAAAGAACCGGAAAAGGGCGGTGACAAACTACTTAAATTTGATGGTGACTATTCTCAATTGTGCAAATGCCATGGGTACACACCAGGATCTTATATACATCCTGTAGATATAACACCAAGTGAAGACAAGCGATCCTTGATCCCTGAAGACCTTCCTCTTAAGGATGGAAAGATTGTCTGTTCAACATGCCATGACATGTATATGCAATGTCAGGATGATGATCAGACAGAAGCGCTAAACAGAAGATTTTTAAGGGGTGCGCCTTATATGAAACGCACGGCATTATGTTTCAGGTGTCATGATGAAAAACAATATGCCCAGCTTGACCCCCATAACCAGATTTTGGAGGACGGGACCATCAATCACGAGAAGTGTCTTTACTGCCACCTCGACATGCCTGATGAAAAGACCCAGCACTACGAAGACGTGAAACTGATCGGAAAACTTGAGGTACTCTGCTACAGATGCCATTACAAGCAGAGCACGCTTCATCCCATAAATGCAAATCACCTTCGGATTCCATCAGAATCCATACTGGCAAACATGGAGGAAGCAGTGGAAAAATTCGGGGTTATTCTTCCCCTGGACAAGGAGGGGAAAGTTTCCTGCCCGACCTGCCACAACCCTCACGAAAAAGGTGTCCTGCCCAGTGAAGAGTCCAGTGCACAGGGTGCCAGTGAAAAATACAGGCTCCGTCTTGCTGCCAAGAACCTGCAGATTTGTATTGCCTGCCATAAGGATAAATTCAAAGACATGAAACTCGAGTAGGGGCGGGTTTCAAACCCGCCCGTACAATGAAACCTGCATTAATCAAATAAATTTAATTGAGGATATGTTCTGTCAAGAAACGTTCTGACTTTACCATGAAATTTCTTTGCAGTCTTAAAGGCATTTCTTGCTTCGGTCATACTGAGAGGGAGTAATGGTTCATAGGTGAACTGATTACGCTTCTTTCTTATCTTATCAAACATGAGAATCAGCGAACTGAATTCCCTGCCGAGGATTTTTCCGGCAACTTCAATTGTAGTCATATGCTGTCGGCCATCTGATGGCCGGTAGTTCTGGAGAAATACAAGGGCTCTGGCAGTTTTTAACATTGCATTATATGCAAGAGTGTAACAGGCTTCTTCATCTATAACCAGATTCTTTTCAGAGGCAATGATATTTTTTGCAGCACTCATCAGGAGTGCCTTCACCTGGTCAGCGCCTATTTTTTCCTTCTTGAGAAAGCCATCAGATTCAAGTTTTATTAAGTAATTTTTTAAATTCCCCATCATCCCCTGTTACGATTATATATTTCTTAATAATATTTTTCATAAGTGAATCAGATTTTATTTTATTTTTGAATTCACTTATTGAATAAACATGATGATTAATCTCCCTGCCTGTTGAAATTTCAATCTCTCTGATCTCTTTGATAATGCGGTCTTCACTGATGGTCCCGATTATTACGATGTCAATATCCGATTCAGACGTAAATTCGTCTTTTACGTATGAACCAAAGATAAAGGCAAACGCAATCCCCCTGAGCCCCTTCAGTTTGCTCCTGATAATGCCTTCGATGCCTATGGTTTTTTGAATTATTGCCCTGAACTCGTTATAAAAGGGAGCGTTCCTGTTAATCTCGTAATACTGGAGATTACCTTTTCGTGATGAGAAGAGAAAACCGGCTTCTACAAGTCTATTTAATTCCCGTCTACATGTTCCCTGCGACGTATTGACAAGTCGTGCCATTTCATTGATATAGTATTTCCTGCTTTCATCAGCAAAAAACCTTGTTAATATATTCCGCCTGATTTTTGATTTAAATAACAACCCCGTGATATCCATAGCTTGTATTCAGTTCTGAATACAATTGTATTCAATTTTGAATACAAAATGCAATGCAGGGGCGGGTTTCAAACCCGCCCCTACAATGAAACCTGCCTCTGCAACGTAATTAACCAGTCTGGTATAATACTCAACATCAAAACAAGGGGACATGGTTCATTGGTTTACAATCCTGAAAAACATCACAGGCGATCCATACGTCTGCGTAATTATGATTATGCAAATCCGGGTGCGTATTTTGTGACGATATGTACGCAATACAGGGAATGTTTATTCGGGGATGTCGTGTACGGGGAAATGAAATTAAATGATATCGGGAACATGGTAAAGAGGGTTTGGCATCAATTACAAATCAAATACAGCAATGTTGAAATTGACGAATTTATTGTAATGCCAAACCACATGCACGGAATCATCGTATTCCCCGTAGGGGCAGGCCCCTGTGCCTGCCCTGAAACCCGTGCACCCAATGAAACCAAAATGATTAATGTGCCAAAAAATACAGGTCTGCACGTGCAAAGGCGCCCAATGAAACCAGAATAATTAATATGCCAAATAATACACGCCTGCACGTGCAAGGGCACCCACAGGGGGGGTGCCCCTACAGGCAATAACATAAAAAAAGGTGAGACCATTATCCAGATAACAGTCTCACCTCATAAACCCTTGCATCCCATTAACAGGGATGCACATTTGCTGTACCAACGACTTTCGGTTTTACATAGGTCAGTTTCTTCATATTTCCCCTCCTTAAATGTTGTGTGTTTTAAAGAGTACCATATCTCACATTAATCCCATTGCAAAGGATATACTTTCACCCCTTTTGTCATTTCACCTGTCTTTACGGTAACAGCATCGGGAATAGCATACCCCCACGGGTTTTTTTTGTCCCACATTTTTAGATAATACTCACCGCCTTCAGGAACCCGGATTGTGAATTTTCCGTTAGCATCAGATGGCCTGTCAGCGATATAATGAGGAATTTTTTTCTTCGGCTTTGTATAAACTCTTATCCTCAATCCTTCCAGAGGCTTTCCATTATCGTCAAGGACAAAGCCCTCAACTCCTGTTTTGCCCTGAGCGAACCATTCTTCCTTAAAAGGGACCGCACCGGTGATTACACCTATATCTGTTGTCTCACCGGCCTTGACAATATATTGCATTCGCTCTCTGATATTTCCCGGAGGATATATAAGGTCTCCCATATGCGGATTACCGCTGGAGGCAGAGCTTTTTTTCAATGCGACAACATAATATTTCCCTTCGGGCAGCTGAGCAGTAAAACTCCCGTTTTCAGAAGTGCGTTTGCTATAGTCCAGCGCCCTCCAGTATTCAGTTGTAATCGGAGCAGGCCCTGCATCTGCATCGTAAAACATTACAAGCCATTTCTCAGCCGATTCCTCATCCCCTGCATCGACCACACCTGTTATATTGCCGTATTTGATATCATTTGCAATTGCAATACTGCAGGTAAACAAGAAGACAATATTGATGATTGCGTAAAACAGGTATTTTCGCATATGTATATAATCCCTCAATTGTTCATTGCTGTCAAGAGACTTCTTCTGCTTTTACTGCCAGGGACATCATGCAATGTATGTAGGGGCGAGGCGCTGCCTCGCCCCCCCGATTAAATGGTGATTTGCCATAAAAAAGGGCGACCCACCGGATCGCCCCTACACATTCAAACCATACCTGCATCAGCAGGGATGAACGCTGGTTGTTCCAACAACTTTTGGTTTTACATAGGTCAGCTTTTTCATTCCTCTCCTCCTTGTTTCATTATCAATATAATTAGCTTTATCCAGCCTTTTATCGGTTCCTTTTACCAAGGTGTCACATTATTCCAGTACTGGCTGTCAGGATATCCGGTGCCTCCGAGCGCTGCGTCATTGTGGCA
>CALZJD010000101.1 GCA_945787795.1 Thermodesulfovibrionia bacterium | reverse complement strand
CCTGTTCATAAGTAAGTTCCAATAGCCAAACTGCATAGCTATATATCGTCAATATTGGATTTTTACTTTAGATTTTAAGGCGTTTTAATAGTAGAGGACTATGGATGGACTAATATGCTGAGATCCTGACTGCTGAATATAATTTATTGCTGTCGTCTTTTGCCGGATGATCCTGTGTCCTGAAAAATGTCACTATGGCAGCTCATACAATTGACAATGCTGCCTCCGGCCGCGTCTACCATAGACTGATACAATTGAGGGTTGGTTGTCTTTACCATGTCAATGTGTCTCTGGAGCGCCTCATGTTCTTTTGAATTTTCACTTGATGCGTTGTCTGCATGAGACATCCATAAGATACCGGCCAGAAGGCCGATGATGATACATATTTTCCTTTTCATGATAAACTCCTTTTCATATTCCTAAAATAAATAATCCCCGTAATCGCTACGACCACCGCCCAAATCAACGATGTCCCTGTTTCCGTGGTTATGACAGTTAGTACACAGTGGCATTGGTATTGGTGGTGGGACTGACAGGTTATGACATATGGCACCGCTACAGCCCTGCCCTGGTCCCGGGGGAGTTGGAGGAATAGTCGCAGGATGGTCATGCCGACCATCACCGACTGCTATGTTATGGCACCTGTTGCAGAGGTTTATCCATTCCGTATTTGGTCTAGGTGGAAGAGCTGGACCTGGTCCGGTCCCTGTATCAACGGTGACAACGGCACCGTTTACCTCTTTCCGGATAAGAAAAAGATTGGGTGAACCATGGGGCTCATGGCAGTCTGTACAGGCAAGGACATACGTCCCACACGTGCCAACCTGATAGGGTGCGAGAATTCTGTTACATGTGTCCGGTTCATCTGCATTAGGCATGTTATTATCGGCAACACCTTTCCCGTGTTTCTCATCAGCCCAGTCAAATGTATTAAGATTTCTACTAAGATCGTCGCTGCTGATACTATTTGTGTCATTATGACAGTCCGTGCAAAAAGTAACATAATCGGTCAGGGTTGATCCATTCTGTGTTGCAATCGTTGCCGCGCCGTCAGGCTCATAGAAAGAAGTCGTACTGAATCGATAGGGAGACTGGTATCCCAGGGTATAATCTCTCATTTTCTCGCCTGCGCCATCCCCCCAGAGGCCCCAGACAATATTATTTATATTGTGCGAACTTGGACGGGACACAGGCCATCCCCTTGTTCCGGCGCTCTTGGCAAGATTAGATGCAGCCGGGTCTCCCTGCGCAGCGTGAGGGTTGTGACATGCTGCGCAGGGATTTGAGAATACTGTATAATTCCATCTGCCGGTTATGAAAGTGAGTATATCGTCAAGGTTATGGTCTGAATCAGTCGGGGGAAAGGAAAATGAGTCCTTAACATTAGTGAATGTATCCGGTGTATACCCTCCTGCCCGATAACTGTAACTGTGGTTAATGATGCCACCTCCTGACTGGAAAGAGATTACATTGTGACACTGGTAACAGAAGTTGTCTGTCTGATTGATATGGTTATCATAAAATAATGTATACAGGGATGGCGAATTAGCGTCAGGGTCAGGTTCATCCCCGTCAACGCTCGCATGCATCTCATGGCAGTGATCGCAGTGTCCTATTGCATAGTCAGGGGTAAATGCTGATACATTTCGCTTTACTCCATTTGCGGCATCCCCATGAGTGGAATCAAGATACAGTCCTGCATATCCCGTGTCAATCAAGACAACGCCTGCCAATATAACCAGAATACCGGGTATTATCACTTTTTTTCTCATTAATCCAAATCCCATTTTCATTTCATTATACATAGCCATATCTTCATTTTTCAGTTCTTACCCGTATGACAGTTGCCGCAGCCTGATATGGCAGTTGCAAGTGGTCCTTTAATGTCCCACCTGAGCATTTTATAAAAATTTGTCGCATGAGCACCGTGACAGGACAGACACATAACAGCATCAGTTGCAGACACCCCGGCACCTATGAGAGCAGGAGGAGATGTCCTGGCTACCGGCGTTACAACATTATAACCTGGAATAGCTCCATATTCCCCGCCCCCCGGGAGAAGCACGTCAGTCGGGTGTCTTTTAAATGGTGAATAAGGTGGTACACGATCATTAATAATTACCCCTTCGTTTCCACCGTCATCGTCAAAAATGTGAAAATATCCGTGACAGGTAGCACAAAACCCGCTCATGGTTTTATTGCTCGGCCTGTTGATCATCGTTACGCTCTCATGACATGTAAAGCATCCCGTGACATCAAAATCCATTGGTTTATTTGCTCCATAATACTCATTGTGATCGGTCGCATCAACATTCTGCCATTTAGATGATGCCCCAGTATTTGTATTTTCAAGCCCTATCACAGAAAAGAGAAACCTGTAGCTGTTGGCAACCGTAAGGGCAGTACTGAGCTGTCCATCAACATTGCCATGATGGGCCCCTTTGAGGGATTTCAGTCCCCTGCCCTGGCCTCCGCGAATTCCATGACAGCCCAAAGAGCCTGCACAGGTAAACAACGTGTTGATATTAGTGATGTCATGCCGTCTTCCGGGCGGCTGAGCAGGAATGTCCATGTTCCCATCGACGAAATCCATCAGGTTATGACCTTTTTTGTCAGAGCCGGCGCCCCCCTTGCCTCCGCCGATTTGATAGATGAAATTCCCGCCGGCCAGATCACCGGCTGGGTCGTTGTGCAGGACCTGGGGAACATCTGTAGTTCCAATGGTTTCAATCCTGTTTGGAGTCCCTTTTGCATGACAGCCAAGGCATGTTCCGCGGAGAAGATATGGCTGGGCTGTTGACGGCGATATCGTCCTATAATCGGTAAATGTAGTCATTTTCTCTCCACCCTGGCTGTTATGCATGGTATGACAGTTGCTGCACTGGCCTGTGATTACAGCATGCGCCACTGTGGTCATCATCAGAATACATATCACTGAGAGAACATAACATGCATATTTCTTTCTTGCGTAACACATATCAATAACTACCTATTATGACACTGAATACATAACGACCTGTTTCTTTCATGGGTTAACATAAAATCAGACCTCGATGCATGCATGCTGTGGCATGAAATACAGGTAACCGGCTTACCATTACGAGGATCTGTTATATCATTTCCAACCGGGTGTGTTGAGGAATGCTCAACTGTATGACAGCGGACACACATCTCAATCCCGTCACCTCTGAAACTTAACGGCTGGGCTGAATGGCCCGGGATATGGCACTCAAAGCATTTTCTGTCTTTTATGGGAGGGCATTCTTCCGTCTTTAATCCCTTTTCCATTTCCAATGTCCTTTGTTCGGTCTTTCCGTGACAGTTAATACAGACATCTCTTTCATTGACGGTAAGGTCATCATTATCAGATGCATGATTGCTGTGGCACAGATTGCACTGGTTAGCCTGTGCTTTTGCATGTTGATCATCTTTTACATAAGTATATTCTTCCTTTTTATGACAGCTAAAACACATTTCTTCTCCTTTAAGCCGCACTGTCACAGGCTTGCCGGAAGTTATGGGATTATGACATTGACTGCAATCCTTTTTTATAAAAGCTGTATGACCATATGGTCCCAGTGCACTTCTATTTTCCGATCCATGTCCGGAATGGCATGAAGTGCAGTCCAGGTCTTCAACAAGATGAGATATGGAAATTCCGTCTGCTTTACAATTTGGAGCATGACATTCCCTGCAAAGTGTGTTTGGATCTGATCTCAGGAGGTTATTATTTACAGAGGCATGTGAGTCATGACATGCCGAGCATTCCCCTTTTTTAAAGGGAAGACACCCATTGGCCTGACCGGCCTGTTCCCTGGCATATTCATGACATTTCACACATAATTCTTTTTCCTCATCAGCAAGCAGATGCTCCCTGTCCCCGCTATGAGCTTCATGACATTCGGTGCAGTCACCTTTTCTCAGGACATTATGTACCCTTCCTGTATTAATCAGGTTTCTGATATCTTCATGACAGCCAAGGCAGATAGACCCTACGGTATCATCCAGCAGCCCGGGGACAGAACTGACATGAGAGTTGTGGCATGTGATGCACTCTCCCTTTTTAAAGAGAACATGAAGATATTTATCAGCCTGTGCCTCTTTCAGCTCTTTATGACAGTCATAACAAAGCTCCGGGATGGGCTTTTTAAGTTTTACTGATGCATCTGCTTTACCGTTCAATATTAAACCGCCAGCCATTGAGATTACTAACAAAATAAATAGTATGTTGATGTTACTTTTAACTTTCAACATTTCACTCTTACCCTGTTTATGACTCATGGCATGCCTCGCAATTCCCATGGGTAAAAGGATCGTGACCTATTTGTTTCAGCATGCCGGGCTTCTCAGTAACATGATGTTCATGACAGCTCATGCATGCACTGATTTTATCGATCGGTTGCCTGTGAACTGATGTTAAACGTTCCGTATTATCTGAGTGGCACTGTATGCAGAGCGCCGGGTCCTTACCAACCATGAGGCCCTTCAGTTCTGAATAATGAGATGTATGACAGCTCAGGCAATTGCCGCTTTCCATGACAATATGTCCTTTTCGGTCAGTAGTAGTAATTATTCTTTCATGACATGTAATGCAAAGATCATTGGGCTGACTTAAAAGTTGGTACTCCAGTTTTGATCCGTGGGGGTTATGACATGCTGTACATTTACCCTCTGCAACAGGAGAGTGTTTAAAACCGATAGTATCCAATGTTTTCTTAATAGATGTATGACAATCAAGACACATCTCCTTCACAGGCTTCTTTGTAAAACCGCTATTGTCTTCTGCATGGGAGTCATGACAGGCCAGACAGTCCCTGTCCCGGAACAGGGGATGGGTACCTTCATCATTTATATCAACAAGCATGCTCTCATGACAGCTCATGCAAAGATTCTCTGCAGAACTGCTCAAAAGCCATTTATACGGGGAAGAATGTGACTTGTGGCAAAGAAAACACTGTTTGTTGTTGGCAGGTGTATGTATATATGTTTTATAAAAACGATCAAGCTCCTCTTTATGGCAATTGAAACATATTTCAGTTGAAGGAGCCTTTAATATAAAAGAGTTATTTGAACCATGGGCATCATGACATACTGTACATGCAGATTGAGAAAACGGGTCATGAGTGACTTGATCATTCTGCTCCTTTTCAGATTCAGGGTGACAGCTAAAGCATAGTTAATGGTGATTTTGGGGAAATCCGATGCATGAGGGCTGTGGCATGTTGTACATTTACCTTCTTTTGTTAACGTGTGAATATACTTTTTTTCATATGTCTCTTTTTCCCGGTCATGACAGGAGTAGCACAACCTGTCTCCTGATTTTGAAACTGCCAGAGGATCAGATGCATCAGCAGGGTTATGACAGGCACTGCATGCTAATTTTTGTACAGGTTCATGTACTGATTCCCGGAGCAACTGATCATTTGTTGAACTGTGCGGACTATGACAGCCTGTACATTTTTTATCTTCAACAGGATAATGCTTATGTGCGCCTTTAAACCCCGGGACCTTATAATCATGACACGACAGGCAAAGTTCCTTTTCACTGTTAATCAGGTTATCAGGATACTCTGATCCATGAGGGGCATGGCATGCACTGCACCCTTCCTCAACAGGTTTGTGGCGCATGTTCCGTTCAAACGGGGTCCGGTCATGGCAGGTAAAACAGAGAGTTTTGCCTATAGTTTTCTGGAGATATTTGTTCTGTGATGCATGAGGATTATGACAGGGTGTGCAAAGGCCCTGTATAAGAACAGTATGAACATTGCCGGTTTTTGACATCTGCTCTGCCATATCCGTATGACACCTGTAGCACAGCTTCCTTTCATTTGTTTCTACAAATGTTTTTACAGCAAGCCTTCCATGACGAAGATGGCATGCTTCACAGTCCTTCTCTGCTGCAGGGGCATGAACAAAATTCAGTTGGAGATCTTTCAGTTTTTCCACATGACATTCAATACAAGCTTTGGGCTCAAAGCGCTTACGCACCTTTTTTTCAGGAGCACAGGAAACGATAAAGGCAACGATTACTATCAGCGGAAGCAGTATACAAACAACTCTGCCAGGTGCATGTTTAAATAAAATGTTCATAATATTATATATCGACAAAATTTACCAATAACATAATAGGTATAGTAAGATACATCCCGTTCACCATTAACGAAGGTGACCTTATGCCATTTACTGCCCATATTTGATATATCCGGTTATCAGGACTTTCCGTGATTAATCATCCGCTCCATATCCTGGACAACATCATGATTGATTTCTATATCTGCTTCTTTTTTCAGTTTATCCACGTAAGAGTCATACAACTGCTTATATTTAACCCCAAATACTTTCTTATGGACTGCAGGTCTGACTTTTTTAAATTCTTCCAATTTCCTGTCTGTCTTTTCAATTACCCTGTAAATCCTGAAAAAATTACCTGAGATCATGACATCACTGATTTCCCCAAGTTCAAGTTCTCCGACCACCTTTTGTAACTCTTCCGGAAGCTCGTCCTTTACCCTCCACCCAATTGTTCCGCCAAAAGACGCACGTTCATCAAGTGATCTGTTTTTTGCCATCCATGAAAAGTCAGCACCCTTCATAAGTTCCTTCTTTATTGTCAAAGCTTCACTTTCTGTCTTTGATGTAAGCTGTTGTACTTTATACCTGGCCGGCCCGGAAAAATCATCCTGGTTATTTCGGTAAAAATCCATTAAATCATCTTCTGAAATCTCTACCCCGGGAGACAGCACATTCTTTGTAAAAATGTTTTTAAGCATTTTGTATTTATATTTAAGGGTCTTGTCTTTCAGATCAGAATGAACATCATATTTGCGGTCAAGAGCTTCATAATCAACAGCGTGCCGGTCAATCCACTGTTTGATTATTATGTCCTTTGGGTTACCTTTTCCCGGTTTCAACATCTTTACCAGCTCTCCGACCGTAAGAGTAGATTCCCTGAGTGTAACCAGCGCCCTCCCATCCTGCAGCCACTGAGAGCGTTCCTCCCTGTTTCCTTCAATCGGGATTAATGAAAGGAGATCATGGTTTATCTCCGGTTTCATTTTTTTCCTCAGATAATTTAGGTACTCATCACTGCGCTCCTCTTCTTTCTTTTTTCTGATCGCCTGCGTAATGCTCTCCTTTTTTGATCCCATCTCATCTTCAGGAGCAGCATGCCTGTTTAACAGTTTGAGGAGATAAAACCTGTGTCCGGCCTCAAACACATTACTGGTCTCACCCGGTTCAAGGCTGTCTATTTCATTCTGTATGACTTTACTCAGGTCCCTTCGCGCATACGTTACCTCTTCTACGCCTTTGCGAAATTCATGATCAGCAAACTCACGGGCCAGCATGCCAAAGTCCTTTCCAGCCTTTAACTCTTCCCGTATCATCCCTGCATCTTCAGCAGTATCTGTTTCTATGGAACTGAGCGTGTATTGCGCATATTCTTTTTTATAATGGTCAACTATCTCTTCTTCAGATACCGCCACTTTATCCAGTATCTCCTCACTATAGAGCCTTGAAACCGATTCCCTGAGAATATATGCATCCACTTTCTGAATCAGTTCAGGATTTCGGTCCAGACCCATTCGCTGGGCCTCATGGACAAGGAGTCGTTCATCAATCAATTTATTAAGATATTCGGAAATGTTAACCTCTGTTGTTTGTGACATACTTTCTCTGCGATGTTCCACCTGCAATGAATACTCGATGTCCCCGATTGTAACGGGATCATTGTCAACGTAAGCCGCTATATTTGTGGAGTCTGCAGGAAGGGAGGCGCAACTAAATAGAGACACCAATATAAAACCGGAAACAGCAAAGAATAAACCTCGAAATTTCATAATGTCTTTAATCATTTCTTATCTGGCTATGAGCACTGATTAAAAATTATTAAACTTGCGTAAGCGTAATGACCCGTATCACTTATTGAAGCAGACCCTCAGTTTTTATATTTTTCACTAATCCTGAAACAGCCCCATATGCGACTTTATCAGCAGTCCTGAGTCTTCCCCAATCAAGAGCTATGATATTCTCCTCCCCGTCTAACTGCAGGTTATCATACCAGAGAATCCTGTTTTTACGGCTATCCAGCAGCCTGGCTGATATGGTGACGCTGGGAGGAGATGAATATGTCCATCCAGATTGATATTCTTCCACTGTTCCGGTTAAAACAGCATCCACTCCCAGTGATTTTGAAAGCGCCTGTAAATTATTGTAATCAACTGCACCTTTGCCCCCTATCCTGAGATTGATTATGTTTTGTCTGATATCGCCGAAATCTACAGGATCAAACATGGGATTATTGGCAAGCTCATTCTGAAACAGATGGGTAATTATCTTGCCGGCATGCCTGTGTTCAGTTTCATTTTTAAATGGCAATACAGCAATCTTAAAAATATCGTTACCGGATGGATGTGGAGAAGTATTTCCAAAATTTGCAAATAAACGGTCCAGTGCCCTGGGTACCAGCAGATCAATAGACGTGATTGTTCCCAATCCAAGGACTTTGGTAAAATCTTCTCCTGTCAGTGATACAAAATCCGACCATATGATATGACCTGTAGCAATGTCTAAAAGACGGGCCAGTATCCCTATTTTAGGATTTTCTTCAGATGAAGATGAAAATGTCAATACAGCGCCTGCCACAACTGAACTTACCATCTTGTTTTTCCCCAGTTCTGTTGCAACCTCATTTGAAATAAAAGATGATTGCCTGATTCTCCTTTCACAGAGAAATGCTTCAACTTCTTCATAACCAATGACATCATAACCCCTGTCCTCAAGCCTGACCAGAATGAGCGGCATGATTTTGTCAAGGGCATCATTATTATTGCTGAAATTATCAAAAGGAAGCAGGGCTATTTTCCTCTTAACCCCTTCAGTCTGCATATCTGTTTCAGTAACTTCACGCACTGACTGTATGTCAGCATCATCTTTTACGTCATTCTTCTCAACCGGCACAGTTTCTTTTTTCACATCAGCAATGATAACCGGACCTGAATTTTCCAATGAACGTTCTGCATCTGCCTCAACTAATGCTGCTCCTTCAGACTCCTGTTTTTCAGGAGGCTGCCCCGTAATACCACTCATCTCAGGAGCATGAGGGAACAATGATTTATCAGGAGGCTTTACCTGAACTACAGACGGGAATGTCGCATCAGGTTCTGCATTGTCTAAGGGCCCTGCGCCGGATCCTGCAGCTGGAGTATTCAGTGCTTCAAAGTGTTTTTTTGATGCAGCCGCCGAAGAAGCTTCTGTATAAGTTTCCATTTCTTTGTGATCCCATGCTTTGATTTCTTTACTCTCTTTTACAGGACTTGCCTTCTCATGTACTGATGATGCATCCAAATTCTTTTCAACTGTTATTTCCGGTGTGTTGTTCACTTCAGGCATATTCGAAACCATTAACTCAACCGGTACTTTGACCGTATCTGTCGGAACAGCTTTTCCAGCAGGTTCCGCTTTCCTCTTATCAACTGTTTTCTGAACTTCCTTTTTACTAATAGTTTCAAACTCCTCCTCTTCAGCCTGTTTAACCTCTCCTTCTGAATCAGAGTTGCTATCTCCACCCGTAATGCCCGGAATCATTAACGAAACAGGTGCCGGTACTTCAACCGCAGGAATGGATGTAGTTGCTGTCATTCCCTGCTTCTGTTCTGCCTCTTTCTGTTCCATGGTATTTGAACCAGGCTGGATCTTCTCCAATGCCACTGCTTTTTGTTTATTCACTATGTCTGTTTGGGAAACCTTTTGTTGATCTGCACCTGCTTTTTTTATATAAAAATCAATTGTAAGCCTGTCGGATTTTGACAGATTATGTATCCGGATTTTTTCCAGATTGTTATGTGTAAATAGGACTTTGTTTTGTTCCCGTCTGAAAGGTACAGCAATGTTGTTCTCTCTAAGAGAAAAGTTTGCGTCAGGAAATGTAACACTCACTACATGAGCTTTATGTCTGACCTTTCCCGCTGATATGATCTCATGAGGTCCCTCAAGTACAACCCTCAGATATTCATCATGACTGCCTGACCTTAGATCAATTGTGGATACCGCTGCTTCTTCCTGTTCCTTCAACATTTTGGGATCAAGGCCGCCTGCAAACATCCTGTTCTCCGGTCTGTTTTGTATATTGGCCGGCACTGTTTCTGTTTCCCCTGAGACAACTGATTCTGCAATATGAACCTCCACCGTCTCTTTAGCGTTTTTACTGAATTCAGGGAAAATTCCTGATTGTTTACTTTCCCTGGCAATCGCAGCAGCAGGAAGAGAGATGATTGCAAGGAGTGTAACTGCCCGGTATAAGGACTTTTTACTCAGCACAATACATCTCCGGCAGGTATATGTGTCTCCATATATTTAAACATAAGCCATAATATCAATCATTCAGTTGAACAACCAATGTTAATCACTCACTCCTTAATTAAATCAATAATCAGTCAGTGTTCTAATTGCTTCCCTTACAACAATGAGAGAAGTCTCGCTTAACGTCTGAGAGGTTGCCCCAAAATGTCTCCCAAGAAAACCTCCTCCCCCCTTTCTCTGTGTCACAGACCAGATAATGTCGCCCGTCCCTGTATCGGCCATCATTAATGATATGGTGACTTCAGGGGCAGGGTTGCTTCCTGATTTACTATGCCCATATTGCTCAATTGAGCCCATTACTATTCCCTCAACTCTAAGGGCCCTGCCTAAATCCTTAATCTGGTCTATGCTAAGGGAGGAAGTGTTCTTTATGCTGAGGTCTTTGACAGCTAAATTAACCTCACCGGGAACAACTACATTGACTAATCCGGAAGCCAGAAGTTCACTGATGACAATCCGTCTCATGATTTCCCCTGCAGCTTTTTCATTGCTCAGATTTTCAAGTTGCATCACTGCCACGTTTTTTATAAAACTGAAATCAACATCATTACTTACATGATAGGGGGTCTGCATGTTACCGCGACATCCAATAAGCACAAACAATGAAATAGTTATACATACCAGGAATCGTCTTCTTAATACGTTCATATATGCTCTCCTTTAATACTAATACGGAATATACCCATAATTATATAAACCACTCCATATCTTTAAAATAAACTGTCGAGTGCCTCATTTATTACTTTCCTGGCTGTATCATCCAGCGTTTTACCTTCAGCGCCAAAATGCCTGGTCCAGAAACTTGCCCCTCCTGATGTATGCCAGGCAGACCATACAATATTACCTGTCTTCACTCCTATGAGCATTAAATGCATGGATACCTCAGGGTATGAGACAGCATTTCCTTTCTTCATCTGAAAGGTCCCGACAGAACCTTTCAGGACTACGTCCACATCCAGCTTGTCTCCAATACCCTGCAGATCACTAACCTCTTTCCAGCAGATCCATAATGACCAGGCTGCTGATTTTCTCATCTGCATATTCATGAGCAGTCAGATTTTTCAGAGGAAAAACAGCTATCCTGTGAAGGTTTTTCGTTTCAACATCAACATGTTTATATTTCTTCATGTTGCTATTGCAGCCATAAAGTGAGAGGGTAACTATTAATAATATCAGGATAAATGGCTCCGATAACACCCTGTGTCTTTTTTCTTCCTTACATATATAATGTATTTTATTAATCATGTACATCACCGGATCAGTTTGTTTTAATAAATCCTTATCTTGTTACCCTGTATTAAAAACAATAACTGATATTATAAGTTACCTTTTTAAAATCTGCAATTTAAGTAGGTGTTATAGCTATAGCTTTTGGTCCTTTCAATATCTACTGTCTCCGAATACGTGTAGGTAAACCTGAGATCAGCAAATTTAGTGATATACCAGATCAGATAGCTGGATAAAAAATCACTTCGGGAAGGAGAAGCATCTGAATTGGTATGATTATAATTCAGGTTTATTCTCAACGCAGGCAAAGGTATCCAGTCAGCAAACAGTCCTTCAGACGTAGTGATAATGCCTTCAGTATCCTGTATCCTGAAATTACCGGATACATTAATAAGACGGGCCGGCCGGTAATTAAATGAGAAGGATGCATTTTTTGAATCAGTAGATGTCCCGCTCGAAGAAGTATGACTTACACCGTAGTTCATACTCCCTGACAGTTTACGGTTCAGGTTTGCATTAATTGATCCATCAAGCAGGTACGTCTCTGAAGTAATATTATTCGTCAGAGAGTCTGACTTACTGAACCCTGCATCTGTGATCATGTAAACGTCCCTGTGAAGCTGTGATCCAACACTTAACAGCATGGAATATGACTCATTTTCTTTACTATCAAATTGATATGTATCATTTTTAAGAAATGAAAGAGTTGCATCTAGTGTTGGTAATGGAGCTGAGTGAAAAGACAGGTTATATGAATTGGACGCAAAATCGTTAATCTTGAGATTATCGAAATTCTCACTCCTCTGCAGTCTCAGAGTTGAGGTTATCAGTCTGTGAGCTTCCCAGGTAGCTGTTGCTCCGTACCCTCTGGTAATGATACTTCTAAAGTCAGCATCATCACCGCTCACATCATCGCTGAAAATATTTTTAAAAATACCCCCTATTGAGTTAAACACAGAATCAGGATTCTGGTCAGACCTATCCAAAGAATAGTGAAGTGCCAATACTACATTCGTATACAGTTGTGCACTGGTCCTGAATTCAAGCCCCTGATTCATTGAATCAGATGTATCCGTGGTTTCCGTGTTTAACAGATCATCAGTACCATAGGCCTCGATTTCCGTAACAGAAACATTTACCGTAGAAGCGGTCAGTAAATTAACAACTTTAAAAAACAATGCTGTTTCCTGCGATGCGAGCTTTATTTCAAAACGGTAAATGGAATCCGGTAAATCATGTAACGAAACAGTTACACTTTGAATAGCACGTTCAGTCCAGGTGCCGGTCACGTTAATGTTAGCGTCACTGCTGTAGGCTTTCCAGTTAGATACATCATTAAGCACATCACCGGTTACATCCTGATTAACATATACATATATGGTATCAACAGGTTTTGATCCTGATACTCTGATTCCCAAATTCTGATACTGGCCTGTGAATAACGTGCTCATGTCTATGCCTGTTGAGGTACTGAAATCATCATCAACAAGTGAAACTTCAGAGGGAAGAAAATCAACATCCGGCTTGATTGCGCTTCCTCCTGCATTAAATCCTCCAAGAGCTGACCGCTCCATAGGGAAACTTCCTGTCCGGCTTACAAAAAAATTTTTATCAATCCTGGAGTAATTACCCCTGTATGACACAGAATAATGTGCCTTGCTGCTCCAGAAAGAGCCTGAATGATCTGCAGCATAATTCAGATTGAAATTGTCGCTCACAATCTTATTGGTTATATCATCAGGTTTTTTGTCTATACTATGAGTAAAATTAAGACCATACTTGGCGCTGACTTCCCTCGCGTAAACATCATACGTATCACTGTATGCGGATCTGATTGAGTACACATCAAATGTTCGGTCAATATCCCTGGGTGAAAGATGATCAAAGTTTTCACGCCTGTCATAGTCCAGAGACAGGGAGGGAAGGTCTTGAGGGATAAAGTCTAACCGTGCATAAAACTGTTCAGTCGTTTCTCTTTCATTATCTCCGAGACGGTCCTCTGACAGCAATAATCTGTATGGATAAATATACCTTATGTCTCCTGAGCTGAATGTATCGGACCAGGCTTCCTGTCTTCTATAACCTGTTGTAAAATTGTAAAAGGAGTTCCGTATATGAATGTCTACAGCCGGCTCAATCGTTCTGTTGTGAGTAAGTGATATGTCATTCATATCACCAGTTGTTCTGGATTGTTGCTCATTTAATCTGAAATACAGATTATAAGAAATTGCCGGCGTAACCGGTTTATCATATTTTAAAAAATAATTTTCACGAAAAGTCCTGGTATTTGACTCACTATTGCCGTCCCTTTCAACGTTTACACTGCTATAGTTATATCGTGCATTACCGCCAAAGCCCTCTGCAAATGAACCGGTGCTGCAACATATTAATAAAAATGCTGTTACGGTAGCTCTGCAAATTATATTTTTTATAATGCCCGTTGAGCGGCTATTTCTCATGTGTCTATCATGTTAAATTATTTATATTTCACTCATACAGGACAGCAATGTCATACGGCTTTTTACCAACCCGTATTCTGTGCTCGGTTTTCCTTGTTGTCTTGTCTATAATATATATATCGTCTGAACCCTGGTTAACTATAAATATTTTTCTCTTTTCTGTATCCAGCATTAAAGTCCGCGGGGTGTTACCAACTTCAATTCGACCCATAACAGGTGACATCATTGTCCGGACTGCATCATTTTCGTCAAAGGAAGGCCTTAAGATGACTATCTCACCGGGTGAGTCCCTTAAGAGATAAAGTCTGTCAAATATCGGGTCTGATGTAACGGCGGTTATACGATTGCCTACATTATTAATAGATGTTACCGCCCCTGTTCCGCCGGCCGACAGAATGTTCATTATATTAATGACTGATAGTTTGTCAGACCCATAATTCGCAACATACACCCTGCCCCTGATATAATCAACATACAGGGATCTCGGGTCCCAATCAACATCCAGGTTCATGACATCCACACATCTGCCGGTCACGATGTCTATTCTTAAAATTGAAACATTATTTGAGTTCTGATTCACTACATACACATTTATAAACTTTTCTCGATAACTTCTTAACTCATTAATATCATGGGGGCTTAGATATCTGTTTACTGTAAGTGTATCTGATGGTGGATCAGCTGCCAGTGAAACAGGTCCTGATCCTACATCAATTTTTTCCAGTTCCCCGTATGTGGCAAGATCGACTATGGACACATTATTGGACCTGTAATTTGCTACAATAAGCAGTTTCTTTTCATTTGATATATCTGCGACAGTCAAATCAACCGGTTCAGTCCCGAATCTGACAGGTATTTCATGTTCTACCCTGTCAGCAGCCGGATCAATAACCGATACACTGTCTGATCCTGAATTCGCAACAAATAATCGTGGCCGGGAGCCTGAAAAAGATGCTGCAATCCCCCTTGGTTTCCTGCCAACCATAATAGTTTCAACCACTTCCCCTGTATACCTGTTTATCACAGAGACATTATCCGCATGTTCATTTGTGACATATATGAGCGCTGAACTTAACTCCTGCTTCTTCTTTCGCTCAACCATGACCGGTCTAAACGTATTATCATCAGTTACAGATCCATCTGAATTCCAGTAAATAAATAACGAGGTGTTCTGTTGCCTTTTTACCGTGATGTTTACCGGAACAGTTGTAATCTCATGAGAAACTGTCAAAGATATGATCTTATCATCCCTTTTGACGCCGGCACTATTAAACATAAGGTTGAGTTTCGTATATTTCCCTGCCGGAAGCGGTGATTCACCCAGCTTGATATGACTTCCTGAAACTGAACGGGCGATTACCGCCGGAGTTTCAAATGATATCGGTACAACGGTCCCGTCTTCAGAAACAATAGAGATAGCTTTCAGATTAAAAGAAATATCAAGAGTAGTCTCTTCCGGTCCGACCAGAAAAATAGAGAGCTGTCCCCTGGCACTTAATGAAGGCCCCCCCTGCTCTTCTATAGTTGAACATCCCGAAAAAAAACCGGATAGCATTAAAACAGAGATAAGGAATGTTCTCATATTTTTTTTAGTTACTTTCATTATTCCATTGTGAAAAGAGAAACAACATCCGGGAGGCATTTGAGCACGTCCGGATTTATTAATATCGTTTACCTGGTTTTAAATATCTGTACACGATGATTAAAATAATCCGCAACAAATAATCTGCCCTCGTTGTCCATCTCAGCATCGATTGGATTCTGAAACCATCCGGCGCCTAATCCCAGTCCGCCGAATTCATGAAGATAAGATCCGCTTGAACTGTAGACAGTTATGGTGTGTCGCATATAATCAACAACAAACATCTTTCCGTTAAGGCTGTCAATCGCAACAGATCTGGGCCTGCTCAGCTTACCGGTGCTGCCGCCTTTTTCGCCAAAAATGGCTATCATAGTTCTATTTTTATCATAAATATAAACCCGGCCAGCATCTGCACTTACAAGATAAATACGTCCTGCATCGTCAATGGTTACATTGGTCACTGTCACTTTTTGCCCTTTCTCCTCAGGTGCCAGAATATCAATCAGCGTACCGTCATTATTCAGGATCAGCACACCTTTGTAATGGTTTGACGAAACAAAAATATTGCCCTTTTTGTCTACAGCGAGCCGAAAGGGAAGAAAATTCTCGGCCCCCTCAAAACCCTGTATATAAATATCGCGGTCCTTTCTTAAACATGGTTTAAAGACCGAAATTCTGTGCCTTAAGTCCCCATTTGAAGATGACTGGGCAACATATAGATATCCCTCATCATCAAGGGCCAGCCCATGGGGAGATTCAATGCCTGACTCACTGTTCATCATGTGAAGAGGGAAAAGGTCCTGTGAATATATCATCACCCTGCTCCTGCCATCGACAACATATATCTCCTTCATCTTTTGATCAGTCATCACAAAAGAGGGCATCAACAGTTTGCCTTCTTCTTCATCAAGAGTAATGCTGTTTTCATATATGATTGCATCAGGCTCTGCCACGGCCTGATCAGGATAGAAGAACAAACACAAAAAAATTACAGGAACAGTAAAAAGCCATCGGTATGCACGGTATATACCATGCATGGAATTACCCATCTTATGACCAACCCCTCTCATATTTATTAGTTTACATCGTATCAACACGCGCACATTGAAATCAATGTGCGAAAAAAATTAAAAAAACTCAAGTCCTAAACCTGAATATGAAAATGGGCATCAGGCAATTTGCCTGATGCCCAGTAAACTGTCACCAATAGTATCTCAGATACCTCTTAGTTTTTGTCTGTATGGCAGGTAAAGCAGCCATTTGTTGCACCACCACCAGCAACCATTGTGCTGTAAGTCCATCTTAAGAGGTCAGGCTCTGGTGAACCGTGTGCCCTGTGGCATGACAGACACATGACAATATCAGATCCAAGGGTAATTGCGGAGCCGCTTGCTGCCGGTACACTGGCTCTTGCAACAGGGGCCTCTACACTATATAGACCTCCACCTGCTCCTTCAGCATTATATAAAAGATATTCTCCACTCGCCGGAAGATCAATATCGGTCGGGTGTCTTACCCATGGAGAACCGGGAGCGGCATTTTCATCAACTGTTCCGTGGAATAATCCGTGGCACTCGGCACAGAGAAAGCTGATCGTGTCCCTGCTTCCATATGCTGCAAGACCGCCTGCACTTCTGTTAACCGTGCTGTCTTCACCGTAGTATTCATTATGAGTCACCGCAGTCTCAGCCCAGTTCCATTGAGTCTCTTCAAGTCCTTCGATACCCATAAGAAACCTGTAGCTCTCTCCAATAGTGGTTAATGTTCCATCAGTCTGAGTTGCTGTTCCGCCCGTATTGTTGTGGTGTGCACCCTGCATCCCCGGGAAACTGCCTGTGGCCGCATGATTTCCATGACAACCATATTCCCCTGCACATGTAAGCTGGCTTGACCATGCAGCCTCTCCACTTGCAACCTGATCAGCTACAAAAGCTGTACCTGTTGCAACAGGATCCCATCCGGGAGGCGATAAGGGATCCGCAAGCGGCATGTTGGTATCCGCAACCGTTACGCCGGGGAGATCGATGACATTGTGGCCCATTGAAGCATTGACGGCTTGATTAGCATTTACCCAGTAAAAGTCGCCGCCTGCCAGCGTTAGACCAGCACCCTGACCTCCAGGTGCTACCGTGTGTAATACAGCAGGACCCTTGTTCACCTCCTGTATTACGGGTGTATCTGCCGTATGACAGGCTACGCAGCCGGCATTCAACAATTGGCCGTATGGACCACCAGCGTCAACAGGATCGCCGTCCTGGCTGTTATGCATAGTGTGGCAATTTGAACATACACCTGAGATTGCAGCAGCATTCACAGCTGTTAATGCCAATGCCATTACGACCAGACTTAGTGTCAGTAAAATTCTTCTCATACCCTTACCCTCCTTTTCTTTCGTTAATGTATCAACTTTCATACCCTTTACCTCTTTTTTTCCTTTCTTTAATGTCTGAACATTAATTTTTATAATTTTTTATATCTAACTCAATTTCACAATCTGCTATTATATCTTGCAATAAATATACCAGACCATTACATAAATTCATATTTTTAGAACAGCCCATAAATAAAGAGAAAAATTATTTTATCCATCTTTAAAAACATAAACTTATCATAAAACTGATAGATCTCTGTGCGTAATTTGACGCTATTGAGAAAATAATCTTAAATCAAACCGAACTTCTGCATTTTATACCTGAGCGCGTCCCGGGAGATGTCAAGAAGTTTAGCTGCCTTTGTCTGGTTCCCCCCTGTCTTATGAACCGCCTGCATAATCAGTTCTTTCTCAACATCTTTAAGTGATAATCCGTCTCCAGGCAGCTCCACAGGCCTGCCATTGCCGGAATGTGCATCAACATGTTTGATTATTTCTGCCGGAAGATGTTCGGGATATATCAGGTCAGTATCTTCAAGAATGCATACCCTTTCTATTACATTTCTCAGTTCCCTGGCATTTCCATGCCATGGATAATTAATTAAAAGCTTCTCTGCCCCCTGCGATATGCCTTTAACATTTTTCCTGAACTCTCTGTTAAATTTCTTAATATGATATTGCGCAAGAGGAATGATGTCCTCTTTTCTTTCCCGCAGAGGTAAAATTGCTATGGGAAACACCTTGAGCCTGTAGTACAGGTCCGCACGAAAGCTTCCGTCTCTTACCGCGCTTTCCATGTCCTTCCTGTTGGTCGTGGCTATTATCCTGACATTGACCCTTATGTCCTTCAGGCCTCCTACCCTCTTAAAGGTCCGCTCCTCAAGCGCCCTTAAAAGCTTGGACTGTGTTGAAAGTTTGATATCTCCGATTTCATCCAGATATATGGTGCCTCCGCTGGCAACTTCAAACAGCCCTTTCTTGGCAGCCTTGGCATCGGTAAAGGCGCCCTTTTCATGACCGAACAGTTCGCTCTCTATGAGTGCTTCGGGAATGGCTGTACAGGTGACTTCAACAAAGGGTTCTGATGATCTGGCACTGTCATAGTGGATCGCCCTTGCAAGCAGGCTCTTTCCTGTACCGCTTTCCCCCTGGATAAGGATGGTATTGGCATCACTGGAGGCGACTTTCTGCGCCAGCTCCTTAATGTCCTTCATAATCCTTGACTCGCCTACAATATTTTTAAAGCTGTAGGTATCGTATTTTTCTTCCCTGAAGTAGTTGACTTCGGCCTTTTTTATAATCACGGCGATACGATCAAGTTCAAAGGGTTTTTCAATAAAGTCATGGGCGCCTGATTTGATTGAGGACACAGCTGTTTCGATATCTCCATGGGCCGTAATGATGATAACGACCGCATCATTATTAATGGTTCGCATCGTTTGCAGTGTCTCGATGCCCCCTATCCCCGGCATGTTAAGATCAAGCAGCACAACATCAGGCATCTCATTCCTGAAGATCTCTATCGCCTTCTCACCTGATGATGAGGTCCAGACTTCGCACCCCTCTTTTTCAAGGTGCTGTTTAAGTGTCCTGGTGATAAACTCCTCGTCATCAATGACCAGGATTCTGCCTGGAATCAAGATACCTTCCTCATCATGCATTATTTATTTCCGGCAAATATACGGTAAAGGTCGTGCCGTTATCCGGTTCACTGTTTACAATAATATCTCCGCCATGCTCCTGCACTATTCTCTGGCTGATGGACAGACCCAGTCCGGTCCCTTTTGATTTCTTTGTGATAAACGGATCAAATATACTTTTCTGTGTTTCAGGGTCAATCCCAGGACCATTATCTTCAAATGACACTTTTACTGTGCGTTCACCCTGAAAGTTCAATCTTGTCTTTTCATCAAGCTCCATACTATCCTTGTCGGATTCTGAAGCCACAATCTTGAGATTGCCCCCATCCGGCATGGCCTGTACGGCATTTATTATGAGATTCAGAAACACCTGCTGCATCTGGTCTGAATCCATCATTATCTCCGGGATCTCATCCTCTACCGACGTGTTAATAATCACTTGATGTTTTTTTGCCTCAGGATATACAAAAAAGACTGCTTTATCAATGACATCATTAATTTTCACATTCATAAACCGGGGAGGTTTGGGTTTGGCGTAATTCAGAAGACTCTTTACAATATTGTCCAGCCGTTTGATATGATCAAGAATTTCTGATGTAACAACTCTCCTGCTGTCCCCCTGTTCAAGCTCAGACTGGATTACCTGTACAGCACAGCTTATTCCTGCAAGGGGATTTTTAATTTCATGGGCAATCCCGGATATGATCTCTCCCAGAGATGCCAGCTGTGCTGCCCTCTGCAACTGCTGGTTATGGCACCTTTTCACTTCACTGTTTGAAGCCTCAACTGAATCAAGCATGCGGTTAAAGCTTCCGGCCATGATGCCAATTTCATTGTTACCTTCTTCCATTCTTACAGATAAATCTCCGTTTTCTATTTTTCGTATGGTGTTGATCATGTTTGTGATCGGCCTGTCAATCAACAGGCCTACAACCAGAAGAATACCGCCGCCTATAATTAAAAATGCGACAAAAGCATCTTTCAGATGTTGTTTCTTCGATGCGATAATGGATGTATCAATTCCGGAGAGCGATACCTCCATATCAAGCACACCCAGCACTTTTTCTTTTTGCTCATGACACCTGTTACATTCAACTTTATTAATTATCGGGGTAAGTTTCGAAGCATAGCGTGATCCGTTCTTTTCCAGGAGAAAGACCTCCCGGCGTTTTCTGCTTTCATAGATCTCCCTGTCTTTCTCATATATCGCATCCCCTATC
>CALZJD010000100.1 GCA_945787795.1 Thermodesulfovibrionia bacterium | reverse complement strand
ATCTAACATTTTTTCTCACCTCCTTCTGAACCTCTAACTCATCAGGTGCTTCCTGACTCTTACGGTGGCCCGTCCCACCAGCCCTGATTACCCACAGGGTCGCCAAGGTTAAGTTTATTTGATCTTATATCTTATATATAGCAATTCTTTTGCCAGACATAATCAACTGATTTTTAATGTTTTGAAATTGACTCCTAAATTTAGAATATTGATTTTCGGTACGGGGTAAGGTTGTTCGGTATCAAATGAAAGATTTGCAATAGTACTAATTCTTAGGGGTGTCCATCAATTCGGGGGAAGGTTAGGTTGTAAACTTTATCTAACCGGAGAAGTTTGATTTATTGATAAGAGGGGGAACATCAACAGAATCCAGACTGATTCCATTTCATCGATAATACAGATAAATCAATGATATTCAAGCCGTTATGGGTCATTGATAAGATGGCATAGTCTTTGAAATACAGGCTGATCCTGATTCATTTATAAGAGGGGATTAGCAACAAAAAGGGATTGCATACAAAACTGAAGACTTCTATGGATTATTAATAAATTGCCTCGTGTTTGTCCACAGAAGCACAGACGGCATATCCAGTGAAATTAAAATCCATACGAAAAGAAGGCGGGATTTAAAGCTGAAGGATAAGGTGAGAAGCAAGAACGTGTGGGCTACTTACGTTGATCGTGAAATTCCACCTGAAGTCCGGGACATAGCTTCAGCTTCAGTAAGTGCAAGCCCGTCTAGAATGTCTCCATATGTTCCATCATCAAAAGGAACCCAAGAACCATCCCTCCAGACTAAAACACCTACGTCCTCTCCCAGTCCACGAAAGTCAATGATTTCACCATCGGGCGTAATTGCCCAGCCGAAATTTTTGTCTGGTGTGGGTTCAAAGTCGAAGTCAATATCTAGTTTGCATGAATTGGTAAATAATTATTTTCTTGTAATATGATATATGGAGAGTGTTAAAATAAAAATAAGCTAGCGAATTCTCTATACAACAAAGATTCAAATACTGCAATAATATTTACTCTGCGGGGAGTGATAATAATTCTTCTTTTCAATAAAAAAATATTCTGCAAATGTAACTCAAGGGGGTACGCAAAATGAAAAAAAACAATTCTCGATTCCAAGGCATGTGGAGTATCATTATTATCTATTTTTTAATCGCGACGCCGTTCTTTGTGTCATGCAGTGGTTCAGGGGGAGGAGGTAATGATACTCAGCAAAATGGCAATAATACCAGTGGTGGCACTATTAATGCATCACTCGGGACTTCATTTAATAATGTTCCTATTGTTGCAAATCAACCGACCCAACACAACATTACATATACACTGCCGGGAAACATCACTGGCTTTAAAGATTTTTCTGTAAACCTTGATGAGACGATGAAGAATGTGACGGTCAGCAGCAGTCAGGTGGTTACAAAATTTAATATTTTTGATATGTTAAAGATGTTTGCAAGGCTGGATGTTGCTGCGGCTGTTCTTAATGCAACTGTTACCGTACGCCTGTCATATGCAGGAGATTCCATGGTCTGCACAAACCCGAACGCTATTCAGCTTGGACCATATTCTTTTTCAGGGGACGTTGACGGTTCAGTTTCAAGCTCGAGTTCATCGGAATCCCCGAATACAACCACTTTTGATGTCGTCAACTCCGGGACTTTTCAGTTGTGCCTTGTGATTAGCCCGCTACCGGTAGATGCGTATCTTACTGTCAGTGATGTTGTGGTTGATGTAACACCATGTGATTTACAGCCACCAGCAGATGAAGACGTCCTTGGAAATTGGACAGGAACTTACGACTGTGATAACTGGGGCACCAGTGATTCTGTCCATGAGACTATTAATCTTATTATCTCAAAAAATCCCGATGGCAGTTATCATTATGAGGATTTTGATCAATTTGGTGGCACTCCGGAAGGCATATATGATGGCCATTTTTGTGGCAATACCTTCAAGTTTAAAGGAGGACAACAAAACATTTATACAGAAAGCGGCACCTTTGTTCTCCAAGGCAGAGGTGCAGCCACAAAAACATCAACATGGAACACTATTCCTCCTGGTTTCGAAGGTGGATATTGTACAGATAGTCTTAATAAATTATAGTTATTATGCCCTGACAACGGGCTTGTTTTTAGGAAGTAATTATTTATTAAATAAGTTTAATTTGGGCATAAGCTTGATGATCCTGTGATACTGATCACGGTATAGATGATCATAATGGGATATTATTTTCAAGATGTTTGTGAAATTAAATTTAATAAGGGAGTAAGAGCATGAAAAATAACTCAAAACAATTTCAGGGATTACTCAGCATTAGTATATTCTGTTTGTTATTAATGACACCTTTATTTATTTCCTGCGGGAGTTCAGTTGATGGCGTAAATAGCGGCATTAACGATAGTCAGGAAAATGGAGATACTATCGGGAGTAATGGAAGTGATACTTCTTCAGGCGATGATCCACAGTTCAGGAGCTCTGACCTGACGGAAACAATTATTGCTACCCATGGGGTAGATGATGCCCAGACAATACTCCCTGTTCCGGCTGCGGATTATGCATACGTAAGAGTGCAGAGGGATTTCAGAAAATGTGTCAGTCCCTTTTGCGGGGGATTCTTTATTTCGGCATTGAATAAACGTGCACTGCGCTGTATTGACGGCTCAGAAAGCGAAAGTTGCTATGTTGCAGAGATAGACTGGAGTAAGACCTCCCTCAGCACCTCCCAAATTGATGAATTGGAAAAAGCTACAAGCACAGGACGGGTGATTGTTATTGGACAGATCAGACCATTCATTAAAGTTAATGATATAAAAAGCGACACGCTCGGTGTTCTTGCTGCCGGAAGAGCATGGCTGGCAGCAACCGATGCGGAACCCAAAGGTCATTTTTTCCGGGTTAAGGATCTTGGCATCAGATGTGTCACAACGCCCTGTTTTTCTATGCGGGCCTATCTTCTTAACATATTTAAGTCAGTGGAAATCTCCGACCTGGATCTCAGTGGTGTTAAAGCACAGGATGAGCATTTCAAAGAGGCCTGGGAGGCCCTGGCCGACGGTAGACTGCTGGTTGCTGGAAAATTATCGAGGAGTATAATGGACAAACAGGGCAGGATGTTAACCGCGTCCCAGTTCTATCTGCCTGTCGACCCTCTTGAGTGCAAAATTGATGATGACTGCACTGTCAGTGTGTACACAGCTCCTGTCAAGGGCCCCGAGGATTGCTACTGTCAAACATGTCCTGTCCCTATCAGTGTAAAGGAAGCCATGATAAACGAAAAACAATGGAAAGCATACTGCGAAGACGTTCGGCTTACATGTCCCCAGTACCTGTGCGTGATGCCGCGACCCGTAGGATGTGTGAACAATAGATGTGAGTACCTGTCTGATGAATTACATACTGACATCAGGTCTTGAATTCTAACTATTTGAAATAAACAGTCCGTGAATTTTGTTTATCCGTAATATGATCGCATCGATATAAATTATCGATACAATGAATTTAGATCTTTCATTTCAATAAATATTACAAACGCACATCCCGGGTATGTACGTAAGTAGCCATTTTAATATGATTTGTAAACTTATGTGAGAACAGTGAAAAGGAGGGTATCTAAGGGAAGAATATTTTACTCATCAAAGCCTGCGTTATCAGACAGAAGATTTAACTGCCCTTCTATGTCTGTATGCAAATACAGCTTCCGTTAAAAAAATACACACAGAAACATCGTTGCATTTTTTGCAACATTTCTCTTTCTGATTTAACAAACAATCTAACATACTACTTATTGCTTCATTAACTTTTCCCCTGAATATTGACTCATCATGTCTTCTTTCAAGGTTTTCTATAGAATTCACCTCCTTTCATAACTTTTATTAGCTTAAAACTATATTAGGTGATTTAGTCAAGATACTTATAGGTATTATAAGTATTTCAAATACTAAAAAATAAACAATAAAATACAGATACTGCATATTGCTTTATGGAATAATCAATTGCCATTTGTTTATTTCTTATAGTAACTGCACCACGAGGTGCAGAACGGAAACCGTTCATTAATAATTGAAAGTGAGATGTTTGTATTATTCGGCACTTATTGTTTTTTTAGAACTAACATAGTCTTTAAATTGAATTTATTCTCTTAATATCTTTAGATACAATAGCACCTTATAATGATGAGTCGTGAAGGTTTTAATCTCTTATACAAGTCTTAAGCTAACACGAATGATGCTTTGCATTAAATGGAGACCTCTTTCTTATTTTATCGATTGTAACCTTCAATATTTTTTGCAAAAATGGCTTGTTTATAAGAGAGGAGTATTTTTACATTTCTATCACCAGTAATAATATAGATAATTCCCCGATATAATCACCAAATACTGACCGGTAGATAGATCATTCAGTTCATATCAGCATACATTATGCCTACATTTACCCAATACAATATTCATATACCCCAAAGATTAAAGAACCATAGGAGGTATCACATGAATATTAATGAAGCAATCAAATTGATGTCTGATCATCAAAGAGTAAGCTTAAAGAAAAGATCAATTGACAGTTACAATTTTGTGCTGTGTAGATTATCCTCTAAATATGGGAATCATTTGATTGAAGACATCGGCCCTGACGAAGCAAATCAATTTCTTGAGGAATTGACTGCCGGTCTCTCTAAAGCCACACGAAGATTAAGATATGCGCAGCTAAAGACATTCTTCAATTTCATTATTGACCGATCTGATCTAAATATTAAGAACCCGTGCTCTTCATTGATACTTGCCCAAACATTCAAAACACCCCCTCAGAAGGAACGCAAGATTTTAGAAAAAGAGTCAGTGGATGAAATGATTTATAACGCTAATAATCTCAGAGATCGATTGATATTAGAACTCCAGGCCAGATGCGGTCTGAGGATAGGCGAGTTACAAAGTTGAAAGTAAGAGATGTTAATGACAGAAAACTTATCATACGAGATCCCAAATCAAGGAAGGATTCAGAAGTCGCATTCATGCCTGAGCAAATTGCCAACAGAATTTACGACTACATTAACAAGAAAAGCCTGTCATCAGAAGATACGATATTCCCAATATGCTACTCAACAGCACGGTCGTTAATTATCCACTTGGCAAAACGAATCAATGTTGAAATGACCCCTCATGATCTCAGGAGACATTCGGCCACATTTGCCAGCCGTAATGGTGTCCCTCTGGAAATTGTATCAAAGGTTATTCTCAGACACAGGGACCTGAAGACAACCCAGATATATTTAGGGAGAGTCAGTGAGTCAGAAGCTATACGATGGATGTTTTACATGGTAAATAAGATCAAAGAAAGTTACTGATTAATACATAATTCTGATCTTTGGGGTATATAATAGAAACAATTTAAATATTTACGTTATCAATCAATAACTTTGTTTCCCTTGTATTATTCTCACTTAATCTCATTTATCAATGATTCAGTTAGATAATGATATTGAGGATTGTCAGTTTAAGTCAATAAATAAAGCAGAGCCGTTTTTACTATGCCTTAGAAAATCCACGCATATAAAAAGAAGCTATTTCTTGAACTTTATTCTGAAGTACCTGAATTAACAGAGACACTAAGAAGGTTAGGGCCTTTTAAATAAATTCAGCTAACATCTTCGTCGATGATTTGTGCTGTTTTTCAGCTTTCCACAATCTGAAGCTCTTCCCTTAACCTTTTGTATTGCTCAATAAGTTTTTCCTCGTGTACAAACTCGTCTTTAAGGAGAACTTCTAATGTTAGGATCGTCTCTTGATCCTCACATAACGCAATAGCGTCTTTATACATCTGTTGGGCTTCTCTTTCACCTTCGATTGCTTTTTTGAAAATGTTGTAAAGAAGTTTTAGTTTTTCAGCCAACGGCATTTACCTCCTATTAGTAATTTATTAATCGGTGAAAAATGCATACAGCTTTAGAGAAGTTAAATAGATAAAAATTATTAGAGTGTACTATATAGTCCTTCTTTATTTGGACCGCCTACTATTTATTGATAAGAGCGAATGTTAGAGGATTTTCGAACCAACTCCAATTCTCTTACTATTAGATAGTATTTGTAAATTTGAATTTAATCCCGGAACCAAGACAATAGAGAATTATTAACGGAATCCAGCCTGAATCTACTTTATTTATAACTTCAATATGTTGAGAATGTATGACATTAAAGAATAAACAAAGAGAGTAGGGATTGAAAGTATAAAAAAGATAATAGGTAAGGATAGTTTCAAGGAATGACGGGTGTTGATACCGTTTATCAGGTAGTCTGACGTTTTACAGCTTCTGCAGGAATAACAGCAGGCCTGCACCGTGGAAGGTCCAGGTTACATCCATTAAAGAGATAGCATTTCTTCTTGCAGAGCGAGACTAACATCAACATTACGGGCACTTCGATCAGCACCCCGACAACTGTCGCAAGGGCTGCGCCTGAAGAAAGACCAAAAAGCATTGTTGACGTGGCTATGGCAACTTCAAAGTGATTGGAGGCACCTATCATTGCAGTAGGGGCTGCATCCTCATAAGATAATTTAAACATCCTTGCCAGAACAAAATAACCCAGGACAAAAATTACAATGGTCTGTATAAAAAGCGGTATTGATATCCAGAGTATGGTCAACGGGTTTTTTGTTATAACTTCACCTTTCAGAGAGAACAGTACAACCAGAGTCGCAAGAAGCGCTATAATGCTGACCGGCGTCAGATAGTGGAGGAATTTTTTATTAAACCAGTCCCGTCCCTTATTATTGATAATCCACTTTCTGGTAAAGTACCCGGCAATAAGCGGCAGAGCAACATAAATTCCGACGGAAAGAAGCATTGTCTTCCACGGAATGGGCATGGCATTAATACCGAGCAGGAAACTCCCGAGAGGAGCATAGATGAAAAGCATGGTCAATGAGTTGATCGCCACCATGACAAGGGTATGCGCATCATTGCCTTTTGCAAGATAACCCCACATCAATACCATTGCCGTACAGGGGGCTATGCCAAGAAGAATGGCGCCTGAGATATAACTCCTCCACAGCTCAACCTCCTGCCCGCCCTTTACGATTTCAGTGCCCGGAATAAAATCTAGACATATTGCTATGGGAATTGAGACCTGGTACACTGACCATGAATCAAGAGTCAGCGCAACATTGGGCGCGATTTTACCTAAAAATATCCCTGCCCCTATACAGAGCAGCACCCATATTGTCAGGTACTTTTCAAATATGGACAGGTTTTTTTCTTTAGACATGAATATATCTCAATATTTTCATAATTATTACACCCTGTGGACTCTGCCACAGTGCTAAATTTCTGTCATTCCGGCTTGACCGGTCGGAGCGACTCTCGCGTAGACTCGCATCGAGAATCTAACGCGTTCAGACTCCCGACATTCATCCTTCGTAGTACTACGAAGAACGGAAGCGGGAGTGACAACCCTTTACCTATCAATTGCTCTGCATATCCAGCTGCATAACCAACCCATCCTCTGAGGGATTTCTGTAATAGTTTTTTCTCACACCTGCTTTGCTGAATCCAAATTTATTATAAAGTTTAATGGCTGCGCTGTTTGACGCTCTTACCTCCAGAGTAACATGTTTTACATCAGATTTCAGAGAGCTCAGTTTTTTCAGCGATTCAATCAGCAGGGCACTGCCTATTCCGATGCGCCTGTATTCGGGAAGAACATTTATTTTCATCACATGCGTAATATCAAGCAACGTCCTGATGCACATATATCCGATGACGTTGTTATCCCGAATCGCTACTTTTAAAATAGATTCCTTATTATCAATCTCATATTGTAAGGCATTGACTGACCACGGCATTGGATCACAACCGGTTTCCAGTGCATGCACGTCAGAAAGATCATGCCCGTTCATGTCCCTTATCATTATCCCTTCCAATTTAGCTCTGCCTCTGATTTCCTGATATAAAATGGCGTGAGGGAAACAGGGTCTGCCAGATCTCCCTGTTTAATTTTTTCAAAAGCGATCTCAGCAACCGTGGCAGCTGACGGAGACATTATTGAAAGGGGCGGGAATATGGCTTTGTCACCGCACATGTCCTTTATCATGTCTCCATACCGGATAATACCGTCACCGATAAAAACCGTTTTTTCAGTGATCTCCTTTAAAAGATAAACAGGACTTACTGCTCTTTCCGGCATTATTTTAATAAAATTCTTATCATCACATTTATACAGACCGGCAAAGACCTCATCCTTTCTTGCATCAAGCACAGGACATATCTGATAAGCAGAGAACGGCACTGTCCTGGCAAAGGCATCCAGCGTAGGGACAGCAACAACAGGTTTTTTTGTGGCATACGCAAACCCTTTCACCGTACTGAGACCTATTCTTAATCCTGTAAAAGAACCGGGGCGCATCAATCTCTTCGATTGAAATACGGGAAGACTCCAGAAGCCATATTATGGAGGGCATCAGTCTCTCTGCATGGGCAATCCTTACATTAATTTTGACCTCTCCGATTAATCCGGCTGTGCCATCACAAATCGCAACACTGCCGGCAATGGTGGCTGTTTCAATTGCAAGAACTTTCATGAATTATTTCTTATTAAATATACTCTTTAATATCAGGATGGTATTGTCACGCATCAGGTCCACGTTACTGTTCACTTTGCCCGGACTTGTCCTGATGTTGCCGGCAATAATCAGGGACGGTGTTTCATTGACCCCGTATGATCCGGCCAGATCAACTGCCTCTTTTGCAGCCTTCTCCTTTTCTCCTCCCCTGAGTTTTTTGCTGAAATCAAAACCCAGTCCGATCTTCATCCCGATGCTTTCAAGGACCTCAAGTTTGCCTATGTCCTGTTTCTCAATAAATACCGCTTCAAAAAGGGCCTTTTTCATCTGCTCTCCTTTTCCTTCATCAACGGCTATCAGATATGCTTCTCCGGGCTTTGGCGAGCCCTTTCCCCAAAAAATAGGTATAGTCTTCCATATTATTTTTTTTGGAAAGTTCCCCTTGATAATTGGAATGGACCGCTCAAAATGATAGCAGTGGCCGCAATAAAAACTGAGAAATTCAATAATCTCAACCTGCTTTCCATCATAGGTAAAAGGTTGTTTCGGCACTCTGTCATATGCCCCGATAATAGACATATCCTCTGCTGCATAAGATAATGAAGACAGCATGAGCAGAATGAAAGATAACAGAAGTATTTTTTTCAGCATGGTAACGTCCTCCTTCATCATTTGTGATTTATTTTTATTACATATTCAGAATAATTAAATTCAGGGCTGTTGGCCTTTGTATGGCACTTCAGGCAGACTGTTTCTGTTACCGGTCTCATT
>CALZJD010000099.1 GCA_945787795.1 Thermodesulfovibrionia bacterium | reverse complement strand
CGTTCCGTCGGACATTCCTATATGTTTGCTTTGAGTGATTACTTTAAAGCCTGCTTTACTGAATGCCCTGACCGCCCGGTCAGAAGAGACATCAGTAAAAAGCATATTATATAGAAACCTCTACTTCATAAACCGTGTCATCTTTGGTTTCTTCAGCAATCATCTGGAGGTAGGTTTTGATTGCATCTTTGATGTTTTCAATGGCTTCTTCCTTTGAATCCCCCTGGCTGTGACAACCGGGGAATACAGGACAATGGATATCATAGCCATATTCTGATTTGTTAAGAACTACGGGATATTTCATAAGTAACACCTCCATATTAAAGGACATTTAAATTTAACATATACAGGGGTGCTGTCAAAATCATTGTGGGGACATTGTAGACTTAACGAATTACGATAAATAGAACGATTCCGTGGGATCAGGCCTACACATTTTACAAAAGAGAACAGATTCGTATAATTAATAGATAAGTTAAATATAATTGAATAAGATTTATGATTAAAAACCTGCCTCTGCTCTTTTAAACGAATTCATACTTCACAGTTTTTGTACGGGTACCTTCAGGTGAAAAAGTCCTTTCTGAAAAGTTGACCTTTCCGTTATTGTCAATCAAAATAACAGTTGAACAGCGCGTTCCGAATTCCTTTCCCTTAATAAAAATCGGAGAATGGCTGCTCGTATCTTCTGTAATATTATTATGCCATTCTAAGGTCCTGTCTCCAAGAAAAGAAAACAGATTTTCAAGAGATATTCTGTCTGGTCCTGACAGGAGATTATTAAGAGATTCCCTGCCTCTCCTGACCTTATAAGAATTGTCATTAAAAAGAAGATTGCTTAATCCGTGAACACCAGGTTTAATCTGTTCACATTCATTCGACCTGTTTGAACACCAGTACAAATCATTAAACAATCCAAATACGAGGGTGAATCCCTGATACACATTACCATTTTTCAGGATATGATGTGCATATTCCTGTGAAGTCATGTCTGATGCAAGAAATTCAATAACGAGAGCACCGCGGGACAGGGGAGGTACAGGTCCTGAAAGATGCTCATGAAAGTTTGTGACAGCTGCGAATCGTCCATATTTTGAGATGCCAAGCCATGTGCCGCCAGCCTGCAGGTCCCTGCCAGCGAGAATAGCCGGTTTATCATTCCAGAATTGTGCTTTTGCTGACGGCCGGGCATGGTATTCGTCGCGGTTTGCAGCAATCATCAGAGGATAATCAGGGTGTTGCCTGAAGGCCATCAATAACAGACACATATCTTTATTTTACTGCATTATAAAAAGAGGGGGTGATATCGAGGTTCAACCTCGATATATGACGTAATACAAACGGACACGTTGCAACGTGCCCCTACACATTTTATAAATTTTGATTTTTTATGATGCAGAGATTATGATTATTAAATAAATAATTAACGAATATTTCATCATTATTTATGAAAGAACTCATTAAAAGCTCTGTTGGCAGAAAAATGATCGTGGCAGTGAGCGGCCAGTTTATGGTCCTGTTTATCATTGTGCATGTGCTCGGCAATTCAACGGTTTATTTCGGCGGGCTTAATGCATATGCGGAAAAGCTTCATTCTTTATCGCTGCTGGTCTGGAAAACACGCATATTGATGAGTATTATCCTGGTTGTCCATATATTCTTCAGCATTCAGGTTACACTTGAGAACTGGAGGTCAAAGCCCGGGTCATATGCAGTAACAAAAAATATTCGCAGCACATTTTCATCAAGAAACATGATCTGGACCGGGGCTGTGATAGGCACCTTTCTTGTTTTTCATCTGCTTCATTTCACATTCCAGGTTATTAATCCTTCATTTGCTGCCAGTGCTAACATGGATGCCATGGGAAGACCGGATGTTACTCTCATGGTGGTCTCGGGTTTTCAACATTTCCTGGCTTCATTCATTTATATAGCCTCAATGGTTGCACTCCTGCTTCACCTGTTTCATGGAATTCAGAGTTCATTTCAGTCACTTGGAATAAATAATGAAAGGTCCATGCCTTTTATAACAAAGACAGGTTCGGTTGCGGCAATCATTCTGTTTCTCGGATATATAGCAATCCCGGTCATTATTTTACTCGGGCTGTTGAAAGGTTAAAAATGATACTTGACGGAAAATCACCATCAGGCCCTCTTGCAGAGAAGTGGGACAATAGACGGCAGGAACTGAAACTGGTCAACCCGGCCAATAAACGAAAATATAAGATCATCGTGGTCGGGACAGGGCTTGCCGGTGCTTCTGCTGCCGCTACTCTCGGTGAGCTCGGATATAATGTGGAGGCTTTTTGTTACCAGGACAGTCCGCGAAGGGGGCACAGTATTGCTGCCCAGGGAGGCATTAATGCTGCAAAGAACTATCCCAATGACGGTGACAGCATATTTAGACTTTTTCACGACACGATTAAAGGCGGAGATTTCAGGTCAAGGGAAGCGAATGTATACCGCCTTGCACAGGTAAGCAATAATATTATTGACCAGTGCGTTGCACAGGGTGTGCCCTTTGCCCGTGATTATGCAGGCTATCTTGATAACCGGTCATTTGGCGGGGCCCAGGTTTCGCGTACCTTTTATGCACGGGGACAGACAGGCCAGCAGCTTCTTCTCGGGGCCTACGCTTCACTGTCCAGGCAGATCAGGGCAGGAATGGTGAAGCTCTATCCGCGTTCAGAGATGCTCGATATGGTAATTGTGAACAATGAAGCAAAGGGCATTATTGTGCGTGACCTTGTGACTGGGAATATCGAGTCCTTTGCGGCAGATGCGGTATGTTTATGTACCGGAGGGTATGCTAATGTATTTTACCTCTCCACCAATGCAATGGGATCCAATGTAACTGCAGCTTACCGTGCATATAAAAAGGGCGCCTATTTTGCCAATCCCTGCTATACACAGATACATCCCACATGCATCCCGGTGTCAGGTGATCATCAGTCCAAACTTACCCTTATGTCAGAGTCTCTCAGAAACGACGGCAGGGTCTGGGTGCCGCTGAAGCCCGGAGATAAAAGAGAGGTAAAAGAAATCCCTGATAATGAAAGGGACTATTATCTTGAGAGAAAATATCCAAGCTTTGGGAACCTTGCGCCGCGTGATATATCATCCCGCTCGGCAAAGGAGGTCTGTGATGAGGGGCGCGGTATTGGATCAAGCGGGAGGGGAGTGTATCTTGATTTTGCCGATTCCATTAAAAGACTGGGTGAAGACACCATCAGGGAGAGATATGGCAATCTCTTTGAAATGTATGAGAGGATCACAGGCGAGGATGCATATAAACAGCCCATGCGCATCTATCCTGCACCCCATTATACAATGGGCGGCCTGTGGGTGGACTATAATCTCCAGAGCAATATCCCGGGACTGTTTGTACTGGGTGAGGCAAACTTTTCAGACCACGGGGCAAACCGGCTTGGTGCGAGCGCGCTCATGCAGGGACTTGCTGACGGTTATTTTGTAATCCCCTATACCATAGCTGATTATCTTGCCCGTACAGAACCGGGAAAAATAACAATCGAACATGAAGACTTCATACGCTCCAAAGGGGAAATGGTATCGCTAACTGAAAAAATGCTTTCGATAAACGGCAAGAAAACAGTGACCCAATTTCATAATGAACTGGGCAGGATAATGTGGGAACATGTCGGCATGTCCAGGAGTGAAAAGGGACTGAAGACAGCCCTTGAAATCATTCCGGGTCTTCGGGCCGAGTTCTGGGAAAATGTTAAGGTAACCGGCACAGGACAGGAGCTTAACCAGGAACTTGAAAAAGCAGGACGGGTGGCTGATTTTCTTGAGTTTGGAGAACTCATGGCCCGGGATGCATTGGAACGTAATGAATCCTGCGGTGGACACTTTCGAGAGGAATACCAGACCCGGGATGGGGAGGCAACTCGAGATGACGCAAACTTCAGTTATGTTGCTGCCTGGGAATTCAACGGTTTTGATAATGCTCCTGAGATGCACAAGGAACCTCTGAAATTTGAGAATGTTGAACTGGCGGTGAGGAGCTATAAATAGGACAAATGTCAAATTTCAAATTACAAATGACAAACCGGCATAGAATATGAATATTACTCTCATTGTCTGGCGGCAGAAGTCTAAAGACCAACCGGGCGAACTTGTAAAGTACAACGCAAAAGATGTGAGCCCTGAGATGTCATTCCTTGAAATGCTCGATGTGGTAAATGAAGAGCTGATCAGGAACAATGAAGAGCCGATTGCATTTGACCATGACTGCCGTGAAGGAATCTGCGGTACCTGCTCACAGGTGATCAACGGTGTTCCCCATGGTCCACAGGAGAGGACCACTGTCTGCCAGCTTCATATGAGAAATTTTAAGGACGGAGATACTATTTATATCGAGCCATGGCGTGCAAAGGCCTTTCCGGTCATAAAAGACCTGATAGTAGACAGAAGCTCATTTGAAAGCATTATCCAGTCGGGCGGATATGTGTCAGTGCATACAGGCGGGGTGCCTGATGCCAATGCCATTCTCATTCCCAAGGAAAATGCAGACATTTCAATGGATGCTGCGGAGTGCATAGGGTGCGGAGCGTGTGTCGCGGCCTGTCCCAATGGATCTGCAATGCTTTTTACTGCTGCTAAAATTACCAATCTTGCCATGCTGCCCCAGGGTAAAGTGGAAGCAAAGAAGCGCGTATGTATGATGACCGATGAGATGCTGAAACAGGGGTTTGGCAATTGCTCTAACCACTATGAATGCCAGGCAGCATGCCCTAAGGGTATCAAGGTCTCTTTTATTGCAAAGCTGAACAGGGAATTTACCAAGGCGGTCAATTTCTTTTCTGAACCTGAGAAATAACAGGGTTATATTAATTAATCCGGATTATTCATAGTAAACTGTTCTCGTCTCCCCCTTAGGAAAAGGGGGGAACAAAAGGTAACTATTACGATTGAATTATCCATGAAGAATCCAAACGTAAATCAATGAACTTTAATCTCTCCATTTTAGGTGCCCTTGTTCCCGTCTTCTTTGTGATACTTACCGGATATCTGCTCCGATGGTTTCAGTTTCCCGGAGATGAGTTCTGGTTCCGGGCTGAAAGGCTGACTTACTTCGTGCTGTTCCCTTCACTGCTTTTTCAGAAAACAGCTACAGCCTCCATGGGATCATATCCTGTTTCGCTCATGGTGCTGGTGCTGGTTATTGCAGTGGTTATCATGTCAGGACTGCTGTTTTATATAAAAAAATGGTGGACAGCAGGCGGCCCTGCATATACATCTTTTTTCCAGGGCAGTATACGCTTCAATACCTATGTCGGGCTGGCCGCAACGTTTGCCCTGTTTGGTGATAGCGGCCTGACTATTGCGGCCATTGCCATTGCTGTTTTAATACCTTTACTGAATGTCCTTTGTGTAACAGTCCTGATATTGTTCAATGATCAGAACAAGGGCAGCCTGCAGACCGTTGCAGGGGAACTGATGAGAAACCCGCTGATCATTGCCTGTACGTCAGGGATACTGCTCAATTACTTCGGAATAGGGCTTCATCCGGTAGTTGAGGAGACATTTTCGATTTTCGGCAGGGCTGCCCTGCCTGTTGGATTGCTGTGTGTTGGAGCGGCAATTGATGTTGGTGCTGCGCGTGATTCAGGAAAGACAGTTGTGTTCAGCAGTCTGCTTAAACTTATTGTATTTCCACTGTTAATGTGGACCATATCTAAACTGTTAAACCTTGATCCTCAATTATCATCAATAGCAATTCTGTTTGCTGCACTGCCAGGTTCACCTGCTGCTTACATCCTCTCCCGTCAGCTCGGAGGAGACAGCCAATTGATGGCAGGGATTATTACGGTACAGATAATTGCTGCAATGGTGACTTTTCCTTTTGTTGTGGCATTACTTGCTATGTAATTTAACAGGAAACGGATAATATCAGATATGAACAATAACTGCCCGGAATGGCTCACATCATTTATGGAGCATAAAGGAATAACAATATGGGGTGCAGCAGACCTCAGAGGATTTCCAACACCTGCAGATCAAAAAGATCGTTGTTTTGAATATGCAATTGCCTGGATCATCCCGATGAACCCTGAGATAATGAAAAGTATAAAAAACGGTCCTAACCAGAAGTATGCTGATGAGTATGCCAGGGCTAATGCATTGATTAACAGTCTGGCAAATGCACTTGTAGCTGAGATAAGAAGCAGGGGCAGCAATGCACTGATGTTGCCTGCATCAGTGAGAACTGATACAAAGGGGATTAAAGGGGAGTTCCCGCATAAAACTGCAGCAACCCGGGCAGGGCTTGGCTGGATAGGTAAACACTGCCAGCTTATTACCCGTGAGTTTGGACCATGGGTCAGGCTTGGGACAGTATTTACTGATATGAAACTGCCCTGTAGAACGCCCATAGAAAAAGAGCTTTGTGGAAAATGTGTGAAGTGCATTGATGCCTGTCCTGCCAATGCTTTAAAAGGAAGTGCATGGGCGCCGGGTAAACCCCGGGAATACATCATAGATGTTTTTGCCTGTGACAGATGGAAAAAAGAGAATTATATGCAGTTTCATAAGGGACATAACTGCGGAATATGCTCATCAGTCTGTCCTTATGGATTAAAGGTTATAAAGCAGGGGTAATTCATGAGTTACCGCTACGTGACTGCTTCAGTTAAATATTCTTATCTCCCTATAAATAATCAATAAAAACATTGACAGTTTCCATGGCATTTTCTATAATGATCGCTAAGATGCACATATGCGCACATAATTTGAAAGGGGAGGTTTAGCGATGCTGTGGTTATTAATCGGGGCAGGTTGTCTGGCCGTAGCTGCATTCTGGATTATTATCAGCAGTTCCTCCAGACAGGATCTGCCAAGATGCGGTTCAACCTGATTTCAGGGTAATCATGGGCATGCAACAGCGTGCCCCTACAAAGCAATATCCCGTCATTCCGGTTTTATACCGGAATCCCGCTGTTCCCTATTTGTAAAACGTCTCGATTCCTCCGCCCTGCAACCTTATGCTGCTTTGGGCAACTGAAACGTCGGCACGTTCTGCTAATGCCACTCCGTTTGACAGTGAACCAATTGCCTTCTGATGGCTCTATTATTTTTGAGCGATACCCTGTTTCGGGAAACCCACGAGTTTAATTTATTATAGAGCTTCGGCAGATACTTACTTCTTCATTTCATGCTTCAACGGCTTGTACATCGTATCCAACTCCTGCTCTCTCACCAATTTGCCTGGTGCTCTGGATTTAACCTCTCCAGGGTATCGCAAACTCGATGTCTATTTTTTATTTTAACTCAATTTTATTTACTGTCAACCCCTGCCAGGAGGCCTTTCCATAGGGCTTTTAGACCGACACATGCTTGTAGATCAGCCATGCAAAGGCATTGGCAGAGAATGGTCTTTTTTTATCTGCATACATCCTGCTTTTAACCTGTTATTAATCTTACCTTTTAAAAGAAATTGACGAATAACGAGTGACGATTGACGAAAGACGAAGTAATACAAAATTCGTCATTCGCTAACCGTCACCCGTCAATTTCCTATCATGTTTCTGTACAGCATATGCATATGCTGGGGTATAATCTTTGTATGGATATGAAGCAGAAACTTTCCAAAGTCCCGCTATCACCCGGCATTTATATTATGAAAGGGCAGAGAGAACGGATCATCTATGTTGGCAAGGCAAAGAACCTGCGCAACAGGTTAAGATCATATTTTCAAAAGTCAGCTTCGCTGGACGACAGAAAGACAAAGATGGTGCAGGAAATAGTCGACTTTGATTATATAGTGACCAGAAACGAATTGGAGGCACTGGTTCTTGAAGCCAACTTTATTAAGAAGAGCAAGCCCCGTTACAACATCATACTGCGTGATGACAAACATTACCCTTACCTTAAATTAACGGTTAATGAGGAGTGGCCAAGACTTGAGGTAGTCCGCAGGATAGTAAAAGACGGTTCCTTATATTTCGGGCCTTATGTGCCGGCCGGAGCCATGAGAGATATGCTGGATTTTATCCGCTGGAATTTTCCCATACGCATATGCAGGTATAAGATGGACAGGCCTTTCAGGCCCTGTGTGCAGTATGAGATGGGGAGGTGTCTTGCTCCCTGCGCAGAGGACAGGAGATCTGCTGAGTACAGGGAAACATATATGGAGGTTGTGGATGAGGTCCGGAGTTTTATCAAGGGAGAAAAGAGAGAGCTTGTCTCAAAGTTGCAGGATCACATGAAGAAACTGTCTGATGAGCTTCTCTTTGAGGATGCAGCAAAAATAAGAGACAGAATAAATGCCCTTAAAAAGTCATGGGAGTCGCAGCGGGTAATAGCGCCTGATCTTAATGATGTTGATGTAATTGGTTTATACAGGGAAAAACAGGAAGCAGCGTCTTATATGCTTTTTATTAGAAATGGTATGGTGATAGGACAGAAGGATTTTTTCCTGAAAATTCCGGGTGAGATGGATAACAGGGAACTTATAACAGGAATTATTGAACAGTTTTATTCCAAAGAAATTCTGATTCCTCCCAGAATAATACTGCCTGTAAGGGCAGGGCTGACCATTGAAAGGAGATGGCTTACACAAAGGCGCGGCAGCAGTGTCCATCTCAGCTTTGCAAAAAGCGAACCTGAAATTAAAGTGCTCAAGATGGCTGATGATAATGCCCTTTATGCTTTTAACCGGCACAAAGAGACAAAAGTAGATGAAACCATACTAAGGGTCAGGGACCTGCTCCACCTGGATACGATTCCTTCAAGAATCGGGGCGGTGGATGTGTCGAATATTTCCGGATCTGAATCTGTTGGCGGCCTGATTGTGTATGAAAATGGAAAGTTTGATAAAGACGGGTACAGGTTGTTTAAGATCAGGACAGTCAAGGGAGTTGATGATTTTGCAATGATCGGAGAGGTCGTCGGACGGTACCTGAAGGGCCTTTCGGAAGATGGAGGAGAAGTGCCTGATCTTTTGCTCATAGACGGTGGAAGGGGACAGCTGTCTCATGCTGTTGAGGCGATGAGACCTTTTGATATTCCTGTTGAGATAGCATCTATTGCAAAGGCTAAAAATGATACATCCACATCAGAACGATCACATGTGCAGAAAGATCTGGACAGGATATACCTGCCGGGTAAACGAACGCCCATATATCTTGAACCTGCACTGGATACTACACATCTGCTTCAGAAAATAAGAGATGAAGTGCATCGCTTTGCAATTACATACCACAAAAAGCTCAGGGCAAAGAGGACCCTGCAGTCACCTCTTGAAGAAGTCAAAGGAATTGGCAAGGCAAGAAGGCTTGAGCTTCTTAAACATTTCAACAGCATTGATGCTATCCGAAAGGCATCTGCAGATGAGATAGCATCACTTAAGGGCATGAACAGACAGGTGGCTGAGAAATTAAAAAGTCATTTACGAAAACTGAATAAAACCGGGACAGTCCAGAAATGATTCATAAAAAAAATATAGAAAAATATATTCTCAAACTTTTTGGCAAAAAAGCCCTGAGCGTAAACATAGAAAAGCTTGGAGCAGGAGTCCAGGGGGCAGGGTTTCTTATAGATGTTCAAACAAAGGACGGTCCTGAGGCATATGTTATTAAGGGGCTGTTTCCAGAAGGGCTTGAGCATGATTATCCGGCAGACAGGGCAGGCGTTTTTTTGCTTGACCTGGAAGAATTTAAGAACCTGCCAAAACATGTCAGGGCAATTGATGTGCTGGCAGAAAAAAAGAATGGCTCAATTCAATCCATCGGAGGCGGAAAAGAATATTATTTATTAATGGAGAAGGCTGAGGGTGTTCACTACTTCAATGATTTAAAAGCATATGCCGGCAAAGACCGGCTGGAAACACCTGACATAGAAAAAATCCAGACCATGTCATCCTATCTCGCCGGGATCCATGCTATAAAAAAAGAGTCCAGGGCTTTGCACTGGAGAAAGGTCAGGGATACGATCGGGCATGGCGAGTGTCTTATGGGAGTGTTCGATACATATCCAGATGGCCTGATTACATATGAAGAGATGGCAGAGATAGAGAAGAAGTGTGTCGACTGGAGAGCACGGCTAAAACCGAAATATAA
>CALZJD010000098.1 GCA_945787795.1 Thermodesulfovibrionia bacterium | reverse complement strand
TACCGAGATATCAATTATATGGCGAGAAGTAAATACTGAGTATTTACGAATAAAAGTGTTAACGATATGCTGACAGAAGAAATAAATATACATAAAGTTGTAAATAAAAAGCCACTTAAGAAAGTGGCTTTTTAACATCATGTCGAAGATCAATCGGATTATTTCTCCGGTTAGTGTTTTGTCGGATCGAACTTGAAATTATCGATGCCATCATGCCAGCCATCGCCATCACTGTCAATCAGATTCTGACTATCACCAATTAGCATTTGCCAGTCGATAGCAAGGAAGGTATCGATAGCACGGGCCTTAAACTCATCGGTTGGCGCGGCCGCGACTTTCATTCGTACAGTGGATGTAGGGAGGCCAGGTAAAGGAGTCACTGCAGCCCCGATATAAACCGTTTGATTACTCGCTCGAAACAAGATATGAGAATACGTCAGGGTGATTCCCCCACCCACAGGTGTAGTACCTTCATTGGTGCAAAGCGTCTGAATAGGTGCATTCTGCAGGGTGAGAAACTGGAGTAATTCATTCATTACACTGTCCCTTACACTGAGAGCAGTCGGTGCACCATTGGCTGACATATTCAGCTCCCGCCAAACAGCTTGCATGTCCAGACGAATCACATCAACGCCCACGGTATGAATGCTGTCACCGATTTGTGTAGCGTTCCAGCCAGCGGGGTAGAGAAAACTTAATAGAGGGTTTGCTGTATGCATGAAGCTACCGCCGCCTGTAGGAACCGCTGGCGGCAAAACATCCACATCTGTTCGAATGATGCCATTATAAAAGTCCCAAATAATGGCCTCTGCACCGGTTATGCCGGGACACAGAGTAGAAACTGTATTATCGGATTTTCGTGCGTTATCACCACCGCCGCCGCCGCAGGCAGAAATGATCAGTAACATCAATAAAAATAATAGAAGTGTAAATTGCCGTCTCATGGTATACCTCCTGCACCTTCCTCACCGTTGCGATGCGATTCCTCAAAATCAATTGTCTGCATTTATCTGCTAACTCTATATAAAATAAACAAACTTAAAAATTGACAGTCCGGTTTACCCCTTTAATACTATACGATAGGCGCATTGCGTATATCATTGTAAATTTGTCATCAAGGGGTCATGGCATGAAAAAACCATCAATATCAAAGTTTAAAAAATATCTACTATAAAAGAGCCCCATTGCAGAAAAGTATATCTTATATTTCACAAATTGAGCAAGATAAAAATGATCTAATCATCGTATCTTTCTATTGAATTACCGATGAAATATTCAGTGATGAAGTACAGACTTGGATTGAAAACAGCTAGTCATCAATTACAAAATAATCCTGGGATTATAAATATTATGATATTTCCAGCAAACTATGATATCTATATCTTCATTGACTTTAAATATATATAGATAATAATCATCCACATTTTAATTAAAGCCTTTCAGAAATATCATACAATCGACAACCTGCGTTCGACGGGAAACGATTCATTCCTTGATGTATAATATCCGCTGTGTTTAAGATCGGAAATGTAACCCTTAACTCGCCTCTGCTTCTGGCCCCTATGGCCGGAATTACTGACCTGCCTTACCGGATGACGGTCAGGCCTTTTGGGTGTTCTTTGGCCTTTACCGAAATGGTAAGCACCAATTCCCTTGCCTATAAAAGTAAAAACACCTTAAAGATGATATGCACGCAACCTGAAGACAGACCTTTAGGGGTACAGCTCCTTGGTGATGATGATGAATCAATACTGAGGTCAATGGACAATCTACCTGAAAATACTTTTGACCTTATAGATTTTAACGCAGCCTGCCCTGTAAATAAGGTGGCAACAAAAGGGAGAGGAGCGGGGCTGCTTAAAGACCCTGAAAAACTACATGGCATATTAAAACTTATTGTAGACAATACAGACCTGCCTGTAACGGTCAAGATACGTTCGGGTTGGGACAGTTCTTCGATAAATGCAGCAGAGGTCTCATTAAGGGCCCAGGATGCCGGGGTTAGCGGTATATTTATTCACGGTAGGACGAGGGCGCAGAAGTATAAAGGTACAGTTGATTATGATCATATAAGAGAAGTAAAAGAAGCAGTATCAATTCCTGTTGTAGCAAGCGGTGATGGTCTAAGCCCCTATCTGATCAAAAAGATGTTTGATGAAAGCGGATGTGATGGGGTCGCAATAGCCAGGGGCGCGCTTGGCAATCCATGGCTGTTTACTGAGACTGTCGAGTATTTGAAATCAGGAGTTATGCCTCCAAGGCCCGGTATTGATGAGTTAACAGCGACAATGAAAAAACATCTCCTTGCCAATATAGATTTTTCAGGTGAACAGTTCGGTGTTATCCGGTTCAGGAAATTTTATGGATGGTATGTAAGGGGTCTGCCTGCAAAGGAGTTGAAGGTCCGGGCATTTATGAAGAACACAAAAGATGAAATGATGGCAATGATAAATGAGCTGCATGATCATCTGCATAATCTGGACCAGAAAAGGGCACTGTCAGTCTATGCCCCACCTGAGGATGAAAGGCAGTAGTTAGTAGTTGGTAGATAGTAATTAGGGAATGATATCCTCCTCTGTCGCTCTACTAACTACTAACTCCTGACTACTAACTACCGACGTTTACCTCTCCCTGACCACCCTGAATCCAATGTCATTTCTACTACTGCAGACAGGGCAGTCCTGCGGGATTTTGTCACGGTAGGAAACACGGCAGTCTTCTTTATCATCGCTCCAGCCGCAACCCCTGATTACGCGGTCAGAAACTTTATTTGTTATAAGGGGATTAAACCTCGTATGTTTCCTGTAAGCATCAAATTCATAACTGTCCTCAATCCATTCCCACACATTGCCGCACATATCATATAAACCGGACTCTGAAGACGGAAAACTGCCAACCGGTGACGTCCTGTCCCATTTGTCCTTTTGTTCTGTATTATCATAATTACAGAGGTCATGAGAAATATCCCCTGTAGCCGTGGTGAACTTTATTTTATTATTTCCTGCTCTGGCTGCATATTCCCATTCTGCCTCGGTAGGCAGCCTGTATGTACCCTGGCCCTTACCATTTAGTTTTGTGATAAACTCCTTTGCTTCATTCCATGTGATATTTTCAACGGGGTAATTATCGCCCTGCTGAAACTTTGATGGATTCTCTCCCATAATCTTTTTCCACTGTCCCTGTGTCACCTCATATGTTCCTATATAAAAACTGTCAACACATACGATATGTACCGGAAGTTCATCTCCACTTCCTTCGTTCCACAGGTCACCCATTTCAAAGCAGCCACCCTTGATAAAGGTGAATTCCATTTCTGTGGAAGGCTCCTTAGGTATTCTTGAGTTAATAACATCAACTGTTGATGCTGGATTTCCTGCAAATGCAGTGGTAAAAAAAAACAGACAGGGCAGGGCAAGGACCATAATCAGAAGGTTTAAAAAGGAAATGTTAATTGTTCTGGTATTATTCATAGATAACATTTTAAAAGAGAAGGGAAAGAAGTGCAAAAGGTATGTGATACGTTCTTTTCCATTAAAGAAAGGTGATCTTCAAATCATTTGTCATTCTTATCGGAGCGACTCCTCGCTGAGATCCGCTTCGGACATGTCCAGAATCAAATTCGATCAGATTCCCGGCAAGCCCTGAACCATATAGTTAGGGGCAAGCGGGAATGACTACATTAATTGCAATGTGATATGAATGAAGATAAGCACTATCGATTAACCGACATCCTTACTTTTTAAAAAGAGGGCCGTACTTTTTATCCATATCTAAAATATGGTCTGTCAACCAGCCGCTTAAAAAGACGCTGACTTGCTCAGAAAGCTCAATTCTGTCCTGTGAAAAATTCTCTTGGAGTTCCTTGGCCTCTGCAATCAGTGCATCATGTACTCTTTTATGCTCAACAAAACCGATATAACTGAACTGCTGCATGAGCTTTTCTTCTGTGGCAAAATGAAGAACTGTATTATCAATAAGATCTGAAAGAGCATGTTCCAGCTCTGCCCTGCTCTTTCCTGTATTCATTCCGTCCTGAAGTCTGTTAAAGAGAGAAAATAAATTTTTGTGCTCATCGTCAATTTCCTTAACATTCAATATGTATTTCTCGTCCCATTTGAGTGGTGTCATCTATTCCTCCTAAATATTAATGCTCAATATGACATAAAAATTTGAAATAATTGTTGAATTATACATAATTAAAAAGTTGAGAGCAAAAGATGATTCAATCCCGGGATAAAATCCCACTGACGCCTGCATGCCGGTGAGGAGGGAACATATTATTAGAACCCATCTCAAAAACAAAGTTTATCATTAATAAGTCTATTATTGTCATTCCCGCAAGCAAAGCGCGTCGGGAATCCACATCGAGTAAGATTCCGGACAAGCCTGAATGACAAGTTTGAGATAGATTCTAGTAAGATCTGATCTTTCTTAAATATCTGAACAGGACGCGGGATGATTTTGGGGGTTTGTTATTTCCGGCTTCCTTTCTGGCATTCCTGACCAGCTGTGACAACTGCTGCCTGTCGGCATTGCTATGGTTCTCAAGTATCTCTTCCAGCATTTTATTATTTCCTGCAATGAGCTCGTCCCGCCACTGTTCTGTCTCCTTAAACTCAAGGGCCTTTTTGTAATTTCCCTGATCGATCTGTTCAACTGCCTCCTGAATAGCTTCTGAATCTATTTTTCGCATAAGAGAACCAATGAACTGCACCTGCCTTCTTAATCCCTCGCGGCTTTTGATCGTCCTGGCCAGATTCAGCGCATCAAGGACTTCATCAGGGATATCGATCTCCCGCACCTGCTCTTTTGAGAGTTGCAGCAGCTTTTCTCCAAGTTTCTGCAGGGAGTAGGCCTCTTGCTTTTTCTGTGTCTTGCTTTTGTAATCCATAATAAAAAACAGGATTCAAGGGTTAAAGAAAAAAAATGAATCAATAAAACTATTATAATTAATTCAACAGGAATACTTCCCTCTTTTCTAAGGGGGATTATTATCCTGCCCCCTTGACCCCTCGCCCCCTGAATTCTCAAAACATCTCATATTTTACCAGTCTCCCGTCGAGGCCGCCGGACATCAGTGGCTTTTTCCATGCCGGTTTAAGACCTATCTTTTTTATGAACTCCCTTTCTCCAAAATAGATATAAGCTGACGATCCTTTACACTTCTGCTTCAGAAAATCGCCAAACGATTTATAAAGACTGCTGAGATCATCTTTGTTGCCCATACGGATGCCGTAAGGAGGGTTGGTAATAATGACACCGTTTTCAAGTCCCTTTGCCTTATTGAAATCAAGTTTATTAATGAGAATATTTTTCCCTTCAGGAATATTGTTTATGTTCAGCTTCGATGTCTTAACAGCCTGGGATGATATATCACTGCCTGAAATTAAGCCATTTGGCAGTCTGATCTTTTTCCGGTCAGAATCTTTCTTGATTTCTCTCCATAGCTTTTTATCATAGTCAGGCATACATTCAAACCCGAAATGCTTACGCAAAAAACCGGAAGGTATTCTGCAATAATGCATCATTGCTTCACAGAGCAAAGTGGCTGAACCGCACATTGGATCATATATAGGAACAGAGCCATCCCATTCCGTATATCTGATAATGGCTGCTGCAACAGTTTCCTGCATCGGTGCGGTAAGGGAGTCCTTTCTGTATCCACGTTTATGAAGGGCGCCGCCTGATGTGTCCAGGCTTATAACTGCTTTGTTTCTGCTGACAAAAAGGTTTATCCATAGATCAGGATCTTTTGAATCAACATACGGTCTTTTGCCCGTCTGCTCCCGGAATGAATCAACAACAGCATCTTTTAAACAGAGAGAAGCATAATGTGAATTCTTAATTTTGCTGTCCGAAACATTGCTGAATACAGCAAAAGTATTATTGGCAGATATGAAGTCTGACCAGTTTATCTGTTTTGCTTTTTTGTAAAGCTGGTCAGTTGAATGGGTAGTAAATGTAAGAATGGAGGCCAGCACTCTTGAGATAAGTCTTGCCGAATAATTGATTCTGTAAAGAGCGGCTTTGTCAGCATTAAAATATATACCCCGGTAGACAGGACTTATATCATTGGCTCCGAGCTCAGCAAGCTCCAGGGCCGCAAGCTCTTTTATGTCATCTGCGGTCTGAGTAAAAAAACGTGAACTTTTTTGGTATTCATGCATGGACAGGATGATGAAAAAGATTATGACCTGTCCCCCGGGACAGGTCATATATTCATTTAGCTGCGGCTGGTAATCTCGATAAGGTGATACCCGAACTGGGTCTGGACAGGTCCGTGGACCTTGCCGACCTCTTCATTGAAAACAACATCGTTGAATTCCTTGACCATTTGACCCGGAGAGAATTCTCCAAGATCTCCACCTTTCTGACCTGAAGGACATTCTGAATGCTTCTTTGCCACTTCAGCGAAATCAGCGCCCCCCTCTATTTCCTTCTTTATACTTTCACATTCTTCCTGGGATTTGACCAGGATATGACGGGCAGATGCAGTTGACATAGGTATCTCCTTTATTTTGAATTTTCAGTGATCAATCATAACATATTGCCTGTATCAGAGTTTATTGAGAAGCGGGTACCTAAATGGAAATATTCTTAATCCCTGGTTCATGTTGCGGAAAAAACATAATTAAATTTAAATTAAAATTATATAATGCAGTAATTTACCTTGTAATAGTTAATCATGATAATTAACTATTAAACGCCCGTGTTTCATTTCCCATCCAAGAATTATAAGCGCGGCCAACTGAAGAAGTTGAAACAGAGTTTCTCTAGACATAATAACGGTCAGAAAGGAATTTGCCCTTTGGCTGACCGGTTGCATAACGTTTAAAGAGTGATATAATAATTGTATAAACTGGTAGTTATTCCTGTACGTCACTTTTAGTGACATTGGATTAATCAGGTAACTGTTATAAATGTCATTTATATTTTCTCTCAAGAGAAAAAACCTTCCTTTTTTAGTAATAAACAAGAACAACCCTTCACTTCCTGACAGCATTGAAAGAGCAGACCGCATGATGTGTCCGGATAACTATGCTTTATCTGTACCAAACCATTTGAAGGAGGTTTTATGAATACAAGAAAACTTCACTCATCTACGCTCAGGAAAACTATGGACACGAGCAGTGACCCTTACATTGTGAAGACA
>CALZJD010000097.1 GCA_945787795.1 Thermodesulfovibrionia bacterium | reverse complement strand
AGAGATTCTGTAACACTGTTGACAAACAACAGGATATAAGATATGTAAAAGATACAGAGTGTTAAACCTGAAAAGGGAGCCAGCCATGAAAACAGCAATATTATTACTATTGATTGATTTATTTTTATGTGCAGCATTAGCTGACGCAGCAAACTGGATATTAATGAAACAAAAAAAAGAAAATTTATATCTTCTCGTTGATAAGGACAGCATGGAGCATATTTCTGATGCTATTGTTCGGGCAACGGTCAAATATGACTACAGAAAAACCTATAGCGGAAAACGCGAATATGACTGCAGGAAATGCAGTATAAAAAAAATCCTGTCACATACAATTTTCCTTGAAGAATTTGATTGCAATGAAAGAAAGATTAAAAAAATCGAGCTTACCGAACACTACATAGATAAAGCACCTTATCATGAACGAATGGCTGAGGACTGGACATCTGCTTCAGCGGACAGTATTGATGAAATTCTCATCAATTACATATGCACCCAATAAAAAGGTGTTGTTGAATTGGGAAAAAAAAAGCCTGAGAGAGAGTTCCAGCGGTAAGAGAAAGCTCTATTGTGTGCCCAGTGTGTATCCTCTCAAGGCAGGAGATGATGCATATAATATGCTTATCAGTACATACTGGGATGAAGTTGTTCAGCAGATAGAGAAACTTGACGTAGCAGGAAAGATCAAAAAGATATTCTGTGAAAGCATTTATGCTCAGGGTGAGGAAGCTCTCAGGGTACTGGCTGCGGTTAATGAAAGGGCATATCCTGTTGTCAGGAAAAAGGTTGAAGAAGGAGCTGTTTTTTTGCCCCTGGAAAAAGAAGAAATATACTTGCCCTTTCTCGACTGGGCGAACTGTCTTGGAGTGGTAAGGACAAAAGAGGTCTATGTCAATATCGTTTCATTCTATACGGAAGCTAACAACAGAAGACTTGAGCATATCCGGAATGTGATAGAAACCGATATAGCAGAAGGAGAGGCGGCCCTGCTCATTATTGCTGACGAAGACCTGGGAAGAATCCAGTTTCCGAGGGATATGGAGGTGTTTCTGGTAACACCCCCATCCTATGATGAAATCTCAAGATGGTTCAGTGATAAAATGCAGGAGCGCAAGGGCACAGGATAAACTCTAAATATTGCGGCTTTGTTTATCCCGTTGGAAGGGCGAATATCTTCTAACGGGATTTACTCTTCAGTCTTTTCATCAATGCCTTATAACCGAGCGTATTCAATACATCCTTCTTTTCGATCCATCCCCTTCTTGCCGTGCCTATCCCATATGCCATATATTCAAATTGAAAGGTCTTGTGGGCATCCGTATTGATAACAACAGGGACACCCATCTCTTTTGCCTTTCTGATGTATATATCATTAAGGTCAAGCCTGAAAGGATATGCATTAATTTCCATTGCAGTACCGGTTTCTGCTGCAGCTTTCAAAACCGCGTCCATATCAACTTCATAGGCCTCCCTTTCACCGATAATTCTTCCGGTCGGATGGGCAATGATTGACACATAGCGGTTGTGCATGGCGGACACAAGCCGTTTTGTTATCTGTTCCCGTGACTGCCTGAATCCGGAATGTATGGAGGCAACGACAATATCAAACCGTTTTAATACCTCGTCAGGATAGTCCAGGGACCCGTCACTCCTGATGTCCATCTCCGTACCTGAAAGGAGGTAAAAGCCCTTCAGCTTTTTATTTAATGCCTTTATCTTTTTATTCTGCTCAAGCACTTTATCGATACTCATTCCCCTCGCAATGCCAAGCCCTTTTGAATGGTCGGTTATGGCAATGTACGTGTAGCCCCGTGCCTTTGCTGCATCAATGAGCTCCTGAAGGTCATGGCTTCCGTCACTGTATGTTGAATGCACATGCAAATCTCCCTTTATATCCTCCCGCTTTATAAGAGACGGCAGGGTGCCTTTAAGAGCTGCTTCTAACTCCCCGGCGTCTTCTCTCAGCTCAGGCTCTATGAACGGCATATCTAGGATGTTATAAATGTCACCCTCATGTTTGCCGCCGAGTTTCTTTTCTGTCTTCACATCAAAGATGCCGTATTCGTTTATCTTGAGCCCCCTTTTTACAGCCATTTCACGAAGCCGTATGTTATGCTGCTTGCTGCCGGTGAAATAGGCACGCGCTGCCCCGAAGGAATCTTCACTCACAACTCTTAAATCCACCTGAATTCCTTCGCTGGTTATGATGCTCGATTTAGTCGGCCCCTTCATGAGGACCTCTTTTACCTGTGGGAGATGAACGAAGACGTCCATTACCTTCCGGGGGTCCTTTGATGCAGCCAGCGTGTCAATATCTTTTATGGTATCCTTCCACCGCCTGAGGCTCCCCGCAATGCTCAATTTATTTACAAAGGATTTTTCCCCTAATGTTTCCATTATCTCTTCAGCGACCGGCAGCACACGTCCTATCGGGAAGCGTCCCGTATGTTTTCTGATCATTGCTATCCCTTTCAGGATATTTTCCTCGGTCTTTGCCTTGATGCCGGGCAGTGCTTTCAATGTGCCGTCTTTTGCATGTTTCTCAAGGTCGTTAATATCTTTTATGTGCAGTTTCTCAACGAGCATCTTTGCTGTCTTTGGTCCAAGCCCCGGTACAGACAACAGATCAACAAGACCTGAAGGCACCTCATTCTTTAATTCATCGTAAAACCTCAATCCCCCGGTCTTTACATATTCCTGAATCTTCTCCGCAAGATCAGCTCCTATCCCCGGGACCTTTCTCAAATCCTCTACGGATATCTCTGCCACATCTTTTGCAAGGCCGTCAATATTCTGTGCAGCCCTCCTGTACGCCCTGATCCGAAAAGGATTATCTCCCTTTATATCGAGGATGTCTGCAATTTCATTAAAAATCTTTGCGATTTCCTGATTGCGCATAAGAAAAGTATATCACCTTATTTGATGCAGATTTCATGTTTTAAAGGTGGTCGTAAGTTGCGGAAAATGTTTAAGAAAGAGAATTTGCGATAGAAGTCTTTTATATTTACAGGTAGTTAACTGGAATTAATAATTCTCTATTGTCTTGATTTTGGTATCTGAGCCAAAATTGCAACTATTATCTAAATATCAATGATTTTATAACTGTCCGGAAATCCTCACTAATCCCCTCTTATCGTGGTTTTGTAAGGGCTTTGATTTCATTGACTTATCTGATTTATCAACGAAAATAAAGAATTAGAGTAAACAACTTCTTAAAATGAAGATTCAAATGATGCAGTCTTAATGACAGGTATTCTTCTAAAGATTTGACCAGCATACTTCATAGAATTTACTTTGCTTATATATTCTTACGTTATTCTTTATAAAAATTAACATATTATTTACACACATTAACAGCACATTTACACCCCCATGTGCTACTTGGTATATATGAGCTACATACATAATTTTTATATAATTTCAGGCTGCTTACTTTGAAAAGTCTCGGAGATAAAAATAATGATGAGTAAACTGTCCTCAATACTATTATTTTCTAAATATAGATATTCTTATTGCTGTGGTTTTGATAGTTCTCCTCCTCATATGCTTTAACGGTTTTATGAATTATCAGGCAATAAATCTTAACACTAAGAAGGAGGTTAGAAATGAGACTTTGGAAAATAACAATAATCATGATTCTTGCATTGACATTAATTATAGCGATGCCATTATCACCATTAGCAGGGTCTGGCAGCGGTGGTAGCGGCGGTAGCGGCGGCAGCGGTGGCGGCAGCGGTGGCAGTGGCGGTAGCGGTAGCAGTGGCGGTAGTGGTGGCAGCGGTGATAGCGGCGGTAATGGTCACTCCATGCAAGGTGGAGGTATTCACCAACAACAGCAAAGCACTAAGGGCATAGCTGTCCAGGAACAGACTCGTCAGCAAATTCAAACCCGCGTTCAGCAGCGTCAGCAGGTGCAGGAGTGCTTACAAGTAGCTGATCAAGCATGTCTTCAAGCACAGAATATGGTCAATGCTACAAAAGGAAGGATTTTTGATATCGATAATGCAAAATGGGAACGAGACCGTTTAATGCAGAGACAGCAATTAATGCAGGATGAGCATAATCGATTTATGCAAGGTTTAACGGTAGATCAAAAAGCACATATGAGAGAACGTATCAGCAATATGATCCAAGAGCAAAATCGACTAAATGAGTGCTTTGATACTATAAACAAGGAATTTGAAGATACCGATCCAAACCGCGAAAGAATCGCACAACAAGCGAAAGAAATAGAGAGAGCCATGAATACCTGGAGACATCAATATCGATTAATAAAATCTGAAATGGAGATTTAGCCTCGAAAAAGATTGAGAAGTATACTGAAAATTTCACATTCCCTGCTATAAGGATAAGTGATAATCGCTTATCCTTATAGTAAGTTACAAATCCCAATTATCTTTAATCTCATGAGTTTCTACAGATCCTGAATAATTTTAACAATTTATCTTTTGTAATTGACTTTAGATACGATCGCTGATCTCAGTTCACTCCGGTATCATTGATATCGTGATGAAATCCTCGACCGCAGAGTCTTTGCGAAACATTTACTTTATGTATCCATCATCAATTTCTGGTATTGAGTTGTTCTAAAGATAAAGAGGTGTTAGCAATGATCTGAGACTTTCATTAAATCTGAAGATAACAGATATGAGTCAGTAATCTGATAATCTCTACCATATCGTTGATATGTCGGTAAAAGAAATCCTACCCTTTTTTACGCTTCATTCATTACTAAGCAGTTGTTACAAATAATCTTACCCTCCTCCTTTGTTTAAGACAACCAATTTAAATCTTCATTAACAAAAGCAACCTGACAATTGCTCATTCCAGTCTAAGAATCTGTCTCATCTTTGTTCCACTCGTTGCGGCTGCATAAACAGTGAAAAAGCGATAAGGTGAAATTTTGATATTACTGAGGTGAGAATGCTTCTATATTTCTTTTTGAAACCTGAAAAAAAACGGGTATACTTTTATATATGATGCCTGTAAGGTTCGGCCATTTTAATGTACGGGATCTCACTTTGGGGAAGCTCCGTAAACCTGATCACGCTCAGCTTTTGTCCGCATCAGCCATCATACAAAAAGTGAGGCCGGATGTTCTTTCCATAAATGAGATAGAAGCTTGCCCTGAGGCCCCCCGGCTGTTTCTTGATAATTATCTTGAAAGGGGCGATGATCCTCTCCACTACCCATACCATTACATAGGGCCGACAAACTCAGGGGTGTCCACCGGTCTGCCTCACCCCTATGATCAGAAGGGATTCGGGCTTTTTGAGGGCCAGTATGGGATCGCTCTTTTTAGCCGGTTTCCAATACTACAGCACGGGGTAAGAAGCTTTGAGGACTTTTCCTGGAGGGACCTGCCAAAGGGGCTGAGTTACCTAGGAGACAGAGTGGTGGATGTCCATGAAAGATTCCCGCTTTTTAGCACCAACCTCCTGAACGTACCTTTGCGCATGGCAGGACGGGTCGTGTATGTAATCCTTCTTCACGCCTCCGTACCCGTGACAGGATTCTTAAACAGGAACAGGAATGCAGATCAGTTGAACTTTCTTAATGAGTATATAAGCGGAAGGGCACTTCCGGGAATGGACCGCTTTGAGGCCGGACTGCCATTTGTCGTGATGGGCGACCTGAATGCAGATCCTGAAAAGGGTGAGGGCATAAGGGAAGCCATACGAAGGCTTCTTGAAAATCCGGCCCTCAACGGGATTGTGCCTTCGAGACCTACATTCCTTGAAGGGGGTGGGTCAGAAGCGCCTCCATTACATACTGCAGGGTTAAGCCTGAAGCTTGATTACATTCTGCCTTCCCGTGATTTCGTTGTCCTGAAACACGAGGTCTTCAGGCCTGAAGAAGCGGGGTTGTGGCATCAGGAGCGATGCGCCTCTGATCATTTTTTTATTTATGCGGACTGTTCCCTGGTTTGAGCAAAATTACATTCAGGACATCAACCGGTTTTTGTTACCTCTAATAAAACCTCTCTGACAGTATCGATTTTAACCTTGATATGATATTGATCCTCAAGTTTGCGTTTTATATCCTCGTCATTATGAATTCCTGAATCTGCAATCCTCCTTACAAACTCGGTCAGGTCCTCCCAGACATGCCACGGAAATATTATCCACTTCCATTTCATGACTTTTCTTACAAAGTAGTCCGGTGTTACTTCTGAACAGGTCTTATGTATCAGCGTTGCGGTTCGTATGTCCCTTAACTTAAAACTCTTCAGGTATTCGATGGAGACCCTCAGGGTATCGCCTGTATCTGTGGTGTCATCTATAAGCAGGACATTCCTGTCTTTTATATCAACACATAACGGGAATTTGATGACTGCTTTTTCTGACGGGGTTGCGGTAATTCCCCAGTGCTCGACTTTTATGGTGGTTAAGTCCCGGATATGGAGATATTCACTCAGTATTCTGGCTGGAACCAGCCCTCCTCTTGCAATAGCCACAGCAATGTCGATCTTATACCCGGATTCCTTTACGAGACTCGCAAGTCTTTTTGCATCCCGTGCGATCCTGTTCCATGAAAGAATTTCACACGTTATCTGTTCATCAGAAGACATTCCTGATCCTCAATTAAACCGTAGGATGTTTTCATTGAGATGTCAAGGGCTTTCCGATAAGTGACGGATTTCTTTTCTGCTCTACAGCAGCAAAAAAGGCGTCCATATCAATGTGAATAATCCGTCTCATGAAATTAGTATATCGCATTAAGGTGAAGGGCAGGCACCGCCATCACACTGCTTCCGCCTTTTCGCTCTTCGTGCACAACCAAAACCCGGCCTGGTTCCTAACAGGTAGGTCTTATTTCGCTTTGAATGAACGTTTGAATGCAGCCGGACTTAATGTATGCTATATAAAGTAGTATGGTTACGGTTTCTCTGGTAAAAGGAGAAAACGAGAGAAATGCTTGATTTCAAATCATCAGCCGGAATGTCCATAGGCGTGGAGCTTGAGCTTCAACTCCTCGATCCTGTGACATTTGACCTGGTAGACGGAATACTGCCTCTTAAGAATCTCTGTCGCGAAAATCCTCATATAATCCCTGAGTACGAACAGACCACTGTAGAGATAAGATCGAGGATTTGCGGCAATATCAGGGAGATGGAGCAGGATATTCACTCACATGCAGTTACCACCAGGAGAAAATGCCATGATCTTGGACTGGTTATATCCGGCGGCGGTACCCACCCATTCTGCAGCCGTTTTGCAAAAGTAACGCCTACTCCCCGATTCCTCGCTTTGGAGAGAA
>CALZJD010000096.1 GCA_945787795.1 Thermodesulfovibrionia bacterium | reverse complement strand
GGTAGAGCACTCGGTCGTTATGAGCGGGAGTGAATTGATCGAGATTGAAAGAATGGATGAAAGTCTGATCGGAAGGAATGTAAAGGTTTTTAAAAACAAGACATCTCATAAGGCACTGAGACTTATGATCGGTGATGACTCGGTTGTGGAGATATAATGGAAGGGTTTGAGATCAAAGAGTTACATCCATTTGAAGACCAGCGGGGATGGCTGGCAGAGATAATAAGAGACGATGAATCCGGTTTCAGACCGGTCATGTCATATCTGTCCATGACCAAGCCCGGACTTGTGAGGGGACCGCATGAGCATATTGAGCAGACAGATTATTTCTGTTTCATAGGAAAATTCAGAATTTACTTATGGGACAACAGAAAGGGATCACCCACATATAAAGAGCACAAATTATTCGATACCTCTGAGACTCCAACTATTGCCATAGTTCCCCCCGGAATAGTACATGCATATAAAAACATGGCTAATACAGATGGGCTGGTTATTAATATGCCTGACATGCTGTACAGGGGAGAGGGGAAAAAAGAGTCTGTTGATGAAGTAAGGTATGAAGATGACCCATTATCTCCTTTCAGGATAGAAGAATGAAACTGCTCATTACCGGTGGCGCGGGTTTCATCGCATCCAATTATATAAGACATGTCCTTCATGCTCATCCGGATTATTATGTAATTAATCTCGACAGCCTCACCTATGCGGGTAATCTTGAAAATCTGAAGGATGTTGAAGCATCAGAACGATATACCTTTCTGAAGGGGGACATCTGTGACAAGAATGTAGCGGAAGGGCTTGAGTTTGATGCAATCCTGAATTTTGCTGCTGAAAGTCATGTTGACAGGAGTATTCTTGATGCCCAGCCGTTCCTGCAGACAAATATAATGGGAACGTACAATCTTCTGGAAATCGCCAGGCAGAGGGAGTGCACTTTTTTACATGTGTCAACAGATGAAGTGTATGGTTCTATCGAAGATGGTTTCTTTAATGAAAAATCTCCCTTAATGCCGAACAGTCCTTATGCTGCAAGTAAGGCCTCATCTGATATGCTTGTAAGGGCATATGTTGAAACTCATAACATTAATGCAATGATTACAAGATGCTCCAATAATTATGGCCCTTATCAGTTCCCGGAAAAACTTATTCCTCTTGTCATATTAAATGCGATAAACGGCAGGCCCATTCCGGTGTATGGTGATGGTATGAATGTAAGGGACTGGATCTATGTCGTAGATCACTGCAAAGCGGTAGATGCTGTACTTCATAAAGGGGTATCAGGACAGGTATATAACATAGGGTCCAGGAATGAACAGCCCAATATCGATCTTATAAAAAGAATATTGTCTAAAACTGCTGACCGAATGAAACTTGATGAAAATAAGCTTATGGACCTGATTAATTTTGTTCAGGACAGAAAAGGCCATGACAGAAGATATGCCATAGATCCTTTAAAGATAGAGAAGGAACTGGGATGGAAACCTGAAATGACTTTTGATGAGGGAATTGAAAAGACGATAGACTGGTATTCATCCAATAATCAGTGGTGGGACCGGATCATTTCAGGTGAATATATCAGATACTACAACCTGCAATATGGGGAAAGGCTTGAAAGGTGAGAATTGCTTTAACAGGCTCCAGCGGCATGCTGGGACATGACATTAAAAAGGTTTTTAAGGATGTTGAACTTGCAGCTCTCACGCGAAAAGACCTTGATATAACCAGCCTTGATCAATCAGTTTCCCGCATAAAGGACATATCTCCTGATTATCTTATTCACAGCGCTGCATATACCGATGTTGACGGGTGTGAGCAGGACCCTGAAAGGGCCTATCTTGTCAACGGAATAGGGACCAGAAATGTAACAATTGCCTGTGAAGAGGTCAAATGTCCCATACTATATATAAGTTCGGATTATGTCTTTGACGGTGCCGGTAAAGAGCCTTATCATGAGTGGGACCTGACCGGTCCTGTGAGCAGGTACGGACGTTCAAAGCTGATGGGCGAGCAGTATGTCAATTCGTTTACTACCAGGTTTTATATCGTCAGGACGTCATGGCTTTATGGTAAACATGGAAAGAATTTTGTTGATACGATCTGCAGGTTATTATCAGAGAAAGATGAGATAGATGTTGTTGATGACCAGGTTGGCTCCCCTACGTATACATATGACCTTGCATTCACTTTGAGAGAGCTTATCGGAAAAGGATATGGGATATATCATATAACCAATGCTTCGCATTGCTCCTGGTTTGAGTTTGCACAGGAGATTTCCAGACTGAAAACGAGCAATACAAGAATAGTACCTACAACTACAGATAAATTTAACAGACCTGCCAAAAGACCCGCCTATTCTGTGCTTGACAATACGATGTTACGGCTTGAAGGTATTGGGGAGTTGAGACACTGGAAAGATGCTCTCAGGGAATATCTGTCTCAATAGACTCATTGATAATTGATACCCTGATGATGTGATAAGACTGACCCTATGTTTTATATTTCATATTATCTGTATTTCTTGCGGAGATAAGCATTGCCATTAACATCATACCTGCCAGTGTTCCGATAAACAGTCCAAGCATGAATAATAACATGGGTATTCCCTCCTTAGTACAATTTATTTGCACGTTACTTTTATACGTATGTTTTATATATCATAAACTGCAGCTCCTGAAAAGTTAAAAAAATTAATATATGTATAAACAAGGGGAAATATCAGGAAGTTAGTGACTTCATTATGCAAAGAATGTATCCGTCATTCCCGCGTTCCTTTGAGCGGGTCGGAGTGACTTTCGCATAGACTCGCATCGAGAATCCAGAAACTTGCATAACCAGGGATTCCCGCTTAAAAACTGCGGGAATGACACAAGGGAAGACAGAAAACGATTTTAACTAGCCACTGCAGTTAAGCAGATTGAATTTAATTACACCTTAAGCCCGCTGTAGTATTCAAATAGCCGGACAAGGTTTTCCGAATTAGCTTTATGGACATGACTGTAGATGATCCGGTCCATTGCAGCTATGATCTCTCCATCAACTGTTATCCATGCCCTGCCGAGAGAGTCTCTGCGTGAAGTTGAAATTATTTCTCCCTGCAGTTCAGCTGTAAATCCCGGTCTCAATTGCGAAGAAATCTTAACGTCCTCAACAAGAGACATAATTGCGGACAGTTTAAAGTTATGTGAATAAATAACAAGCCAACCGAGAATCTGCGCCATTGCTTCTATATAGATGACTCCCGGCACGAGCGCTTCTTTTGTGAAATGCCTGCGGAAGAACTCTTCTGACAAAGTGAACGTTTTGATTCCGGTTATTGATTTGCCCTTATCAATGGTATTTATTTTGTCATAATAGAGAAACCTCATGGAATTTTATCTTTCTGTAAATCTATTAACTAGAACCTATCTCAAAATAGTAGTACGAATAATATTCAGTACCTGCCATAACTTGTCATTCTGGCTTGTCCAGAATCTGCCCGGGGAGATTCCCGTCGCGCTTCACTTGCGAGAATGACAGTATTAGGCTTATATATGATATTTTTATATTGAGATAGATTCTAATCAGGTCTGCTTTTTTCCAGAATCAGGGATGCACACTGACCTTCGTAACTTACTGAGTTTATCAATATTCTCTTCGGCATTGTCTTAACAGGAGTTCCTGCCACAATATGAAAAAGAATATCCTGATCGAGATTTTCCGAACCATAGGTTGCCGGGATTATACCATGATTGAGCATCTGTATGCCCAGTATGACATCAACAGGAGAAGAACCGGCCAGCATATGGCCTAATGCGCTTTTTGATGAAAATATCTTTACCTTGTCAGTGCAGCCAATAAATAAGTTCTGAATTGCATCAATCTCGTTTCTGTCTCCATTGATGGTTCCATCACCATGTGCAATGATTACATCAATCTCAGATGGCTTTATATCAGCATGTGCAAGGGCATTATTCATTGCAGCGGATATGGCTCCGGCAGTAGGGCAGTTTGCTCCCTGCATCTTTTCACATGAGGTTCCATATCCACTCATGAGTGCCATAACAGGGACCTGTCTTTCAACAGCATGTGAGTATAATTCCATGGCAAGCACACCGCATCCTTCTCCCAGGACAGTTCCTTTCCTGTTATGTGCAAAGGGACAGCAGCAGTTGGTACTTTTTTCTGATGTATTTAAAATGCCAAATTCTGCTGCCCGTGCAATACTGAGAGGAGATACCTTCTCACTAACTCCACCGGCAAGAACTACTCTTGCTCTCTTATCGATTAGCGTGTTGTACCCCTCTATTATTGCATGCGTTCCTGAGTCTGCGTGAGGAGAAAATACCGTGTTTTCACCTTTAATGCCAAGATCTATTGCGACCTGGCAGAAACTGATATTGTTGAGCATGGACAGCGGCCAGAGAGGATGAATCTCCTGATATGCGTGCGAGTAAAAGAGGTCATAATCCAGGGCTCCCTTTCCATTGAGAGACCTGATGACAGCAGGTAATAGATCTTCAACCGTGTAATCGACCATGCCCATGCCGGCAAAATATCCTGTGTCTTCAGCAGGAACAGATGAGGAATCCAGCTTTGACTGGATCCATGCGTCCCTGCTGCTCTTCATAAGCATATAGGCATGTTTGTTCATGATCCTTGCATCCCTTGGGTGAATACCCAGTACCGACTCATTTAACCCTGTGACCTGTGCGGCTGCGGCACAGGCAACCCCATCAGCATGCAAGGTATGAATAGGCTGAATGCCCTGTTTACCTGCAATAATGGATTCCCATGTTTCTGATACATTCAGACCCAGTGAGCTGACCATACCTGTTCCGGTAATCACGACTTTATTTTGCATATGAAAAGCAGACCATGAAGATGTCATTGTAGGGCATAGCGTTATGTTCGACTAGTCTAAATTAACAGCGAAGCATTTTCAACTTGACATTGAATATTGTTTATGAATATAATGCTCATGTCTACGGGGACTAAGCTGATAATAACCGGATTAATCCTGCAGGACTTTTTAATTAAGTATGCTGTCTGTAATTTTTTGACAGGCGTAAAGCGTATTGCATGTCCGGTGTAATTGCTCCAGTATAATCTGCTGTGTTCTCTCTGACTTGATGGTGATGTGTTGTTTACAGGCATGGTGATTGCCACCAGGATGTGAATTTTTCGAGAAAGGAGGGTCGTCAATAATTATTGAACTAATAAATCTGCAAGGGGAGGATCTATGAATAAGTCTATATTAAACAAAATAGTTATTGCTGTTTTCATCCTGTGTACAGCAACGGTCATGGTGTATGGTCATGCACTGGCTGAAAAGAAAAGCAGACCAGACACCGGGATAGTAAACATCAACGAAGCTTCAGTAAAGGAACTTTCAGGATTGTCCGGAATCGGAAAGACAAAAGCAGAAGCGATCGTAGCTTACAGAAGCAAACACGGCAAATTTGAAAGCGTTGATGATATAAAAAAAATTAACGGTATCGGCAAGAAGACGTTTGAGAACATAAGGAATAAGATCACAGCCAGGTAAGCCGGTAACAGGCTTTCTTTTTAGGGGACAGGCTGTAGAGAGACGGGGAGTATAGTGAATTCTATATTCCCCGTTTTCGTTATGTGCGGCAGCTTCTGAAATAAAATCCAGACTTTTATATCTTACGTGTACTCATTCTTTAAATCCGTTTATACACAGACAGGCATTCTGACCGCCAAAACCAAAGGAATTGGAAATGACTACATTGTGCCTGCATTCCCTTGCCTCGTTGGGGACATAATCCAGATTGCATTTGGGGTCACGAAATTCATGATTAATGGTAGGGAGCAGGACTGATCTGTTTATTCCCATCAGTGAGAGAATACATTCAATTGCTCCGGCTGCAGCAATTGTATGGCCAAGCATGGATTTGTTTGAACTTATAGGTATCCGGGCGGCCCGATCACCAAAGACTTCTTTTACAGCACGGGTCTCGGTCAAATCATTTTGCGTTGTTGAAGTTCCGTGAGCATTAATATAATCAACATCATCCGGCGTTAAAGAGGCATCATCAAGGGCCCCTTTCATTGCTATAACTGCTCCCAGTCCTTTGGGATGGGTATCAGTGATCCTGTAGGCGTCAGCAGATGAGGCATAGCCCTTTATTTCTCCAAGTATGGTTGCTCCCCTTGACCGGGCATGATCCAGATCTTCAATAACAACTGCTCCCGCACCCTCGGACATTACAAAACCATTTCTTTTCCTGTCAAAAGGCCTGGATGCTCTCTGTGGTGTCTCATATTTCTCAGACAGGGCCTTTAATAATATAAAACCTGACATCCCCAGAAAATCCAGAGTTGCTTCAGCGCCGCCGGCGATCATGACATCACATTTCCTGTCCTGAATCAGCCTGACCGCTTCTCCTATTGCCTGGGACCCTGCTGCACATGCTGACACAATTGCCATGCTGGGTCCTTTGCAGTCAAAGAGCTTAGCAAGAATTGTTGCTGCTGCATCAGGTTTTCTTCGGAAAAAATTAAGATAGGGATAGCCACCGGATTGCAGCAATCTCTTCATGTCCCACGTACCTTTGTTATTAATGAAGCGATACAGAAACGTCAGGTCTTTCACTGAAGGATTATCGCCGTGTGAGCCAAGAGAGACACCAATATTATCACGGTCAGCAACGCTGTTGAGGCCCGCCTGTGCAGCAGCTTCTGAAGTCGCTGCGTACATGAGTCTGAGACCGCGGGATGAAAGCTTTCTTAATTTCTGGTCAGCATGCTGTTCAAAGTCATCAAGCCAGTCATTATTAATTTCCCCCCCTATTGTACAGGTCAGTCCTGTTGTGTCAAACGACGTTATATAATCAATCCCTGAAAGGCCCTGACTGCAATTATTAAATGTCTCCTCCGCGTTTCTGCCTGAAGGGGTGATCATTCCAATCCCTGTAATCACTACTCTCCGTTTAGAATGCATTCAGAATAATTTTTTCTCTTCCTGGACCTTTGACAGCCACTCCTTAATAAGGTCGTCTCCATTAGTATATGCTGCAGGTTCTCCACAGGAACCGCATTTCAGATGGCTTCCGTTATCCGTCTGCCACTCAGAGTGGGTGCATTTGGTACATGCTTCAGGCAGGCTGTCCAGTATGTCCATAACTCCTTTTGCGATCGATTCAACCGTAACCACGGCAGGCACCTCATCCATGTCCATTCCTGGCTGCAGCTCAGGTACATTATCACCGAACCGTATCTTGAGAATTTCAACTGCCAGAACCTTCACCATAGATCTCCTCAATATGTTCAAGCACAAAATGGCGGGCCATTTTCATACCAAAGGCCTGTTCCAGCCTGTAATTAATATCAAGAAAGTCAAGAGACTCGGCCCCCAGATCATTAATCAATGAGGTTTCAGGTTTGATAAGTGCTTCATCAACCCGTAACGTTTCCACTATGGCTTTTTTCAGCTCTTCCATTACTTTTTCTTCTGTAATAAGGTTCTGACCCATTGTCCCTCCTAATTTATAGTAAATATATGTAGACAACCTTTATTTGCCTGAAGTCCTGAACAGGGTATTGCTCAGCCCCTTGTCAACAACAATGGTCTGACCGCTTATGCCCCTGCTTTCAGGTCCGCACAGGAACAATACGACATCAGCCATTTCATCAGGTTCAACAAAAAGCTCCTCAGGCAGCATATCTATATTCTCCCAGTATTGCCGCAATACCTTGAATGAATCTGTTTTTACTAGTCCTCCGCAGACGCCGTTTATTGAAATATTTTTTTCTCTGAGCGTTTCAGCACTGTCTCTTACAACCGATTCCATGGCAGCTTTCATGCTTCCCAGTGGATAAGCAGGATTATAAAAACGGCTTCCAAGGCTGGATATGAATACAATCTTGCCGGAGCTTTCTTCAAGCATGGACAGTGATTCCTGGATACAATAAATATTTCCCATATAATTGGTTTCAACCAGCTGCTTAAGCTCACGTTCGAAAAGTTTATGGATCGGTTTAAAAGGCGCCCTGGCAGCATTTAATACAAGACAGTCCAGACGCCCTAATTTTTCAGCAGTATCCTGAAACAGTTTCTTCACTGATTCTTTTACAGCGATGTCTGCCTGGACCATTATGGCTTTCCGGCCCATTGCCTGAATTTCTCTGCATAATGCTTCGCCTGCTGCCTGGGAAGTCCCCCCGGCCCTCCTGTAATTAATTGCTATATCAGCGCCCGCCTCAGCGCATTTTCTTGCGATCGCGTTCCCTATACCTCGGGAACTGCCGGTAATTAACACTACTTTTTTTTTCATGGATTGCATAACGGTCTATTTTATAAAAATCACTCTATTTAGTAAACTGTGATTTATGCCGATAAGAATATCAGGCTGTTAAGAATATTGCTTATCT
>CALZJD010000095.1 GCA_945787795.1 Thermodesulfovibrionia bacterium | reverse complement strand
CATTTTCGGGAGCCGGATCATTTGCAGACGGCTCACCGTATATCAATAATATATGCAATACCTGTCATAGTCAGACAAATCACCATCAGGCAGATGGAACCGCGCCTGGAGGACAGGATCACAACAATGATGCAGACTGCAGAACATGTCATGCGCATGATAATGCTTTTTTACCCGGAGCAGCAGGACAAAGTCATGATACACACTTAAATAGTCTCAAGGGGCCTGAAATAACCTGCAGCACAGGAGACCTGGGCTGTCACGGCACAAACAGTCCCCCCCTGTTTGCAGACGGACTTGATAGGACTAATACCACAGTTTGTGATAATTGCCATAGTCCAGGAGGTGCATTTGATGGTGTAAATGATCCGGTGACCGGTGCAAAAGCAAACTGGGCGGATGGGATATATGATGGACGTGCATTAAAAGAAGGAAAAGAAAAGTGGTGTGCTGGCTGCCATGATGATGCTCCGTCTAATTCAAAGATTGACGGCTCTGGTGTCAGTGCCGGAAATATCACGGGGGATAATGCAACAGTTGGATTTTACATAACCGGCCACGGGAATGACCCGGCTGTAAACTGTATTCAGTGCCATGATGCTTCCAGGAAGCATATTGATCATATATTTACTCCTGTTGAGGACGTGGTCAGGGTATGGGAAAACCCGACCAATTACCGCTTCTATAACGGGAAAGGCATGTCATTGCCGCATACGCGCATGCCTGCTCCGGTAAATGATGATTTCAGATTATGTTTTACCTGTCATGATGAGACATGGTTTGAGAGTGCCAATACGACAACGAACTTCAGGATTGAGAACCCTCCGTTCAGTTCGTTTCTTAACTCATATAACCTGCACTACTTCCATATCTTCAGTACCGGCAATTTAAGCGGGACAAACTGCATCCTCTGCCATGATCCGCATGGAACGGACAGACCGGTGATGATAGACGTGGCATTCTCCGGAATATTCTCATATCTGACTCTGGATTCAGGTCTGGGCAAATATGTCGCTCTTACGGATCCTGCTGACTGGCATAATCCGGCACTGAACGCAGGCGGCGTGATTACGCAGAATGGACCCTGTTTTAACTGTCATTCCGACGTACCAAATGATCAGGCCCTGGTTACCGGCATCGGACCGGCTGAAAATGTAGATGACGGGTGGTATCTGAGACAATACAACGCCCACTCATTTGCTGTTAACTTTGACGTTGATGGAGACGGCATTAGCGATGCCGAGGACAACTGCGCCGGAGTGATAAACGATCAGACCGACAGTGACAATGACGGTATCGGAAACGACTGTGACAACTGCGTAAATGAAGCCAATGCCCTCCAGACAGATACTGACAATGACGGCGCCGGAAATATCTGTGACCCGTCATGTGATACGTCCGCCCTTGAGTGGAGATTTCAGTTCGGTTCAGATACGCCTGTAGGCGGAAGCACGCAGGACAGGGCGGGGGCGCTCACGCTTGACAGCAGCGGGAACATATTTGTGGCTGGTCATGCAACGGGAAATTTCATCGGATCTGCTACGCCGAATTACTCATATGGAGCTGATGTCTTCCTGAGAAAATATGACCCGAACGGAAATGCATTGTGGACTGAGAAGGCGGCATCGCCACTGTGGGATGACATTGCGAAAGACGTTGCCCTGGACAGCAACGGCAATATCTATGTGACCGGTTATACATTGGGTTCCTTTCCGAACAACACGAACCCGGCCGTAGGAGTGACGAACGACCTGTTTGTGGTCAAATTTGCACCTAGCGGCACCATTTCCTGGATAAAGGAGCTTGGCACAGCCCAGGATGACCGGGCATATGCAATGGCAATAGACAGTAATGACAATATCTACATATTCGGTACTACGTCTGGTGATCTTTGCGGTACGTTAGATGGAACAAGTGACTATTTCTTAATAAAGTTCGATGCCAGCGGAAATAGTGTGTGTGTTGATCAGTTCGGCACATCAGAAGCTGATGGCGCCAGGGATGTGGAAGTAGACAGTATCGGAAATCTTTACGTTGTTTTCAGTACCTATGGAAGTCTTCCCGGCTTCACAAGTATGGGTGACTACGATTCATTTGTTATTAAATATGATCAGGCAGGCACCCGGCAGCAGACATTGCAGATAGGAACCATCGGAAGTGACCAGGCCAATGGGATTGACATTGGCACAGATAACAGCATCTATGTAGCGGGAACGACAAGCGGGTCATTGACCGGACAGCAGAGCTCGGGATCTAATGAAATATTTCTTATTAAATATGATACGGGTGGCAATCCTCTATGGACAAGGCAATGGAGTAGTCCTGTGTCTGCCGTTCAGAAAATCGCCGTTGATGCTGCAGGCAGCTCCTTTATAACAGGAAGCACTTCCGTTCCTCTGGATGGAATGGACCATTTCGGAAGTGCCGATATCTTCCTCGTCAAATACGACACATCGGGTAACCGAAAATGGGCAGTATCATGGGGAGGACTCTGGTCGGATGAGGCCCCGGACATAGCGCTTGACAACACGGGGAACCACTATATCGCAGGTTATACTGAATATGAATTTCCCCCAAATACGAATACCGGCACATTCGGTTATGACGCGATTCTGCTGAAGGGATCAGAGGTATGTCCATAATAAGCACTACAGGAATGGTTGCTCATGAGCGCAGCCATTCCTGTATCATCACTAAAGAATATTAACTGTACTTTCTTAAAAATCAGGGAATATCTTGATCTCAAGCTCTTTACTGTTTTCGAGGTTCTGAATGGCAGTTAATATACCGCCTTCAACATATTCAAGTTTAAAATTGCCAAAGCCCTGCCTCACCACATTTTGAGCATCAGAAGGACAGCCGGCCTCACAGCCCGCAACTCCCTTGATCATTCGGGGGATCAGTTCATCAAGTTTATATGGTTCAAGGGCAACATTGTTTTTGTTGCCAAATTCAATAACATCGCTCATTACAGCCGACATATCAAACCTGAAAGGATTTTCTATATCTACCGGTAGTGACTTATTTCCAATCCTGATGTCTAAATCCATTTATTAACCTCCGTATTAGTTATTAGTTATACGTTAATCGTTATTATTTACATTAAACAAAGAATATACAGGTATATTCGAATAACAAATAACGAATAACGATTTTATCCGCTTTGCTCCTGCAGGTATTGCTGCAACTCCCTTAATGCGTTTGCCCTGTGGCTGATCGCGTTTTTTTCTGTATCACTCATCTCTGCAAATGTCCTGTTTGAGCCTTCAGGATAAAAAAGCGGATCATACCCAAAACCACTTGCACCTTTGGGTTCAGTACTGATTCTTCCATTGACATACCCGGTAAACGTCTTTATTTCTTTATCGGATGCAAGGGCAATGCAGCAAACAAACTGCGCGCCCCGTTTCTCTCCCGGAATATCCTTCAGTGCCTTAAGAAGCTTATCATTATTAGCTCTGTCATCAGCATCTTCACCGGCATATCTTGCTGAATAAACTCCAGGGGCCCTGTCAAGGGCATCAACCTCAAGGCCTGAATCATCTGCCAGTGCAGTCATCCCTGTAGCACCGGCTATCTGCTTTGCCTTTTTAACGGCATTGGCTTCAAATGTGTCACCATCTTCTACTACATCCTCCATGGCAGGGAAGTCATCAAGGGTGTAGATCCGGTTTGCCGTCCCCAGCACATCACAGATCTTCCTGATCTCTTCAATCTTCTTCCTGTTTTTTGTTGCTAGTACTATGTCCATAATTATCTAAAAAATCCGCTAAGCTTCTTTGTCATTCCGGCTTGACCGGAATCTAACGTGTTCAGACTCCCGACAAGCGGGAGTGACAACCTTTTTTATCAACTTCATTTAGGTTTTGTACTGTTCATAGAACAAATAACTTATAACCATTCACTGTTTTTCATCTTTGCCGCCAGTTTGATTGCCTCTATCATACTGGCTGGTTCAGCCCTGTTCTGCCATGCAATATCAAAGGCTGTTCCATGGTCAGGTGATGTCCTGATAATGGGCAGACCAACCGTCATGTTCACTCCTGTATCAAATGCCAGCATTTTAAAAGGGATCAGTCCCTGATCATGATACATGCAGACAACCATATCAAATGCACCATTATAGGCCTTATGAAATACCACATCAGGAGGATAAGGACCGCTTACGTCAAACCCGACTTTTTTGGCAGCTTTAATTGCCGGGACTATTGATCTGACCTCTTCGTTCCCCATCACTCCGGATTCTCCTGCATGGGGATTAAGCCCTGCAACTGCAATCTCAGGATCTTTAATTCCCAACAATGCAGACCCCTTTTTTGCCAGCCTGATCGTTTTTAAAACAGTATGCTTTGTAATTTTCCTTGGGACATCCTTCAGGGGCATATGTATTGTACAAAGAATAACCCTTAATTTTCTGCTTACGAACATCATTGCATAGTCTTTTGCCCCGGTCAGCTCTGCAAGAAGCTCGGTATGTCCTGGCCACGCATATCCTGCCATACTAAGAGATTCTTTGGATATCGGAGCTGTTACCATCCCATCCACATCTTTATTAAGGGTGAGTTCAACAGCCTTTGTTATATATTTAACAACCGCCCTGCCCGCTCCCCTGGATGGAACATTCTTTTTAAATGTGTAAGGCGATCGGATATCAACAACTTCAATAGTCTGCTGTCCTGATTGAACTTCTTTCAAATCATTGATTATTCTGATCCTGATGGAAAGTTTCGATTTTCTGGCCGCCTCCCTGATAATATCAGCATCACCTATAACAACAGGGCTGCAACAGCGTCTTACTGTGTTATTTATAAGGGCCTTAACAATAACCTCCGGCCCGATACCCCCGGGTTCACCCATTGTTATGGCAATCTTTTTTTTCATAGTTTAGTAATTATTAAACAGCCAACGATTATCAAGTTATTAGTTACTTGTTATTTGTTATTCGGATAAGTCCGCGTATTTCTTGTTTCATGTAACTAATAACATTTAACGTATAACGATTAACAATGTTTGTCAGGTAACGAATTAATTTCAAACATTTTCCGGTAACGCCACAATCGCATCCACCTCGACCTGCACGTCAAGGGGCAGTTTGGCAGCCTGAAATGTGCTTCTTGCGGGAGGATTATTAGTGAAATATGTAGCGTAAACAGCGTTAAACCTCGGGAAATCCTCCATGTCTGCAAGAAAACAGGACACTCTCAACACATCTTCCATGGCTGCACCGGCACCCTCAACAATCATTCTGAGATTGTTCATGACAGCCTCAGTTTCATCCTCTATAGTGCCCCTGACAAGTGCGCCTGACTCAGGATCTAACGGTATCTGCCCTGATACGTACATCAAACCATTATGAATAACTGCCTGTGAATATGGCCCGACAGGTTTTGGCGCTTTATCAGTAAAAAATATTTCCTTTTCAGCCATTTTATTCTCCTCATACTTTTTCAGATAGAGTACAACAAGAAGAATTAGCTTGACAACTGCCTTCTGTGGCAATACACTTTATATTAAGATTCCATAGTTAATAATATATTGATTTTCACTTTGGAATCCTGGTCCTCATGCAGTAATTTTGTAAACTCCAAACCTCAAAGGAGATAGCCATGAAACAAAACATGGGAAACCTTGACCGTTTGATAAGGATTATACTTGCAGTAATTATTGGAATTTTGTATGTTACAGGCCAGATTTCCGGAACAGCAGCAATAGTTCTGGGGGTTATAGCAATAGCTTTTATCCTGACCAGCGCTGTTGGACACTGCCCTGCTTATCTCCCTTTAAAAATATCTACAAAAAAGGAGAATAAAGAATAGGGTGAGAGAGCGGGCCTCTGGCGAATATTAACAATCATTAACTCATAAAAAGGAGAAAGACAATGCAAGTACAAAGTGCAGGAGAAGAATACAGGTGTAATATCTGCGGTAATGAAGTAAAAGTAACAAAATCTGGCGGCGGTGAACTGGTATGCTGCGGAGAACCCATGGAAAAAACATCAGGTTAGGAGGCTATTCATGTCCAAGTCAATTAAGGGATCAAAAACTGAGCAGAATCTTCTGAAGGCCTTTGCTGGTGAATCACAGGCCAGGAACAGATATGCCTATTTTGCAAGCAAGGCCAAAAAGGAAGGGTTCGAGCAGATCGCGGCCCTGTTTCTTGAGACTGCAGAAAACGAAAAAGAGCATGCCAAGGTCTTTTTTAAACACCTTGAGGGAGGTGATCTGGAAATCACAGCAGCCTACCCTGCAGGGATAATAGGCAGCACAAAGGAGAACCTCGACCATGCTGCTGCTGGTGAAAACCTCGAATGGACAACTCTTTATGCGGACTTCGAGCAGGTTGCACGTGATGAAGGCTTTTCAGAGATAGCCGAGTCTTTCAAACATGTCGCAAAGGTAGAGCAATTTCATGAGAAAAGATATCGAAAGTTATCAGCCAATGTTGAAAGCAGCAGTGTATTTAAAAATCCCGCCGGGAATAAATGGCACTGCAGAAACTGCGGCTATGTTCATGAAGAAGCTGATGCACCGCCGGAATGCCCGGCATGTAAACATCCTCAGTCTCATTTTGAGCTGCTGGCAGAGAATTACTGATGTGACTTGATATACATACTATCTCTATACATCAGTATTATCTATCAAATAGTTCATTCAATATCGTTTCTATTTGTTGGGGTGTCATCCAGCCGTTCTCAAGAAAGATGCTCCCAATCAGCTTATGAGGCTTTCCAGCCAGGTCATCGTCAAGTTGTCTGGACAGGGCCACCTTTGCATTATCAGGAGATACAAATCCTTTTTCAACAGCAAGCTGGGCAAACCGCGGGCAGTACTTCTCAGAAAGTTCTTTGTCAATGTCCTTACTCATTATTCTCCTCCTCTATTAATGTGATATGAACTCAATCAACACTATATGGCGCTGTACAATCAGTTTCTTAACAAGATACGTAAATGTCACAAACTTCATCCTGGTTTATAAATCTGTACGGAATTCAATATACCATAAAAATCAAATAATCGTAAAGACATAACTTAAGATTATTACATATAAATTCAGCTTTTTATTTCAGTTCACTCCTATATCCCGGTTTAAAAATCCATGTTATTTCATAAGTATTCTCATTCAAGTTTCCATCCTGAATGACGATATGATAGGTAATAACAGCATAGATTTAAAAGCTTTTTATATGAAATCAGAAGAGGTGCGATCTTTTTAAATCTGTTCATAAATATATTGTTATGGATCATACATTATGCGTACTTTAAATTGTTATTTAGTTATATTCTCAGCGATATGATCATGGAAAACTAAGATGGATATTGCAACGCTCATCGGAATAGTCGGAGGATTCGCCCTCATTATCGTAGCGATTATTATGGAAAGTCCATTAAGCTCATTTATTAATGTAGCGGGACTGACCGTAGTGATCGGAGGGACAATCGCAGCAACGCTTA
>CALZJD010000094.1 GCA_945787795.1 Thermodesulfovibrionia bacterium | reverse complement strand
TCTGTTTTATTAATCACGAGAATCCGGTTTTTATTTTCGGATTTTCTCATAAGCTCTTTATCTGTCTTATGTAATGTTTTGCTTCCGTCAAGGACAAGCAAAACAAGATCAGCATCCTCAATCGCTTTAAGGCTTCGCATGACCCCTTCTTTTTCAGCTATGTCTTCAACGCTTCTTATCCCTGCCGTATCCATGATCCTTAAGGGCAGTCCCTTTATGTTCAGATACTCTTCTATCACGTCTCTGGTTGTTCCCGGAGCCTCTGTAACGATGGCCCTGTCTTTCTCAACCAGGGCATTGAGCAGAGATGATTTACCGACATTCGGCCTGCCAATAATGGCTGTTTTTAAACCCTCTCTCAGGATCAATCCATACTTTGAGCTATTGATCAGTTTTTCCAGGGCCTTCTTAATCTTTAATGACCTTTTATTCATGTCTTTTAAAGAAAGCGGTTCTATATCTTCTTCCGGGAAATCAATATATGTCTCGACAAGCGCTGCCAGCTCGATAAGTTCATGTCTTATCTTTTCTATTTTCTCTGATAACCTTCCTTTGAGCTGGGTTACAGCAGTTTTCTGACTCTCAACAGTCAGGGAGTTAATAACATCCAGTACGGCCTCAGCCTGGGCCAGGTCAATCCTGCCGTTGAGAAATGCCCTTTGCGTGAACTCTCCGGGTTCAGCCAGTCTGGCGCCGTTTTTTATGACCAGTTCAAGCGCTCTTCTGACAGGGACAGCTCCTCCGTGGCAGTTTATTTCGATAATGTCTTCTTTTGTATACGTATGGGGAAATCTCATAACTGATATGAGCACTTCATCAATAATCTCTTTTCTGACAGGGTCTATGATGTGTCCATACAGGATTCTGTGAGACCGGGATGTACTTATCTTATGTTTTTTGGAAGATCGGAAGATTTTATCCGCAATATGTATCGCGTCCTTTCCGCTCAGTCGTACAATACCTATGCCCCCCTGTCCGGCAGGGGTTGATATGGCAGCTATGGTGTCATCTGTATGCATTGTAGTAGTTTACAGGGACAGGGCAGGAGTTGTCAGAAGATTGCCAGATCAGTCGGGCTGTCTGTTTGCGTAAAATTGCTGGGCAATGCCGAGAATATTGTTGACCAGCCAGTACAGCACCAGACCTGATGAAAAGCTGAGGAACATGAAGGTGAACACTATCGGCATAAGCATCATCATCTTTGCCTGTTTCGGGTCCATGGCAGTGGGAGTCATCTTTTGCTGCAGCACCATTGTAGCTCCCATGACTATGGGAAGAACGTAATAGGGATCTTTTACCGAGAGGTCTGTGATCCAGAGGATAAATGGTGCGCCCCTGAGTTCTATCGCTTTTTGCAGTACATTGAAAAGCGCTATAAACACGGGAATCTGGAGAAACATGGGCAGGCAGCCGCCAATAGGATTGACCTTGTGCTTTTTGTAAAGCGCGGTCATTTCCTTCTGCATTTTGGCTGCATCTTTTTTATATTTCTCCTTGATCTCGGCCATCAATGGCTGGACCTTCTGCATTTTCTTCATTGATTTCTGACTCTTCATCAGAATCGGAATAAAAGGCACTCTTGTTACAATTGTCAGAAGAATGATGGCCCATCCGTAATTACCCAGGAAATTATAGAAAAATTTCAATACCAGGAACAGGGGAAGGGCAACAACGGTAAACCAGCCGAAGTCAACTATATGTTCCAGTCCTGCATCCAGTTTCTTAAGGCGGTCATATTCCTTTGGTCCTGCGTAAAAGATAAAATTGTGGTCCTGAGGCTTAAGCTTGAATGCAATTTCAGCGGCAGCCCCTTCCTTCCATACACTGACACCTTCATATGGCGTGACCGGTATGAGTGCGGCAGCAAAATAATTGTCTTCCTGGGCTATCCAGCCTATGTTGCCGGTAAAGTATTCAGGGCTTTCCAGTCCGTCATCAAAGGTTTCCTTGTCGGTATCGATAAGCAGAATTGGTCCCTTATGCTCTCGCTGGTCTTTATTATAGACCCCAAAATCGGTCCCGATCGGAACCATGTATGAAGGAACATTCTGAGTATGTATGGAAAAGTCGACCTTGTAGTCATTGTTATAAAAAACAAATCTCTTTATTATGGACAGACCGTTCTCACTGTAAGAGAAGACAATTTCCCCGCTCTGTTTTCCCTGTTCGGAAAGGACCAGGCTTTCAGCGGTTGTTCCATACATCAGCTGTTGGGGCAGGTTGCGGTTTTCATCTTCCAATAATATGCCCAGGGAAGGGATGGTGCCCCGTTCTTTTAAAAGTGAAACTGGATTGCCCTTTTTGTCATCATATTTCTTTAGCTCCCATGATGTTACGATCGCCCCTCGTGTAGAAAAAACAGCCCTGTATAAATCTGTTTCAACAGTTACATCATTTCCACCTGCATATGCAGGGGCTATTGGCTGAACCGGAGATACAGGCGCCTGCTGAACAGGAGCTGTCTGTGCTGGTGTCGCTGTCTGGACCGGTGCCTGCTGGGCCGGGACAGGGGCCAGTTCTTGCGGCACCTGTTTGGTCGGGAACAGGTAAGACCAGATAAGCAGTATTGATACTGATAATACAACAGCCAGAATCGTATTTTTTTCCATAAAAATTTCTTGTTAAATATTAACGGGAGTTTTCCGGATAATCCAGCGGATCATGACCGCCCGGATGAAATGGGTGACATTTCATGACCCTTTTCAACGAAAGCCAGCTTCCCCTTGCAACACCATGTCTTTTCACCGCCTCTGCACAGTACGTAGAGCATGATGGATAAAATCTGCAGGATTGAGGTAAAAAAGGGGAAATAAATTTCTTGTATATGTTAAAAGCAAAAAGAACTAATGCCTTCACTTTTTCCTTATATTATGATAATTAAATAGGCTGGAGCTGATCAGCACTATACAGCCAGTCTCTTGCGTCCCCTGGCCCGTCTGTTCTTAATAATGCGGCGACCGCCCGGTGTACTCATTCTTTCACGAAAGCCATGAGTTCTTTTACGTTTTTTATTATGAGGACGATAAGTCGTATACGTCATTACGTTCTCCTTGCTGTGCTATGAAATATGATACGTTGAATTATTACATACAAATTCAGACCTATTATTCTACTAATACAACAATAAAAAATCAAATAGATGGATAAAATAATTATTGAGGATATTCTTTTACATCTGACCGCCTGTGTTGCTGAATATATTTTTGAAGAAAATCCTGTAATATCGAAAACTTGATAACAGCATGGCACCGCCAAAACCAATATAAATAATTGAAAGAAACTGTTTGGACACTGATGATTGTCTCAGGGCAGTACCCATGCTGATCATAATAAAAATGATTATATAACTTTTCCAGGGTTGAAACCCAAAAATACATACTTTGCCTTTTTTTGCCAGTATCCGGTCGATATTCCTGTTTACAAGCTTGAGAAAACCAAAGTGGTGTATCATGAGCGCCAGGCAAATGCCTGCCAATGCGAGCAATAATTGGAACCTTGTATATTCTGCACTTATCCAGCCATAGGCGAGTTTGCACAGCATGATACCAACAGCGCTCCATATAACTCCTGACAGGATAATAAGCAATCGTTTATCAACTGCCGGGTCGTATTTGCTTAACTTTGGATTCATAATATGATATTCAGATTATTATAACGTAAAAGAAGCGCTTGGTTTAAGCCCGGACTGTGTATGACAATCTTAAGCTGAAATATGGCATGGTAAAAAAGGTTTGAATAGGAAGTACCATTATACGTCTGCTTATAACGTATTGTTTTTGTCATGACCGATATCTTTCATCGGGCCGGCATTACAGGCTGAATAGTAATCAGGAAAATATCTTAAATAATACGAACGTAATGGTCGAGCCAAGCAGCGCCCCCAGAATAACTTCTATAGGTCTGTGAATTCCCACGTGTACCCTGCTCTGTGCTATAAAGATAGCCATAATAAAAACAAGAATAGAAGGCATAAAGCTCTCGGTGAGAAAAGTAATTGCGACCCATATAGAGAAAGCCACGGCAGCATGACCGCTTGGCATGCCTCCACGCAAAGGTTCCCCCTTGCCGTAGTAAGCCTTTGTTATTACCACAAGAATGAGCACAATGACGAGTGCTACTATTGCGACATCTCCCTCTGCATGTTTTGCAATGATAATGCCTGCATAGAACATATTCTTAAGAGGCTCGAAGAGTATGATGTATCCTATTACAACCGCGCCCATGGCTGTTATCAGCACAGCGCCTGCAGCAATGTCCTTTATGGCTTTTGCCCTGGGATCGTACTCCTTGAATAGAACGTCAGTAATTGCTTCAATGGCTGTGTTGAGCATTTCAACAGAGATAACCATAATTGACAATACAACAAGAGCTGTGAATTCCAACCAGCTGATTCCAAGGCTGAAACTTAAAAGAAGTATTAAAACAGCTGTATACAGATGGTACCTCATATGCCGCTGTGTTTTTGCGGCATGGAGAATACCTTCTATAGCGTGGTTTGCGCTTTTAATCCATTTTCTTAAGGGCATTAAAAATCTCCTGCTCTTTTTTCTTCATTTTTCTTGCCATGTAGGGCGACACCTCGTGGTCGTAGCCTGAAAGGTGAAGGACGCCGTGAATTAATAAACGGCATAGTTCATCATAAAATTCAATATGAGCAGATTTTGCCTGGGACTCTGCCCTGGGCACGCTAATTACGATGTCGCCGAGAATGTGAAGACCTTCTTTAATCTCGACCGGTATGTGGGCCTCAAAGGAAAGGACATCAGTGGTTTTGTTTTTCCCCCTGTACGCACTGTTCAGTTCAAGCATCTTTTTGTCACCCACAAAGAGGATGCTCAACTCAGCCATTGATTGATTTGTTAAAGAAAGGATATTGCCGGCCGCATTCAGTATTTTCGTCTTGTCAAGTGGTCGGTGCCTTTGCTGGTTCTTTATCAGTACCTTCATGTTCTATATCAAAGCCGGGATATTGGATACGTCTGTGGTACATGCTGGTCAACAGGAACACGAAATTGCTTCTAATTTCTCTGATGTCCTTAAAGGTCAGTTCGCAGTTGTCAAGCTGTCCGTCGATGAAACAGTGGTTTATAATCCTGTCAACAAGCAGGGACACCCGGGCAGGAGAACAGTCAGTAAGCACTCTTGATGCGGCTTCAACAGCATCGGCCATAAGTACCAGCGCGGCTACACGGCTCTGGGGCTTTGGACCGGGATACCTGAAGTCCTCTTCAGTAATCGGCGTTTCACTATCACTCTGGCCTTTTGCCTTGTGGTAAAAGAACGTCTGGACAGATGTGCCGTGATGCTGCTGGATGATATCAACTATTTCAGGCGGCAGGCCGGATTTCTTCGCAAGATCAACACCTTCCTTTACATGGGACAGAAGAATGAGACTGCTCATGCGCGGCGCCAGCTTGTCATGTTTGCTGGAAGATACAATCTGGTTCTCTATAAAATAATCAGGCATTTTGATCTTGCCTATATCATGATAATAGGCACTGACTCTTGCCAGAAGAGGATTAACTCCGACAGCCTCGGCAGCGGCCTCTGCCAGGTTGCCCACAATAATACTGTGATGGTACGTTCCGGGCGCCTCCACAAGCAGTTCCTTCATGAGAGGGTGGTTCAGGTCAACCAGTTCAAGAAGGCTGATGTCTGTTGTTAATTTAAACAGGCTCTCAAAGAGAGGAAGAAGAGCAGAGACCAGTGTGACTACAATAATGCCGCCTATAAATGCAGAACTTACTGCCATCAAAGGTTCAATGGATATTAAATTCCCTCTGAAAAGAGTGATAGATATTGCAGTGAACATACCGACAAGGCTGACAGACAAGCCGGCCCTCCAGATGGCTGACCGTTTTTTACACCTGATGACACCAAAGGCGGCTGTAAGCCCTGTGGTAAAGACAAATACGGAATAAAGAGGGGTACCGTGCCATACTCCTGCAATCAGACTGGTTATTACGGTAAAAACAATGGCGGTGTGAATATCTATTAACAGCGCTGCCATCATTGAGCCTGTTGCAAGAGGTATTGCATAAATAAGGAGGGAGGGATCAAAATTCCCGATCCATTTTGTAAAACCCTCAAAAACATAATAAATTATATGACCAATAATCAGGTTGCCCGACAGCAGGATACCGATCAGGAAGAGCATTTTAAAGTCCTTCCTTATCTCAGGCTTATACCGGGAAAAGTCCCTGTACATGATTACCAGCAGCAGGGCAATCATAAAGGATGTACCTGTGATCGCTTCGATTGATAATGTACCGCTTCTGACGACGGTGAGGGTGAGAAGGGCTGTAAACAGTCCCAGGAAGGAGTATTTCTTGATGTCGTCTGCAGTTATTTTTAAGAACTTCTTTTTCTTGTCAGTCTGTTTTTTCTTTTTCATGGCTTATACTACGGCCTTTTTCAAATCTTTCATAAGCCTTTATGATCTTCTGTACGAGTCTATGTCTTACCACATCCCTGTCAGAAAAGTAAATAAAGTGGAGACCGCTTATACCCTTGAGCAGTTTCTCTGCCTCGACCAGTCCGGACATCCTGCCAGAGGGCAGATCAACCTGTGTGATATCTCCGGTTATGACTGTTTTTGAATTAAATCCAAGCCTTGTGAGGTACATTTTCATCTGTTCCGATGTTGTGTTCTGGGCCTCATCAAGAATAATAAAGGAATCATTCAACGTTCTTCCTCTCATAAACGCCAGGGGTGCGATCTCGATGACCCCTGTGTCTATCAAGCGATTGGCCTTTTCAGCTTCCATCATGTCAAACAGGGCATCATAGAGGGGCCTGAGGTAGGGATTTATCTTTTCATATAGATCGCCGGGCAGAAAACCGAGTCTTTCTCCTGCTTCAACCGCAGGCCTTGCCAGAATAATTCTGCTGACCTCTTTCTTGAGAAGGGCATTAATTGCCATGGCCATGGCCAGATATGTCTTTCCTGTTCCTGCAGGGCCGATCCCGATAACCATATCATGCTGCCTTATGGCATCTATATACTTCTTCTGCGTTTCAGACCGGGGTACAATAAACTTTTTTTTGGAAGATACAGGAATATTGCTCAGGAAATAATCCTTTAATGAGGTGTTCCGGTTCTGCTCCGGCAGAGAGCCGGAGGTGTCAGCTTCAGAAGGCGTATCTGCATCAATAGCTTTTAAAACATATTTTATGTCTTCCGGACTGATCGCATAGCCATCAGAGTTTATGGAATAAAACTCTTTTATAAATTTCCTGGCTTTGGTAACAGGCTCTTCATCTCCCTGCAGCAGTACTTTGCTGCCCCTGATAGTGGCCTCGATGCCCAGGGCTTTTTCCATTACTTTCAATGTTGAATCAAGCCTTCCATATATTGAAGAAAGGTTTTTTTCTTCACCAAGTTCAAGCTCTAATTTCAAGCTCTAATTTATACGTATTACTCTCCTTTTCCATGAGAAACCGGTCTATATAAACTATTATATTCCAATTATCTAAAAATTAAACAAAAATAACAATAGTTCAACATTGGTTTAAAGGGTTTTTTTGTATGTTTGAGCAACTGTAAAACAATTGTTGAACTATTATTGAACTATCGTAATCTAATGTATCAACATTGCATCACCAAATGAAAAAAATCTATATTTCTCTGATATGGCATTTTTATATGATTTTTTAAGGAGTTCCACCCCTGAAAAGGCAGAGGCCAGCATCATGGGAGTGGACCTTGGCAGATGAAAGTTTGTGAGAAGCATGTCAATCAATTTAAAACAATAGCCTGGATAGATAAAAATACCGGCTTTTCCTGTACCGGGCATTAAGTTGCCCGTTTTATTATCTGTAAATGCTTCAAGAGCCCTTGTGACGGTAGTTCCTACGGCGATCACTCTCCGGCCGTCAGATTTTGCCGCATTAACAGTTTCAGCAGCCCTGTCCGGGATTTCCAGCATTTCTTCATCCATTTGATGGTCCTTTATATCAGTAACTTTAACAGGCCTGAATGTGCCGTATCCTACATGCAGAGTGATAGTTACAACATCAATTCCCTTATTCCTTATATTGTTCAAAAGGGTATCTGTAAAGTGCAGGCCTGCAGTAGGTGCAGCAACAGCTCCTTCTTTTTTTGCATAGACAGTCTGATACTGAGTAATATCTGATTTTACCGCCTTTCTTTTTATATAAACTGGAAGAGGCATGCTCCCGATCTCTTCCAGATGGTCCCTTATATTAGTCTGATGTAGTGACGTGTCAGAATTCAATTCAAATGTAACTTCACAGATGGTCTCACTCCGGCGTGTTACTTGTGCTGTTATCTTTCCCTCCAGCAGGACCGTCCCTTTATTCATCCCTTTGACAAGAGCTGTCCACCTGTTTGTTCCGAGTTCCTGCAGGAGTGTTATTTCAGCTTTACCACCGGTTGGTTTTTTTCCGAAAAGACGAACCGGGATCACTTTTGTATCATTAAGAACAAGCACATCACCCGGCTTGAGATATTCAGTAACATCGCTGAACATCCTGTGCTCAACTTTATGGTCCCTTTTATTTAACACAAGCAGTCTTGAAACGTCCCTCTGCTTAAGGGGGTGCTGTGCTATCAGGTCTTCCGGGATGGAATAGTCAAATTCAGAAAGTTTCACATCGATATATCACACAACATGAAGTAAGGGGATCAATTCTTAATGCTCTTACTGTAAAGCGCTTCAGTGTTTTCCAGGATGGTTCCGGGATAATAATGGGACAGTATATCACGGTAGTTCCGCCCCTGCCTGGCCATTTCAAGGGCGCCCCACTGACTGAAACCGACCCCGTGGCCAAAACCCTTGCCCTGAAACAGGATATATTCGCCTTCTTTATCAATAGTGAAAAGGGTGCTTGGAATTTCCTTGTATCCCAGAGCAGATCTGAATTCCGTGGCCTTGACAATACTGTCAGAAGAGTTGGGGGATGAATGTATTAACCTGATTGTTTTTACTCTTCCGGTTAATGTGTAAGAATCTACGATCAAATCTGTAAGTCCCTCGATCCCCAGGGCTTTTTCAATGACTTCCAGGGTAAAATGTCTCTGCCAGCTCTCAAACGGGGCATTGCTGCTCCGGCAGTCTACCGACTTTAAATAAGGGTAACTTTCTTCCCATATCTCCTCGGGAAGCTCGGTCTTTCCCACACAGGTTGCATGAAAAAATGCCTTTATCG
>CALZJD010000093.1 GCA_945787795.1 Thermodesulfovibrionia bacterium | reverse complement strand
CCTTGAGATATGTTACTTCAAACCCGTTATGTTCAAGCCATTGGCACACTGAAAGAACAGACGGATGCTCTATCGATGATGTTATGATGTGATTCTTTTGATCGCGTTTTGAAAATGCGATGCCTTTAATGGCAAGATTATTCGACTCTGAACCTCCCCCTGTATATATGATTCTCCTTGCAGTGCAGTTCAGAAGCCTTGCAATACTCCTGCGGCTTGACTCGATAACAAAGCTTGCCTTTTTTCCTTCCTCATATATGCTTGATGGATTGCCATGGGAAGAATTCATCTGCTCAATCATTACTTCTTTCACTTCAGGGGCCAAAGGGGTAGTGGCATTATGATCAAGATACACACGATGTTCCTTAAGCCTGTCTGCTCTGTCCGGATCAGCGCTGTTGCTGAACATGTATTCACCGGAACTTATATGAAACGTCCCCTCTCCCTGTACAATTTTTTCAACATTACATAAAAGTGCCTTATACACGGGAAATCCGGAGATCGGATCATATCTGTCCAGATCTGTTAATTCATTGATATTGCATTTTTTCCACTGTTCCGGCCCGATTGGTCCGCCGCCGCCCATATTAGCATCAACCGCACCTTTCACGATATCATCTGTAACCAGTGCTCTCATAACCACCCGGCCCCTGGCTGTTTTTATTTGTACCAGATCACCATTTTCTATTCCCCTCTCTTCTGCATCAGACGTATTGATTGTCACTGCAGGTTCAGGTCTCTCTTTAGAAAGACCCGGGATTCCATGATGCTGGGAACGAAAGTCTGTATTGACTCTGGAACCTGAATTAAATATGAGAGGAAACTCCTTTACAAGCTCAGGTTTTGACTCAGGGCTCTCCTGAGGTTCAGTGTACACCGGTAAAGGATCATACCCATGCTCTTCCAGAACGGACGATGCGATTTCAAACTTACCGCTCGGCGTATCAAATCCCGGTTTCCCGTCATTTCTGAGAAGTCCCTTTTCCCATTTCTTATACTCCATAATTTTTGTCGGTATCCTGACCATACCATCTGATCGGCAAACCTCATCTGGGGTAAAACCTGACCCCTTCAATATATAACTGAGAAGTTCTCTTTCATTTTGCGGATAGACTTCACCATACCCCAGTCTTTTTGCCAGTTCTGCCATGATAAAGAAATCATTCCGTGCCTCACCCACAGGATCGATCACCTTTTCCCTTATCCTGAATACGGGCCCGTACGTCATGTAGGATTCAATCTCATACATTGAGGTTGCCGGAAGGACGATATCTGCATATGCTGAGTCTGCGGTAAACTGCCGGTCGATACATACAAGAAAGTCGAGATTATTCAGTGTTTCACGCCAGATAGATGGCTGAGGCCATGCCGTAACAATGGAGCCGCCAAGAATAATGAGTGATCTGATTTTGTAGGGCCGTCCATGTATGACCGAATCAGGCAATGCCATTGCATGAGACTCACCGCGATACTGGCTGTAAACAGGAAATCTGTCACGTCCCAATGCTTTTTTAAGATCAGGGTTTACCACATGTCCCTGCCTGTTTACAGGAAACTGGTTTTCTTTCATCGAAAAGCATCGGCCTCCCGGAACATCAAGCTGCCCTGCCAAAGCCCATAAAACATGGGTCGCACGTATGGCCTGCACACCGCTGTCGCTGTACTCCAGTCCGCTGTACATAACAGGAGAAGCGCCATCAGCCTCGGCCAGCCGTCGTGCAACAGAAATAACCGTATCAGCCGGTACTCCTGTTATCTGTTCAACCACTTCAGGTCTGAAATGCTGAACATAACGGGCAAATTCCTCAAACCCCCTTGTCCATTCCAGGACAAATGCTTCGTCATACAGCTCTTCCTGTATAATGACATTGCACATTCCCAGAGCCAGGGCACCGTCAGTCCCGGGCCTTACCGGTATCCATTCTGCCCCCTGGAGTTTTGCCATCATTGTCCGTCGGGGATCAATAACTATGATCCTGGCGCCTCTTTCATGAGCCTTAGTAATTCTGTCAAGATCAAGAGGCGGGCAGTCAGTGGCCGGGTTTGCTCCCCATACCACAATCAGGTTTGCACGTTCAATATCAGAGAACATATTGATTAACATTCCGCCCATGGTCACATGCGGTGCTATCATGGCAAATGACACATAACAGAGCGCGCCTACACCAAGAGTGTTGGGTGAACCAAAGGGGAATAATACGCTGGAGGCGGATGATACGGCAACTCCTTCAGGCTGATAAACGTCACACATTGCAAGTTCAAAACTTCCCCTGCCGGTATACATCGCGGTTGCTTCAGGGCCGGATTCTGCCTTGATCCTGTTCAGCCTGTCAACAATAATCTCATAGGCTTCGTCCCATGAAATGCGTTCAAACTCATATGTCCCCTTCGGCCCAATCCTCCTCATCGGATAGTGCAGCCGGTCTTTGGAATATACGATTTCAGGTGAGTGTTCTCCCAGCTTGCATATAACACCAAAACTGGAGCTTTCATCAGGACGGACACTTTTCATCCTTCCCTCGCTGTCATAGGTAACAACTATCCAGCACCCGGCAGGACAGACACCGCAAAGGGCCCTTTGTTCACTGTTTTTGTATTTTTTATTAACAGACATAAAATGTAAGAATGCCAAATTTCAAAGCTCAAATGACAAATGAACTCCTGAATGCCCTGTTTCGAACAATAGCATCGGTAAATGCGAATTTATTTGTTTAAATCATTTGAAATTTGGCATTCAATTGACATTTGGATTTTGAAATTTGACATTTTATAAGTACAGTTAATGTTCAAATGATCTTACACTTATAGCGTTACATCTATCAGAATTTCTTCACCTTCAAGTTCTTTATTTTTTTTGATTTCTGTTTCTTCATTTGTGTCTGCTTCGTCCCAGCTATATTCTTCGTCTTCCTCTTTATCTTTGTCATCTTCTTCTGCTTCTTCAACTGGTCTGAATACTTTAAGCTTGACGATGTCACCCTTGTTTTTAAAGTGAAGGTGGACCTTTATATCAGCTATACTTTTTATTTCAATATCATCAACAGATAAAAGAATATCTCCTTTTTTAACTCCTGCTGTTTCAGAGACGCTGTGACCGGGAAATCCCGTTATTTTAAATCCTTTTTCCTCCCTATTTACATAAACCATCAGTCGCGGTGCAACAGCTCCCTTGACCGGGCTTGGAAATATGATATAGTCAGCTATCCCCTCTTCCACTTCAGCGTCTATCAGCACTATTGAGTAGCTCTTTCCCGTTCTGGCAAAGGTCCTGTTCGGAATTCCCGAACCATATGCAAGGTGCCCCCTGCCTGCAATAACAAGCATCTGTGTGTCAGGTTCCTTTTCAAGGAACTCACTGATAGACATGGACATGGTTTCGTCCCACAGGATCTGGGACTCATAAAAAAAGTTGAATTCCTTTTCCTCATCACTTTCATGCAGTTCAAAAACTTCTTTCAGCCTGTCCCTGTAAGCCTCGTCTGAAAAGTCCATACTTACTGGTATTTCTTTTCTTTCTTCCTCTGTCAGAGAATCCAGACCTGTAGCAGACACCTTTTTGATGATATCCCTGTTGGTATTCAGGGCTATAACAGGCATCTTTTCTTCTTTTGCAAAATCCAGTATCGGCTTATATAGATGATAATCAAAGCCCCATTGTTTAAAGTATTCCGCACTTTGGAGAAACTCCTTTTCTTCCATCTCACCCGCAATATACGCATCAAGTTTTTCCTGATAAGGCCTTTGAAACATCTCCATCCCTATCGCTATTTTCTCATTCCGTTTATAAATACCGGAAATAAAATCCAGCTGAACAGCATGATGGGAAAAGTCGTCGTGTATCTCACCTAGATAAATTATTTTCTTGTCTGATACGTCTTCTATGACATTACTGAGTCTGCGTATGGCTGAAAGGTCCAGGGCTTCAGGTTCAGAGAACAGTTCATACACAATTCCCCTGTCAGACTGATCAATTTCCTTGCTGATATTTTTTCCTCCATCAAACAGCAGTTTACTGTACTTTCCATAATGGCCGATCTTATTAAAGGCCCTGTCTGTTTCTTCAGCAGATTGACCATGTATTATTGCCACGACCTTTTCCTGGTTCCAGGGGTTTTTCTTTATGGTGAGATGAAACCCTGCTTCAACAGGAGTCATGTTGCCGTAAATTCTTTTAATTACAGGATTGTCCTGTCCCAGAATGGCAAGTGATGAGATCTCAATCTCAGCATTTTTAACTTCCTCCGGACTTTTGACTAACACGTCATCGCCGCTGAATTTATCAATAACCGCTTTATAGATCTCTGGATCAGCATGAGATGTAACGATAAGGAGATTTTTCTCTCCCAACAGCCGTCCGACGACAGGAGGTAATTCTTTATACTCAATCTTTCTTCCCACATCATAATCTTCATCAAACACAACCCTGTCAGGCATGTCTGGCAGGTCAAATTCAAAATCCTTGCTTTTACGCTCAATCCTGATCGTGTTCTTTATAACATCCCCGCCAAAATAAATCGACATCGGAATATCTATGGCAAATACCTGCCCTGTCTGGTTTAACCTGAATGAAAGTTTGTAAACCAGTCCTGTCTGTATTACCTCTACATTTTCAAATTCCAGATGGGGCAGCCCTGTCCTGTCCAGCCATTCGGTAAAAAATCCATGAAGATTGCCATCAAAATATTTCTGAAATGAGCTTCGCAGCTCCTGCCATGATGTCTGCCTGTAGCGGTTATCATTGATAAAATCTTTTAATGCATTAAAAAAGTCTTCATCACCGAAATCTCTCCTGAGCATATGAAACATCATGGCAGCCTTGCCATAACCTATCGACCGGGACCCGCGGTCATACCTTCCGGTAAATTTTCTCAGAGGGAAGTCATTGTCAGGACTTACATAAGCGGCATAATCTACCAGTATCTGTTTCCGGTAATTCCAGCCCTCTCCTATTCTTTCCTTATATAAATGATCAGACAAGTAAGCGGTAAGCCCCTCTGCCCAGTTGCCTCTCTCATAGTCAATATAAACATGGTTTCCAAACCACTGGTGAAGTATCTCATGGCCGAGAGAGGTCTCAACAATAAAAGGCAGGCGCACTACAGAACTGCCAAGCAGCGTATAGGTTGGCATTGAATAGCCGGTAGGCAGAAAATTCTCTACGATCGAAAACCGTTTATATGGATATTCCCCTACCAGTTTTTCATAGAGTTCAAGATATTGTTTTGAATATTCCAGGTAAGACCTGGCAAGACCCAGGTCCTCTTTAAAAAAATAGGCGGCCATATGAATGTTATCGAAATTATCTTCAACTACCCGGTAGCGGTCAGAGGCTATAAGATTAATACCATCGATTGGATGGGGGAAGACAAATCTGAATTTAACCCCTCTTTCAGTTTCAGTCTTATTGACCTCCTCTGCTTCTGAAACAGCCTCATACCCTTCCGGCAATGACACATGAAGATCGTAATTACACAGCCCCTCCGCAGCAGGATACCACAGACCTGTAAGAGATATGCCTCTTCCGTCTATGACATTTGAGGCAATACCGTCTCTTCTCTGTTCAGAAGGAGAATCCTCGAATACCCCTTCATAGCCTATCTCAATAGAGCCGTCCTGATCAGGAGTAAATTCGAACAGTTCCTGTCTCTGATCAAATTCAGCCGTACGATTATTAATCTTTATGTAATTAATCGTCAGGGGCCCTTTTCTGAAAAAAACTTCCTTTCCAGATGTGAGACTTATCCGGGAAACGCCTGTAATTCTTGATTCAGCAATGTCAAATGAGACATCAATATCACAATCAGGGTACTGATTTGTGTCCGCATACCCATGCAACGGCGCCAGCAAAAGTACCAGAATGAGTAATACCAATCTATAAAAAATTAACTTATGGGAAGTCATGATATTTATAACAGTATATCAAAGGATTACAAGAAATGAAAAAAATATCAAATTTTTATTGTGATTTCACATCTGTCGGCTCTGGCATCCTGGTTCATCCCCAGCATTGGAACAGCACCTTTTCCAGTGCATTACGGCAGGGCCCGCACTGGCTGTTCAGCCGCATGACCGTGCTGGCAGAGGTCTAACCCACATTATCACAAATATTTTAGTCAGGGAGGTAAGCCTTAAAAATTAATAGCCTTTTTTTCGGCCGTAATCCTTGTCTTCCTTCATTTCAATACGTCCACATGCATCCCGTGAACCGCCGGCACACCCTTTTACAATTCCTTCCGGACAGTAGGTGTCCATATTCGTGTGTATGATAAAGGCGCTGCCGTCCTCGTCAAAAATACTGAGAGGCCCCGAAGAGAGTGTAATCCTGCTTGTTGTCGTCTCCATAGCTCCTGTCCCGTTTTTCGATTCAATATTTATGAGGTCTCCTGAGTGATACGGATGATTTCCGTCAGGGTTTGAGAAGCCATGCGGTCCGGGATCAAAATGCCCCTTTGCCGCACCGCAGGGTTCGCACGCCCCGGTTTCATGAATATGCACAGCATGTTTTCCATCGGACAATCCCTTGACCTTAAGGTTGATGTCAACAAGCTTGACACCTTCCTCTGACATTCTTTCACGCAACATTGCAGTACCGGATATTCCGGACTCAGTGCAGCTGCTTATGTTGGCCTCAGCTTCTATTCCTTTTTTCGACCAGGCAGCAGCAACCTCACTACTTCCCATAAATACTACCGTGATCACCAGTGCGATAAATATTAACCAGCGTTTTCTCATAATTCCCCTCCTTACAATTCTTTATAATGATTAAACCCCGTTTTCATTTCCAACATCTAAAGTCCATAGTTTTCCGTCAGGTATTCTATTATGGTCTTTGCCTCATCATCAGAAACAGGTGCGCCGTTGGTATTTTTCATCCTCATAACCGTGCTTTTCCATGCATCAGCGGTCTTCTGTTTTGACTTTGGTCTGTCTATACTGTGGCACAGGCTGCACTTCTGTTCAAAAAGGGATTTGGCTTTCACTGCCTCTTCTTCACCAGAAACAGTTGTCGCCGATATGGACAGAAATATGACTGCTACGAGATAAACTGCCAATTTTTCCATGCTTTTTCCTCCTTTAGTGTCTCAACCTCATACTATTTCTATACAACCAAATTTATGCGTTGTCAAGCTGCCGGCAGTAATACGACGAACAGGGGGCAGGCCCTGATAACAGGAGAATACGCCCGTATGATATACGCCTTACCTCACAAAACGTCCAGCACCTCTGCTTCATGACCATCAACGTTCACTTTACGAAAAATCTTAATGATCTTTCCCTGCTCATCGATTACAAATGTGCTTCTCTCAATCCCTATGACCTTTTTGCCATACATGTTTTTTTCTTTTAACACATCCTTCAGATGAGATTTTATACTGTCCCTGCTGATTCCGACTACGATTGCATTTTTCTTTTTAAAACTGGCGAGCTTTGAACCAAAGCCCTGTGCTTCTTTTATTCAGCCCGACGTATTGTCTTTGGGATAGAAATACAGGACAATGTTCTTCCCTCTGTTTTTACTCAGCTTAAAGTCCTTTCCGTCATCTGCCGTCAAGGTAAAATCCGGCGCTGTACTTCCTTCTTTCAGCATAATGCCTCCTTTTTTTATGATTGCATGCGAAATATATCCTGATATAATTAAATTATAAGAGATCGAAATATTTTTATTTTATTTCCCGGCCTCTTCATATATAATAATCAAAGAATCAAACCGGAACAACAGTTCATATTGAATTGATCTTACCATTATGATAGGAGGGGATCATGCTGGATGAAAGACGAAGTTTCAAGAGGTTCGATATTCCACTTGATGTTGAATTCAAAATTTCAAACTCATCAGAAAAATACTTGATGGGCAAGACTATCAATTTCTCCCGCACCGGTCTTTGTCTTGAATCAAATGCCATAGCCCCGAACATTCATGACGTAACAGAAATCAAAATAAAGCTCCCTGAAAAAGAGGCATATACAACCGCTGTCTGCGATGTGGCATGGCAAAGAAGGGTAGATGAGAAATTTATGATGGGCATTAAACTAATGGCCATGAACAAAGAGGCAAAGAATGAGATCCTCCAGTATGCGTATGACCTGTGGCTGATAAAGATGCGCGACTGAAGAATAATTCTCCCTTAAACGAAAACCAGCCAAAAAAAGATATCCATAAAATAAAAAAAGCCTGAACTCATCAGGCTTTTTTATCCTGCCGCGAGAAACCACAACTTTTTCAGGCGTCACTTAATTAACGGGAAGCGTTATCAGTTCAACCTCTTTAACCTGTCAAGTACCCCCTTGAGTATCTTTTCCTCAATTTTCAGTGTTGTCAAGTGCCATGTTTATGGCCTGGCCTCATTTCAACAATTGAATCTTAATAATTACATACAATAAAAAAAACGGGTTGTCAAGAAAAGTGTGATAAAAAACTGAGGGAAATTTATTCAAACTGGGACTTCAGGTCGATAAATGCCTTTTTAAGCTCATTAAATTCACTGCTTAGCAATTCCAGTTCATCTTCAAGTTTCCGGATTCTCTCATTTTCAGAGCGCACCTGGATAGTTGCTGACTCATCCACAACCGGCCGGTCCTGCTCCGTCATCTCAGGTTCTCC
>CALZJD010000092.1 GCA_945787795.1 Thermodesulfovibrionia bacterium | reverse complement strand
TACATCTGCAGAAGATACATTTTTTAGTATTGGACGTCTTCCGTCAGATCCAACAATACGCATGTTCTTGTCCACTCCGTTTTTCAATAGAGCGAGCAGTGTCTTTCCGCTTTGGTGCCCTGGCGCTTCTTTTCCGGCAAGGATCAAATATGATATGGAAGGATTGGATATTGTATTTTTTATGATTTTATCTATACCGATATTTTCTGTTTCTGTCTTTCCAACCATACATAGTCCTGGCGGGTTGGCTTTGACAAGTTTTTCTTCCAGCTTTACACTTGCAAGCGTGGTAACAGCCACCGGAGCAGATGTGTCCATAACAGTATATTCACCTTCAACAGGGGGCCATGAGCTGGTATCTACCTGAATTTCACAACTTGATAATGTGGCAGATGCGAGTTTCGGGTATCTGGCAGTGAGCATGGTCATTGCTTCCGGAGGAATGCAGTATTTACATCCAAAGCACGGATATTCCTGAGGTTCGAGTTTCTCAGACCACTCATGAACATTCCGGAGCAGTTCCCTGGCATCTTTCAATTTGAGAAGTGGCAGGGATGCTTTCAGGTTTTCGAGCGTGCCTCTCATACAGCCGCATTTCCGGCATTTTGCAAGCTTCATACCTCGCAATATTTCCGCATGGACCTTTGTAAACGTGGGATTCATGCAACTATTATGTATGATACCCGTGCAAAACTTCAACATGATATTAAAACGAGAACTGATAGTAAGATGTTAAGAATTAATCAGGTTTTTCCGAAAACTAAAAACAGGATGACTTGATTATTTTTATCTATACATGCTGTTATTAATTATAGGAATGATTATTTTAGAAGTGACTATAGCTCTGCAGATTGCAATGTGTTAAGTTGATATCAACATCAATTATCAAAGAGTCTGTTTTATGAATCCCTTTCAAAAACTTAATTCAATCTGGGGAAAGGCAAAACCCCAAATTGAGATAGCTGACCGGGCATTTGTTTTTCTGCGCATAATTATATTTCTCGGAGGCACAGGCTGGCTCCTTCTCGCTGACATTTCACCGGAGACCTTCCAAAACGTCAGACGTATATATATTTATTTTTTAATCTATAGCATCGCGATATATATATGGCTGTTCATCTCTCCTGAAAAGAAGAAAACGATTTACGGGGTCTCTCTTTTATTTGATCTTGTGTATACATCTCTGCTGGTCCGCGTAACAGGGGGTTTTGAGAGTTCTTTTTTTAACGGGTTTTACCTGATGACTGCTCTCTATTCATTCTACTTTGGTCTTGTACCCGGGACCATTATAGCTGCTGTTTCGTCCGTACTCTATTTCATGAGCTGTGGTTGTGATTTTGGCTCTCTCCACTGGGCAGACTTTTTTGTAAGGATTGCATTTCTCTTCCTGCTTGCGGTTCCACTGGGTATGCTTTCTCAAAAACTGAAAAGCGACAAGGACAAAATAGAAAACCTTAACAGGGAGCTGGAAGGATACATTGATGAGCTGCGCAGTATACAGGAAAAACTTATACAGGGAGAGAAACTGTCTGCCCTGGGCAGACTGACAGCGGATGTGGCACATGAAATAAGGAACCCGCTCACGTCAATAGGTGGATTTGCAAGAAGGTTGAACAAGAAATTAATTGCTGGTACAAGGGAAAAGGAATACGCTGAGATTGTTATGTCTGAGGTTGACAGGCTGGAGAGAATATTGAGAGATGTCCTGATGTTTTCGAGAGAAGCAAGGTTTGAAATGGAGAACCGGCAGATAAATGATACGGTCGGGGAACTGATCGATACAATCAGGGGATTATGCGATGATCAGTCGATTGCAATCTCCAGCGATCTTGCAGAACCTCTTCCGGACATTCTTATTGACAGGGACCACGTGAGGCAGGCTGTTAACAATCTTATATCGAATGCAATCGATGTCATGCCGGAAGGGGGCATACTCTCGATTAAAACGTACAGGGAAATTCTTTACTATGCTGAATATGTTGTTGTAGAGGTTAAGGACACAGGCCCGGGGCTTTCAAAAGATGCCTCGGAAATGATGTTTGAACCTTTTTATACCACAAAAGAGATCGGGGTAGGCACCGGGCTTGGCCTGTCAATATGTAAAAAGATCATGGATGAGCATAACGGATTGATATTTGTTGACAGTGAGCCTGGCGATGGAACGACGTTTAAAATGTACTTCCCCTATCAGAGCCCAGAGAACGGATCGAAAATCAAGTGCTGGGAATTTACTAAATGCGGAGTCGAAAACGCCGAAGGTGCAGTCAATATGAGATGCCCTGCCTATCCTCACTATGGGCGCATGTGCTGGGTTGTGGCCGGAACATTTTGCGGTAAAAAAGTAAGCGGGGCCGTGGCCCAGAAACTGGGAGACTGCAGAAAATGCGGTTTTTATAAACGGGTCGCTGTAATGCATGAAATTTAGTTTCCTGATTTCTCACCAGCTTTTATAATCACGTCAGACCATACATCCCGTATTTCATTCGTATCATAAGTCTGCCATTATCGTCACCTGATAAGAAGGTCAAAAGTTTGCATTTTTGACTGTTTTGTCATAGAATGTCATGTCAGAGATTAACTGATTAGGGCCCATAGCTCAGTTGGCTAGAGCCACCGGCTCATAACCGGTTGGTCCCAGGTTCGAGTCCTGGTGGGCCCACCAGTTTATCTCTGAATTGTTGAAAAAAGGATTGAAAATAACTTGAATGAACAACTAAAACTTCTGATTGAGCTTCAGGAACTTGACACTGCTATTGAATCTATAACCGATAACATGGAATTGCTGCCCCGTAAGCTCGCTCAATTTGAAGACCCTCTCAAGGAATCCCGCGCTTTATCTGAATCCATAAAGAAAAAGGCAGAAACTCTTAACAAAAAGAAACATGCCAGGGACCTGGAACTGGATGATGTCCAGGACAAGATTAATAAGCTCAAGACCAGAAGCAGTGACATCAAAACGAACAAGGAATATGAGGCGCACCGTAAGGAGATCGAGGTCTTTGAAAACAACATTCATAAAATTGAAGATGAGATCCTTGTTTTGATGGAAGAGATTGAGGCCTTTGCGGGTGACGTTCAAAAGGAAGAGGAAAAAGTCAAAAAGGCAGAAGAGGACTTTAACAAACAGAAAAAACTGATAGAAGAGGAAAAAAACAGACTCATTTCAGAAATTGATATGTACAAGGCAAAAAGAAATGAATTTTCAACAAGAATAGATAAAGATATCTATGATCAATATATGCAGAAAGTTGACAGGCTTGGCGGACTTGCCGTGGTCCAGGTAAAAAATGAAATATGCCTTGGTTGTAATACCAATATCCCGCCGCAGCTGTACAATGATATAAAAGAAACAGACAGGACCTATACCTGCTATTTCTGTAAGAGGTTTTTATATTATCAAGAGCCTCCCCCTGCTGATGAAAACGCCCAGTCAATCACCCAGTCTTCTTAATGACACAGGACTTCAATAATGGCAACTCTCAGCCGGACCTGTTTGAATCTGGAGAAAGCTCTGCTTCAAAAGAATACCAGTCAAAGTCTGCAACAATGTTCTGTGACGGAGCATCAAGCGGAAATCCCGGAAAGTCCGGAATAGGCGTACTCATCAGCATTGATGACAGCGCATTGTCAGGCGAAAGCAGAACCTGCAGATTATCAGAATATATAGGCAATGCTACAAATAATGTAGCTGAATACTCGGCCCTGATCCGGGGACTGGAAAAGGCAAGGTCCCTGGGAGTGAGAAACATAGATATCTACCTTGATGCCGAGCTGCTTGTGAAGCAGATGAACGGAATGTATAAAGTAAAAAATAAAAACCTGTATAGACTCTGGACCCGTGCAAAAAAACTTTCTCATGATTTTGACAGTTGTAAAATTACTCATGTTCGGAGGGAAATGAATACGGAAGCTGACGCACTGGCAAGAAAGGCAGTACAAAAGGGGATCTGATCCATTCAGACTGATTGCTGATGCACATAATTTATAACGAACAAAACGTTTTTTACCAGGCCTTATTTCTTCATAGCCAATATGAATAAAACAGGCTTAAGCATTGTGAGGGAGAATAACCATGGATATTAAGGCATATGAAAAGGCGCAGCTTACCGCACAGAAGATAAGTTTTGCATATGAAGACCTGTTTGGAGATAATGATAAGAGGAAGATATTCGAGGCCATCTTTGGACGGTTTCTGAATCCTGTGGACCCGGGAGGTGCAATGGAACCATACGATGCAATGGTTGCCTTGTGGAGGAAAAATCCTGATAACTTTGATCTTATGGTCAGTGAGCTGGAAAAGTCCTCTCTCATTATAGACTAGATGACTCTTAGTATTGATTAAGCAATAACCTTAGACAACCTCCCTTAATTAATTGAAAAAAAAGAATAAAAGACCTCGTGTTAGAGTAGGGGTGCATACCTCTATAGCAGGGGGTATTTCCAGATCAATAGAAAGAGCAGCTCATTTAGACTGTAATACAATTCAGATTTTTTCCCACAGTCCAAGACAATGGAAAAAGACCCGTATTCCAGCTGCTGAAGTAAATCATTTTGCTGAATTAAGGCAGAAATATGACATTAGTCCTGTTTTTGTTCATGCATCTTATCTTATAAATCTGGCATCACTATCATCGGTTGTGGTAAAGAAGTCCATGGATCTCCTTTCTTATGAAATGGAAAATGCGGACATGATCGGTGCTGAATATGTTGTTCTGCATACGGGAAGTGCACGCGGCGAGGATGAGAAAAAAGCAAGAGAGAAGGCGGCAATGGCGCTGAAGAGAAGCATCAATAAGAAGGGCAGGGCATCAATCATACTTGAAAACACTGCTGGGCAGAGGGGGGACATAACATCGTCAATACATGCTTTGGCAGATATTATGGACATATGTAATAATGACCGGATAGCCGGCATATGCATAGACACATGTCATGCCTTTGCATCCGGATATGACATTGCAGCCGGGGAAGGACTGAATACGCTGGTTAATGAAATTAAAAAGTATATGGGTATTGATAAGCTTAAACTGATTCATCTGAATGATTCAAAAAAGCCTTTGGAGTCGGGAGTGGACAGACATGAACATATTGGCAGGGGATCAATAGGTATTGAGGGGTTCAGGAATATATTATCTGACAGAAGCATTACAAACGTACCAATCATACTTGAAACTCCCAAGGACGATGAAGATGATGACAGGAAAAACCTGGAGACAGTATTCGCTCTGCTTAATAAAATTTTGAACTGATTTTTTGTGTCTTGCCGATGGACCTGGCCATATTATCGGCATGCTCCAACTCATAACAATAACCCGTTTTCAGGTTATTTCATATTGTTTGACTATTGATTTAAAGCTCTATTTGCCTTATAAATAGCCTGAGATAGGCATGTCTAACTAACTGAAAATAAACAATAATAAAAATAAATATTAAAGCAGTAATATTTTTATTGCCAAGAGCAGGACGTTTTCTATAGAATATATACATCCACAACATCAGGAGATCAATAATCAAGGAATATATTAATCTGATTGCAGCGGCGGCGGTTAATCCCCCCATAAAGTAGGCCTGAAGGTCTGACAGAAAAGGCGGTGAGTTTGACCCCGCCTTTTTTTTGCCCTTTTTTCAAATTACGATATAACCGGCTGAACAGGAAATTCCCAGGAACGTACTAACATGAAGAATGAGAAGGTAATAACAAGGTGAAACTGATCAGGAAGCTCTATGACTGGGTATTACACTGGGCTGAAACTCCCTATGCTGTGCCCGCGCTTTTTCTTCTTGCCTTTGCCGAGTCCTCTTTTTTCCCGATACCTCCTGATGTTCTACTGATTACCCTGGCTATTTCCATTCCCAAAAAGGCATTTAAGTATGCATTGATTTGCATGATTGGATCTGTCATCGGAGGGGTTTTAGGATACGCTATAGGTTTGTATGGATATGAAACAGTGGGAAAACCTATTGTAGATTTTTATCATGGCCAGGAAGTAATGGAGTTGATCAGGACAAAATATGAACAGCACGGATTTCTGGGCATATTGATTGCTGCGATTACGCCCATCCCCTATAAGGTTTTTACCATCGCTTCCGGTGTATTTAAATTTGATTTCTGGCTTTTTACACTGGCATCCATTATAGGCAGAAGTACCAGGTTTTTTATAGTTGCTGCCCTTATCTGGAAATTCGGATCTCCAATCAGGAATTTCATCGAGAAGTACTTTAACCTCTTAAGTATATTATTCATGATTTTGCTTATAGGAGGGTTCTTACTGATTAAATATGTGCTTTAGCCCTCATTATTCATAAATATGTAAGGCCAGGGAGGTAAGCTTTAAAAAAGATTTTAATACGCCAAGATGCAATAAAATATGAACATTCTCTGATATTGATCAATATACAAAGTGTAATCCAGTAATCTTCCCCTAAAGCCACTCCCAAAACTTTTTTTAAAGCTTACCTCCCTGAACGTGTGAATAATGTGGGTTAGGTGTGAATAGAATCTTAATCTGATTTATTCATTGTTATTTGTTAACCGTATAATAATAAGTAAAAAAGCGGTCTTCGTATGAAGACCGCTTTTTGAAGCTAATGGCTGACAGCTGAACGCTGATAGCTGACTACTTCTTCCTCTTCTTTTTCAACTGTGCCTGTGCAGCTGCAAACCTTGCGATAGGCACCCTGAAAGGTGAACAGCTTACATAGTCAAGCCCGATGTTATGACAGAACTCAACTGATTTGGGCTCACCGCCGTGCTCACCGCAAATACCGAGTTTGAGATCTTTTTTCACGCCTCTTCCCAGCTCAGCCGCGGTTTTCATTAACGGGCCGACACCATCGATATCGATTGATACGAATGGGTCTTCATGCAGTATTCCTTCTTCTACATAGAAGGGGAGAAACCTGCCCGCATCGTCTCTTGAGAGACCGAATGTTGTCTGGGTAAGGTCATTAGTGCCGAATGAGTAGAAGTCCGCGACACTGGCTATCTCGTCAGCGGTGACACATGCGCGCGGAAGTTCGATCATTGTTCCTACTGTATAGGGGACCTTGACTTTTGCTTTTTTCTGAACTTCAGTTGCAACATTTACAACAACCTCTCTCATGGCTTCGAGTTCTTTGACATGACTGACGAGAGGGATCATGATTTCAGGAATTACTTTAACTTTTCTCTTCTTAAGCTGGCAGGCAGCCTCCATGATCGCCTGTGCCTGCATGGCATATATCTCAGGATAGGAAACACCGAGACGGCAGCCGCGATGCCCCAGCATGGGATTAAATTCATGGAGCGATTCGTTCTTTGCCTTAAGCTGTGCAAACGGTACTCTCATGCTCTTGGCAAGAGACTTCAGATCGTTATCAGTGTGGGGCAGGAACTCATGGAGAGGCGGATCAAGAAGCCTTATGGTAACAGGAAGTCCTTTCATTGCCTTGAAGACGCCGAGGAAGTCCTTCTTCTGGAAGGGGAGTAATTTGGCAAGGGCCTTTTTTCTGCCTTCAAGTGTTTCCGAGAGGATCATCTGGCGGACTGCCTTTATC
>CALZJD010000091.1:11617-19177 GCA_945787795.1 Thermodesulfovibrionia bacterium | reverse complement strand
TTTCTTGCCCTGAAACATGTCTGTTTTTTTATCAAGATAATCAGGGTTGAGATCAACCGCTGCCTTGTATTCAGGCATGGCCCTGATCTGTTCCTGCTTCCTCATTAACAGGTCGCCCATGATCATGTGTGGTGCCCCCTCATAGGGGAACTTTTCAATCAAATCCTTCACGAGCATTTCAGCCTTTTCCAGGTTACCAGACTCCATGAGATTCCTGGCAACTTTAACTTTATTCTGTACTTCAGCATTTATGAGCGCATAGTCTGCTGCAGCTGACCTCTGCTTTTGTTTATTCCCGGGCCTGGCTTCTCCCCTGTGACCGCCGGTGAGCACAAATGAAGTGATAATTAAAATTACTATTATCCAGATCGATATTCTATCCAGAGTGTCCATTAATACCTCTGATATGGCGGCATGTTTGTTCTCTTTGCCATCTCACGTATACCGTCAAAATCCGCATCTTTAATATCTTCATATCCATCGACTATTGCTTTATCAAGTACATGTAATACCTGTCCCTTATATTTAACGGTATCATCCTTTTTAATATCAAGCAGCACCTGCTTGAATTTCTGCGCAAATTTCTCATCCACTTTTTGTGTAGCACCGAAATTGCAATACGGCATGGGATCACCTTCAGCAAGGATGGTGAAATCATCTGCATCTATCCTTCCGTCCTCGACCATCCTCTCAAAATCAAGAAGAGGCGCAGCACCTGCATCGTATTTATCAAACAGTACACCATAAATCACTTTTTCATGTTTAAACGAACCGTTGGGAATGGAATAAAATGCAAGGTCATCTTCAGGATCAACACCATCTTTCATCAAAAGATCAACCTGTGCCATGAAAGATGTTGGCCCGAGCATGGGGCCGAATATCATGGTTTTCCCCTTCAGATCTTTCACGTTCTTAATGCCGCTCTTTTTAGAGCTTATAATCATACCCTTTGCCTTTGCACCGAGTGATCCGTTCTGTTCAGCAGCCAGAATTTCAACACCGTGGTTCCTGTTCATGATAACGTAGAGCAATGAATTTGTATGAGTGAAATGAAGTTCATCAATATGTTTTGTAAAGTCTGTCGTGTCAATTGCGACCATTTCAAAATTAACACCCAGCTTTTCACCCAGATATGCGGTGAAAGGTTCAAAACGCTGAAGCGTGTCAAGTTCACTGTTGCATATCATATATCCGATTTTGTACGTTGGCTTCCCGGCCTTATCAGCAGACGAGGTACATGATGAAACAACAAAAATCATGCTCACAACCAGTAACAGCTTTATCATAGACGCTGATATCCAGTCCTGTCTAAAAACGGTATGCATAAAACCTCCTCATTGCATACATGAGACAGCCGATAGACAAAATAATAAAACCGGTATACACGTAATTTATACCCGGATCATAGGTAATCTGGATCCCGGCATAGCGGTTACCATAATCGTCATAATCAACATTGACATGATGAAAATTAATCCCTTGCCAGTTAAGCGGTCCATTCACTTTTGAAATACCTTCTGCCAGGATTTTCGAATCTCTGGACAGCTCAAGGTATGCCCACGCTCTCTTCAGAGCCGTATCCTGATAAGCTACGAGTTTAAACTCATAGGGGAAATCTGAAGGGAGATCATTGTTTCCAGCAGTCTGAGCAAAACCGATCAGCCTGTCTCCGTCATACACACTCAGGTGAAGATTCTTCTCGATAACCTCCAGTGAATCAACCAAAATTTTATATCTATCCATGTTAAAACTCTCACCGGTCTTCAATTCAAAGAGGCCCTCCTTTTCTTCACCCCTGAGCACCCCGACTCTGACAGGGTTGGCATAATATTCCAGATTCACACTCTTCACCATCAGATCAACTCCCAGAGGTGCATCCTTTTCCAGGTCCCATCGATAAACGGTATCAACAGAGCTTCCTTCATAGACATTCACCGTTGCTATATAACCAAATGAGCTTATTACTACTCCTGCAAAAGTCACCAGAATTCCGATGTGCATGATAAGGACCGACTTTGCAAGGGTCTTTATCCTCTGGACAGTGCACAGTATCATGTTCAGGCTGAGCAACCCGAAAAAAATATTCCCCAGATAGCCCACCTGAATATCTGTCTCTTCTGAAAAAGTCCTCGGAATAAAGATGAGTCCGAGAACCAGAAATACTATTATCGTTAATTTCTTCGATGCAAGAAACTGATAGACCCATTCTAACCTCTTCAATAATCCCTACACTTGCCCTTCTAAATTATATGAGCTTCTTTGATTTCAGAAAATCCTTGGCAACTCTTTTTGGTTCTTCTCCTGATTCAACAGATTTGATCAATTTTGTATAGGTTGCATCATTGATCTTGCTTCCCAGTTTGTTAAACAGTCTTGGAAGTGCAGGAAAGTTATTCAGAATATCCATCCTCAGAATGGTCGCTGTATAAGCCGGGGGCTCACCACTTCCGACCTTTGTAAACCCAAAGGGTTTAAGCCAGATCAGTCCCTTTTCCTTTTCATATGTGGCCTTTACGATCTTATATGCCTTTTTAATGTCATCTTCCTGCGGCATATTCAGCACATGCATTGCCCTTGTTGTGTTTTCGATGGCAATATCCACATCCTGTTTGCTGACCGACTCATAAATGTCCTGGCTCTTATCAAAGAACTTAATGTTAATTGTTGTACCGGTCCTCTCATTTACAAGAGTAGATAACATCTCGGCAAATACTTTCCCCTCTGTTGAATCGATCACACCAATAGTAAGTGTCTTGCCAACACAGGCAAATACAGCTGGTACAATTAACATTAGTACCATCAAAATAAATACAGCCTTTTTCATGGTATTCATCTCTATTACGTCCTCTCTATCTGTATTTAAATTTCAATAATCTTTCTGACTAAATTATAATTATCGCCCTTTCACTTAATATAACATATAGAATATAGAGAAATTGTGAATTTCATACAGTTTATCTGGTCTCTTTTTTTACTATATTTATGCCTGACTTATCGGCATCAGCAGTTATTTCCTGACTGATGAAGTAACTCCGGCCAGGAGGAAACTCCTCTGCCCCTCCCAAATAGTATTTCCCTTCAGGAATATAGAGAGTAAACCGTCCCCTGTCATCAATCCAGGCTGATAAAAAATCAGGGATTCGCGTAATCTCTCTGCTTTTGTTCGCAATGGCATAAGCATTGGTCAGGGGCTCTCCGTTTTTATCAATAATTCTTCCGGTAACTTTAAAAGACCTGTCCATTGCCTCCTTTTTCATTCTTATCGCATCCTTAAGGTCAGCCACAACAAAATCCAATTCTTCTTTCCCTTCAGAAACAAGTTCAATTTCAACCGGGTCGCCTGAATGTTTATCACCCGGCATTAAAGGCCCGTACTCCTCTCCCTTTTTAACACGGGCAACAAGCCAGTATTTTCCCGCAGGGACCATAATGCTGAACTGCCCGTCTTTATCAGTAAGCGATGATATAAATTCAGCAGTCCTTCTCACATCAGGACTGTTATACACATACAGCATTGCCCCCTGGACCGGGCTTCCCTCAACGTCAGAAATCATCCCGCTCAATTGCGCTGCTTCTTCAGCAGTGACCGGAGTGGTCAACATAGCAGCAACTGCTATAAACAGGATTAGACATATCAGCCAGGTAACTCTCGTCATTTCATTATCCCCGTCTTCCCCTTTTTCTTTTCTTCTGGAATATCTGAAAACAGCTTCAGGACAAAGGGCTTTTCAGCTTCAGGATTAAAAAGTACCGTGCCTATGCCGGGTTCAAACCTTTCATCAAATATCGTGTCTCCCGGTTCTGCACCTCCCCACCAGTTTTCTTTAGCATCAACATCTTCATCATTAAAGTCACCCACCCGGATGTTATAGTCACTATTATCATGGAAATTGTTTCTTCTGATTTTTATTCCGCCGCCCTTTTCCCTTATAAAAATTCCTATCCTGTTTTCGGCTATTAAACTTTCTGCAAGAATTCCTATACCCCTGTTTGATCTCAAGCCTATTTCATTTCCTGAGAAGGACGTGTTCATAATATCTACAGGACCGCTCCTGAACCTCAAACCTCCATAGTTATTTCTTATTAAACATTTCTGTATGGTAAGATCGGTAAAATGAATGTGCAGTGCCCAGGTAGCATTCTCAATGATGCAGTTTGTGAACAGGCTGCCATCAGCATGTTCAAGCCTGATCTCGTCCCATGCTTCTGCTTTTTTGTTATTATATGAGGAAAATGTAACGGGTGCATTATTTTCACCCCGGGCAAATATCCTTCCCTTTACAACGAGTCCGGCACCTTCTGAAAAGAGCACATGTACATCCGGTAAAATTGCAAGATCAATGCCAGGCATAACAGTTACAATTTTCCTAATATTTACGCTCTCTTGCCATGTAGTGTCAGCCTGGATCGTACTCAATGGCCATGCCAAAATGGCAGCTTTTGCCATTATCGGCATGTAAACAGCCTTTCCTTTGGACGGGTCATGTTCAATGTCATATATAGTATTTTTAATGTCACCCTCTCCCCACCAGTTGCCTTTGGCAGATACGTCAGCCTTACCATCTATCCCTAAATTGTAGAGACCGTTTCTTACTATATTATTCTCAGTAATCATCCCGCTGAATGAAATAATCCCGATTCCTCTTTCTTTATTGTCCGCAATAAGATTGTTCTTGATAACTGCGCTTGATTCCTGGATATTAATTCCATAAAGTCCGTTTCCCTGGACCACGTTTTCACTGATCTCGATATTCACCGGACCCCGAAGGGATATTCCTGATTCAAGGTTGTTTGAGATAACATTACTGTTAAACGTTCCGTAAACTGAATCAACGACCAGCATGCCGTACCTGTTGCCGTCTATCATGTTTTTCTCAATCACAGGCAATCCTTCCCTGACGCGAAGGCCTCCCTGTATGTTATTCATTATTGAGTTCTCCCTGAAGGTGATTGTATTGCGAAAGAAATTTATACCTGAATAGTTGTGGTACACAAGGTTGTCATAAAAATTAATCTCTGAGTCTCTTGCCCAGAGAGCGCTGTTGTTGTCATAAAAATGGGTCCCGCTAATCTCAACAATCGATTCCTGAAACTGTATGCCCCGCGAGTTATTTTTAATGACTGACTCTTTTACCGCTACGTTGGCAAAATGAAAATGCAGCCCCCTGTATGCGTTTTCGATCTGGCAGTATTCGATCAGGTTCTGGGCCCTGTCACTGTTAAGGATATTGATCGAATCCCAGTCACTTTGTGATGTATCTTTTTCTGCTGACCTGAACAGGATCGGATTCTCTTTAGTCCCTTTTGCAATGATGCCGCCCTGAATAAAAAGTCCGTTCTCACCGATACCGTCATTGTTCGTGTCCTTTTTACTGAACTCAACTACTGTGCCCGGCAGTATAATGAGCCTTCCGCTCAGGGGCACTCTTATAGTCCCATTGACTTTTATTGTGCCCTGCCATACTACTGTGTCAAGAAAAACCTGATCGCCATATGACCGGCTCTCACTCTTCTCCTTACGTTTATATGCCTTGAGAACCGGATAATAATCTTTGGCAGATGCGGTATAGCTGTCCTTTTTTCTGTTCCCCTTTATAACAGAATCCATGCTTTCAATCTCTGCCCCGTTAAGTAAAAAAAGTCCGTAATCATTTTCCTTCACGCTGGAAGACCGGATAGTAACTGCAGATTCCCTGCCCTGAACAGTAAGACCATAGCGATTGTTTGTCAATGTGGAATCCTTTATTGAAACAGTGCCTTTTATGACATCAACCCCTGCATCAGCATCACGAATAACCGTGTGGCGCAAAACAGTTTTACCTCCGTCATTAATTATTCCTGCCCATCCGGATCTTTCATCACTTTTTGATAAGATCATTATGGGTGCTTCTTTTCTGCCATCTGCTATTAATGTTCCACGGACTGTGATTTCCGTAAGGAATGATATGAATTCGGGGTCTGTCTTTGTACCCTCTGATGCTATAACGCGAACAATAGTCCCCGGTAAAACCGTAAGAGTAACTCCTTCTGGTATGAGAATGTTTTCATCTATAGATATTTCACCTGACCAGGTTGTGTCAGATTCTATAACTTTGCCCGGAGCAAGTGTTGGCAGAAGAAGTAATAAAAAAAGGAGATAAATTATGAAAGTCTTTCTCATGGAACAGGCTTTCTCAAAGATAATCGAGCGACAGGTTTAATGAACAGATGATATAACATAGTTGTTTTAAATATCCTTCAACAAAGGATTTTTTAATATCAGTTATCATTATATTTTACCATTGGGAGAGTTTTATTAACAATGTAATAATTGCGCATGCAGCCCTGTTAGTTCACATCTCTGATGTGAACTCGCATGACCTTAAGACAACTCAATTGTCGTCTTTAATGTCATCATGGTTCAAGCCCTGAACCGTATGGTACAGGGCAGGTCAGAGACATTGAACCAACGAGGTCGATTCCCGTCTCACTCCGTTCGCGAGAATGACAGTGGCTCCATCCTCGTCATTCCGGCTTGTCCGGAATCTTACACATGTGATTCCTGTTACGCTTCGCTTGCGGGAATGACCGGAATTCCTTTTAATGTTTATGAGTGGAATAATGGGAGTGTCTGTGCTTATGCGCTTTCTTGCCGTGGAAATGAATATGTTCATGTATGAGATTTGCCTTGAGAAGAAGGTCATCGTCTTTAAGAATCTCATCAGCACTGCCTATCTTCTCCACCGAGTGTTCTTCAGACAGGAGTGCTACTTTTGTCTCAAGCTCGGCTACAAGCGAAAGGTCATGGGTCGCTAAAATTAATGTTTTTCCTGCCTCACTTAAAGAAAGCATCAGCTCAACAAGAAAGACCTGCGTCCTTGGATCAAGACCGTTAGTAGGTTCATCAAAAAGAACAACTTCAGGATTCATAGTCAGCACTGATCCTATGGCTACCCTCTTCTTCTCTCCGCCGGACAACATATACGACGGCCTGTCCCTGAGGTTTTCCATTTCCAGCATTTTTAATACCTCATTTGCCCTGTCCAGTGCTTCACGCTCGTTTATCTCAAGCTGGAGCGGTCCATAGAGCAGTTCGTCAAGCACCGTAGGGCAGAAAAGCTGGATGTCGGAATCCTGGAATACATATCCTACCCGCTCTCTGAAGAACTTCAAAAAACTCCTGTTCTTCAGGGTCTGCTCTGATACCTCCTTCCCCCTGAAAAAGACTTTCCCCTCTGACTGGTGTACAAGACCGCTCATGATCTGAAGGAGGGTTGATTTACCTGTACCATTCGCGCCGATAACGGCAAATCTCTCTCCCTCTTTCACCTCAAGAGAAATATCACTGACCGCAGGTATCCTGTCGTAGTAGCTGAAGCTTATGTTTTCCAGACGTATTATATTTTCCATATCTATTTAATATTCTATATTGGTTCAACGTCTCTGACTTGATCCTTCCTGCTATCTGTTGGTTCAATGTCTCTGACTTGAACCTTCCACCCTCTGTTGGTTCAATGTCTCCTGACTTGAACCTTCCACCCTCTGTTGGTTCAATGTCTCCTGACTTGAACCTTCCACCCT
>CALZJD010000091.1:0-11612 GCA_945787795.1 Thermodesulfovibrionia bacterium | reverse complement strand
CCTCTGTTGGTTCAATGTCTCCTGACTTGAACCTTCCACCCTCTGTTGGTTCAATGTCTCCTGACTTGAACCTTCCACCCTCTGTTGGTTCAATGTCTCTGACTTGAACCATTACTTCACTTCTACATCTCAATTATTGACATCAGAGTTGTCTTAATGTCACTCAAGATCAAATCAGAGATGTGAACAAACAACTTTTGGCAAGTAATAACATTTTGCTTACTCCTCAAACCCATAAAAAGAAAATTCCAACAATTAAAAGTATACCACCCGTAACAATGTCACGAGAATCAGGTTGTCTCGGCTCATATAATTTCACCTCTTCAGAGAACCCTCTGCTGAGCATGGCCTTGAATATCTCTTCACAGCGCATTCTTGTTTTGTTAAAAATAAATCCCATTCTTCCTGCTGCCCATTTCCTGGCATCTTTATCACTTACCTGTCTGGCCAGTCTGCTTTTCTTTGCACGATGCATGTCTTCAACTGTTTTTGCAAAAATAAATATATACTTGTAAGAAAGTGTAATTATCATCAGAAAACTGTCAGGCACCTTCATGAGCTTTAATGCCTTTATGATATCCGGGAAAGGCGTAGTATTAAGAACGAGAAAGGCAACCGAGAGTGAGTTTACAACCCGTATGGTAAGCATGGCTACAACATTGAGCCCCTCTCTCGTGATGCCGATTTCAGCCGGGACATGATAAACCCAGAAATGATACTCCTTTGATAAATGCAATACGGGAAATATAATTTCCCCTTTTACAATTATATTAAGCGCAGAGGGAAAAGCTATAAGAAATCCGAATAAAAATCCAAGAAGAAAAACCTTTTTATAAAAACTGAATACATTCAGACGCGAAAGCAGAACAAGAGCAAAGAAAAAACTTCCCAGATATACTTCGGGCATTATTTCTTTTTCAAGGCTGATGATTATGACATAGAAAAAGAGGAACATTACTTTTACCCGGGCATCGATTCTTTGAACAAATCCATCCATCGAGGCAGTTTCCCATTGTATATAGCCGGACTTTATTACATCTGCCATCTGGTTTATCCCCTTTTCAATGAATGATATTTTTATCTTTCCCCTGCCCTCAACAAAAACGTGGGAAGCTGGTTTTTCTAAAAGGAAGGGGGGGATTCTATCAGCCATGTTTCATCACCACTTTTGAAATCAGATATATCACAAAGGCAATTGCAAGGATTCCTATTAACCCTGATGCAATATAAGAAATGACCTGTACTGCCATCGAGCTCTCTTCGCCTCCGAGGTTGTAATCAGGGACAGGGGCCTTCCAGAATTCCGCGTATTTCTTCAGACCGTCAGGAACATACCCAAGGAGTTTCTCCAGGGTGTCTGTTCCCCACTCTCCCCATGCATCTCCTGAATTCAACAGCTCAGGCAGAATAATGCCGAGCGGTGAGATTAACGCCATGATCACCAGTCCTATCCATAGTTTTTTCTGGGTCTTTGTCATTTTATTTATCCCGGCCCTGTGCTGCATAAATTAGTTCCGGTTCATTTTTCATAAAATATTTAAACAGGAGCAGGGTCACAACCCCTTCAACAATACTGAACAGCAGCAGATGTTCCAGTGCCATAACAGGAAGGGCAACCGAAAGCGGATAAGGTGAGTAAAGAGGTTGACCATCAGGAGACTGTGCTATGAGCGGCTGTATACCAAGTTGGATCGCAACCATTATTGCTGATACCGTGAGACTGACATATCCTGACATAAAGGCTGCTATTGAAAGTCTTGCAGGTGTTGCAGATTTCCCCCTTACCATCATGAATACCCAGTATGCCACGAAAGGCATTACTACCGCTATATTAAAACAGTTAGCGCCGATGGCTGTGATCCCACCGTCGCCAAAGATTAAAGCCTGAATGATCAGGACAACAGAAACAGCTATAACAGCAGTCCACGGTCCCAGAAGGACCGCAATAATGCCCGCTCCCACTGCATGGCCTGTTGTCCCTCCCGGGATCGGAATGTTAAACATCATAATAAGGAATGAAAAGACAGCAGCCATCGCAAGGTAAGGGACCTGCTTTGTTGAGAGTTCCTTTTTTATTTTCTTCAAGGCAACTGACCAGCAGAGCAGAGATGCCCCGAACAGGGGTACATATGTTTGTGGGCTTAAATATCCGTCAGGTATATGCATTTGTTAATCCCTTGTTGTTATCGCATCTTCAGTACTGTGTCATTCCGGCTTGCCTGACCTTACGACAACTCAGTTGTCTTTTAATGTCAGTATGGTTCAAGTCAGAGACATTGAACCAACAGGCTATTAACCACGTAGAGTTGGTTCAATGTCTCTGACCTGAACCATGTTTATCTGCCTGTCCGGTGTTACAATTCCCATTTCCGTGCTACTAACCATTTAAAAAAAATCTATTTAAGCCGCTTACCCGTCGTAGTCGCCGTCAACTTCCCGTGCTTCACTCCTTTAATCCCTATCAATCTGTCTGCAACAGCTTTTATGTCCTCTGATTTGCCTTTAACAATAATCACCTCAAGGCAATTGTGTCCGTCAAGGTGAATATGAGTAGTTGATATGACTAGCTGGTGATAATGATGCTGAATATCGTTCAGGTTATCATTTAACTCCCTGGTGTCATGAGAGTAGACAAGGGTTATCGTTCCCACCGTTTCCGTGTTGTCAGACTTCCATTCCTCTGTGACAAGGCTGTCCCTGATAAGGTCCCTGATAGCCTCACTGCGGCTTGCATAACCCTTTTTATTTATAAGCCTGTCAAACCTTTTAAGCAAAGGGCTTTCAAGTGATATGCCGAATCTCGTAACTGACATAGTGTTACTATATTTTAATTGGTAACACTGGTGAAATGCAAGTTTGATATTTGTAATTTTGAATTTATTTATCCTGTTAGTTCACATCTCTGATGTGAACTCTCCTGACCTTAAGACAACTCTGTCGTCAGCAATTGAGCAGCTGAGGGGGGAAAGGTTCAAGTCAGGAGACGTTGAACCAACCGAGGGCAGGAGGTTTCAAGTCAGAGACATTGAACCAACCGGATCATAACGCTAATACTGGATAAAGAACCTACCCCTCTCCCAACTCCTCTTTTACTGATTTAATATCAATAACCGGCGTGCCATCAATAACTTCCAATGGATAAACTCTGATTCTTCCAACAGGATCAATCTCCTGAATTTCTACTTTGTGGAGACCAACCGGATTAGGCCTGTGTGGTGATCGCATTGCAAATACACCCTTCAAGGGCCTTTGCTTATCAGCCCTCGGATGAATCTTAAGTTCATCGCGTCTGGCAAGATGAAGCCAGGTCAATATAAGAATTTCCTGGCCAACTTCAAGGTCGTCAAGTCCTTTAATAAAAGCATGATCAATCTCGATCCATGCATCAGGCGCTCCTTCCTGTCCCTGTTTTGGACATTCTTCGAGGGATTTGAGTTTTGAGCGGACAAACCCGATTGGTTTGAGGGTGAATTGGTTGTTGTTCATCTCTTTATTATTGCTGGTTTCTTAATCAGCATTATTCGGACTCTGCTGAAAGTTGTCTGAACGTTGGTTCAAGTCAGAGACATTGAACTAACATGCTGAACATTTTGTTGGTTCAAGTCAGAGACATTGAACTAACATGCTGAATACTTTGTTGGTTCAATGTCTCCTGACTTGAACCTTTCTGACATTAATTATATTCTATATAATAGAAATAAGGGGACAAATCAAATGGCTGTACCAAGAGTTAACAGACAACTGCCTAATGCTATATACTTCTGCACTCTTACAGTGATTGAATGGATCGATATATTTACTAAACCATTATACACAGCTATCCTGATTAACTCTTTAAAATACTGCCAGCAGAATAAAGGTCTTAATTTATACGGTTATGTTTTCATGTCCAATCATATACACCTGATTTTTTCAACTGATAACGGACAATCCGCAGACAACTTCTTAAGGGATTTCAAGAAGTGGACAACACGATTGATCAGCAAAGAACTTGATAATGAACCAAGACGATATATTAGAAACCTGTTAAAAACTACATTATTCAAGAAACGGAAAAACAATATTCAAATTTGGCAACCGAATAATTTTTCTGAAATCGTTCAATCAAGATATTTCTTTAAACAGAAACTTGAATATATACACATGAATCCCATTAAAAGAGGTTATGTAAGCAAGCCTGAGGACTGGGTATATTCTTCGGCGAGAAACTGGATATGTGGAGATCATTCAGTTATTGAGGTAATGACAACAGAGTTGTCTTAATTGCGGTAGTCAGTATAAGTGTTTACAAGTACTGTAAACATTATTCTTATATTATTTAAAATGGGGGCCCCAAACCCCGGTCACTTATTTGCGCGGCCAAATAAGTAACCAACAAAGGCCGCCCCGAACCGATTTTTTAACGGTTCTTCAGTCGACCTCCAGGGAGTTAATTTAAACTCGCTCCGCTCAAACACAAATTAACTCTATTCCTTACGGTCTCCTTCATCACCTAAAATCGCTTAAGGGGGGAATACTGCTTTCTCCTTGGAAAGGAGAGCCGCAGAAGGTTGTTGTTGTTCTTTTTTTATCTTTGTCTTTTATCCCCCTTTTGATTGCTTCCGGGATATGCAGGACTGGACGCATCAAAAAATTAAAAAGTGTCTGAGCGGAGCGAGTTTTTTTTAATTTAGCGGCCAGACCGGAATAGCACGGATATTAAGCAATCACAAGTAAGAAAATGTAAAGCGAGTGTCAATGAGCGAATATAATAATAACCTTCCTTACATTTAAAACGACCAAAGGGAGTTTAAATAACCCGTCGTTTGGGGGCGGAACCCCATTTTTAATAAATAATAATCTTAATACCACTAAAAGCGTTTACAATGCCTGTAAACGCTTTTAGTGTCCGCCACATTTAATGTCTTACCAGTTCAAATCAGAGATTTGAACTAACTTTTTCAAACCAGCTCTGCCCTGCCTCGTTACTCCGGCACCCCCATGGTACTGACCGTTATATCTATCCCCTTTTTTAATTCCCCTGTCTTGATCGTAAGAGCCTGTCCCTTTGCATATACCCCCATAATCTGGTCAGCAGTGGGCGGTCCCCCGCCGTAGTTCGCTCTTGTTCTCAAATAATAGGTACCGCCGCTGGCTACTCTGAGCAGGTATTTCCCGTCCTTATTCGTCCGCTCTGAAACAAACATAGGCCTTCCAAACATGGTAGGTGTGGGAAATGCAAAGACCAGCATACCTTTAACCCCTTTGCCTTTTGCATCAACAATCCTGCCCTCAATTGATGTACCACCCACGATAACCAGTGTTTCAGAGTTGAAAGGGGCAGCCTCTTCTACTACACCCATTTCCAGACTCTTAAACTGGCTGACTTCATGTAACCTGGGATTCCCCTTATCATCGGAACTGATGAAAAAATAATCTCCATCCTTCGGAGGACCCAGCCTCTCCCCGGAAAATTTCTGACTTGCTCCCATATAATATTTCCCTTCAGGGAGTATTGCTTCAAACTTTCCATCCTTATCAATATTAAATGAATGAGTCGGCACCCTCCAGTATTTTGTTGCCGAAGGGGGCGGACCGGAATCCTCTTTGAAGAAAAAGACCATTCCTCCTGTCATCGGCCCCTTTCCCTTGACCTTTAGCTGTCCGGTAATAGTGCCTGTACTTAAATTTTTACCAGTATCAATGGCTGAGGCACTGCTGCATAAAATAATACTAAATAAAATTACGGACAATAATAAAAGCAGCCTTTTCATGGTACCCTCCTTAGAAATAACTTCTCATTTATATATACGGCGTGTTTCTGAACCTGCGCTCTACTGAAAAAGATCCGCCAGTCTCGGCGTATATTCAAACTCGTCAAATTTCCATATACCATCTACCTTGAGAAAATAAAATGACCATACGATGGCCTGCTTCTCAGCTATTTCAAGGTACTGAAGTCCCAGCACAAAGTCTCCTATTTTTTTCTCATGAACAAATTTATAACTCTTTGAAGGACCATACTGCATCGCATATTTTTGCCTCAACTGCATTGCTTCGTCTCTATTTGAATTGAACTCAATATCATTCATATATACATAGGGCCTCAGGACCTTGAATGCGGAATCAAGCTTGCCCTTTCCTACCTCTTCCATGACGTTATCCGTAAACTGCTTTACTTCTGCTTCGTCCTTTAACGTTTCTGCAGCCATTGCGTATGAACTGAACACTAAAATGATAAAAATTATGATAGATCTCAATTTCATAAGGTAACTCCTCCTGAACTGTTGAACTATTTATAACTGACTTTTTGGCACCCTCTGCGGAGACGGTCCCCTTCCGCGGAACACTACCACCTGAAAATCAATCCCTTTTAAAATTTTGCAGTCTTTAATGGGCACCGGTTTGGGCGTTCCTTCACCGTAATAACCCACAATCTGCCCCGGTTCAGGCGGACCTGCCGCAAAACTGTTTCGTACTCTCAGGTAATACGTTCCCTCTGTTACGGGAAGAACATAATTCCCGTCCTTGTCCGATTTGTTTGATACAAAGAGGGGCTTTCTCCCTATGATCGGCTCAGTAAAGGCAACTACAACCGCTCCTTCAACAGGCAGCCAATCCGTGCTCACTATTTTGCCTTCTAATGCTGTCGTAATACGGCGATTCGTCAAATCTTCCTCTGAAATCTGAAATGCTTCTGCAACTGTCCCTAAGTCAAGCGTTTCATCTGCTTTGACTTTATGCAATTTTGGTTTTCCTTTTTCATCCAGGCTTCGGTATACATAGTCCCCTTCCTGTGGAGGTCCAAGTTTATCTCCTGATAGACGTTTAATCGCACCAACATAATAATTCCCTTCAGGAATTTCAACACTAAATTTACCATCTGCATCAAGGCTGCGCGATATATCAGGAGTTCTTTCATACTTCTCAGGTACTGGAGGAGGCCCGGACAGAATATCATAAAACATGATCTGCCCCCAGGCAAGAGCAACATCTCCCTTGTCCCTGACCATTATCCTTCCGGTAACGGTTCCCTTCCTGATCTCCGGAACATCTTTTTTCACAGGATCTTCAGCAAAAGAACTGTTGCTCATTAAGCAAATGCTAAAAACAGTAACGCAGGAAAGCACATGTTTTAATCGAATGAACATCTTAGTTATCCTCCTGTTTTTATAATATAAATAGTGCTGTGATAATAAAATCGATTATAAGTTATAACCGGTAAAATATCAATGAGTATAGAATTTAAACTGTCATTCCGGCTTGTCCGGAATCTACCTCATCCTGTTAGTTCACATCTCTGATGTGAACTCCCCTGACATTAAGACAACTCTGTTGTCCATAATATGTCATTAAGGTTCAAGCCTGCCTGTCGGCAGACAGGTCAGAGACATTGAACCAACATGGAAGGTTCCTCCGGACAAAAAAATAAGGTGAGTCCTGGTACCAGAACTCACCTCATTCATTACCTGGGTGCATTAACAGGGATGCACACTTGTTGTACCAACTACTTTCGGTTTTACGTAGGTCAGTTTTTTCATCCTACACCTCCTTCCAGGTTATTAATGGTCTTATATTATGGGACACGTCCCGCGGGACGTGTCCCTGATCGCTGTATTATATTACCAAGGTGTTACATTGTTCCAGTACTGACTGTCTGGGAAGTTTGTACCACCGAGAGCGGGATCATTATGACAGTTTATCAAATCTGGTAATGTCGGCTGATCACTGCAATTGCTGGCGCCTCCGGGACAGACATTGCCGAAGTAGTACGGACCCTGGTTCCGTGGATTATTACCATGTCCACCGCCGCCGGACGGGAACCGTCCCTGTCCTGCACCGTCTCTGCCGGAATTAGCTGAAAAGACACCGGCAACACCACCAGAAACCACCTGTCCTCTATGGTTATAGTCAAGACAGTTTGTGATCATCAGTCTCGGCAGCGATGACTGGTGCGGTGTATGGCACTTGGAACAGACAAAGTTGTGACGTGCATTGCTTCCCCATCCCTTGACCGTCTCGTGGATCCTGTCGTAACTCTTCCATGTACTGTTTGTATCAGCATCAATGTCCACCTTGGCGTGACAGTTCAGGCAGAGCCCTGCAAACTGCGTTTCGCTCTGGCTAATCCCGGCAGCACTATAGTCGTTCCACTGCCAGTTCGTACCGCTGCGAGTCCCAAAGGTGTTCTGGTCAATGTGATAGCCAGGCTCGCTGCGTCCGTTATAAGGGTTCTGGAATGCCTCCTGATCATTTTTAGAACTGTCACCTGTAATCAAGTTTGTAGCTAAAGGTGCAGTATCCTCGGGATACGGCGAGGTCAGCCATGTACCTTTCAGCATCGGTACTGCGTACTGCTGGTTTGCACCGAGGCTTGGACTTACTCCATGCGGGTCGTGGCATGCTGAGCAGAGACCGTCGATCGTATCACCGGGCGTTGTATTCAGGAGCATCGATGCCCCGAAGTGACCGCCCATGTTACCAATAGCGTCCTTGAATGGATACCTGATCTGAGGTCCGGCTGAATTTATACCTACTCCGCCTTCCCAGCCCGGCTTCGTCCAGTAACTGACTATCATGTCAGTTGCGCCAAAGGTGCTGTAGCCCCAGGGGATCGTCGCATCTGCTGTTGATGTCAGGTGACAGTCAAAGCAGAGTCCAGCACCTGCGCTGTGAGCTTCCATGGTCGCTGTTCCGGGGAAATCCGCTGGCTTGTACGTTGCCGTAGAGCCACCAAGTCCTGCTGTCACATCCTTGAGAATACCACCATTGGTCAATGCACTGGTGTAATACGTGGTCGTACCGATTGCAGTAGATCCATGTGAGTTGTGACAGTCTATACACAGGATGTTGATACTGCCCGTCCTGTCCGGGATTGTGGAATCAACACCGGTGCTTGAGCTCCAGCCCTGCGCATTGCCTCCTGCATTACCATGGGCAGAGTATGCCTTAGTGATGTTCTTGTCAGCAATATAGGTGCCTGAGTATTTACCCCATGTCGTGGTGCCGGTCTGAGAGTATTTCTCATCAATACTGTATCCGTCCCATGCGTACGTAATCGGGGTATTCCCATCGCCAAATGGCTGTGCCGCAGCACTGTCTGCGTCGTGACAGCCCAGACAGACCTGATTGATCTTCTGCATCTCTGTCCGTGATCCGCTGGCTGTGTACTCAACTCTGGTTACTCCGAGCGTGTCAGCTGTCGGCCTTGATGTGCTTCCATATACGACCAGATCCACCGGCTGGCCCGGTGTCTGTGTATGGTAAGCGCTGTTGATTCCGCCGGTTGCTGTTGCTTCCCAATGACATTCATAACAGTGAGTGTCATCAAGCTGTACGTTCTGTACGTGATGGGAGTTCGCACTGAACTGTCCCACTACTGCTACCCTGTTGCCCTGCTGTGTCGAGTGACAGCCGGTACATCCGCTGCCCTGGAAGGCATTGAGGTGATTATGACAGACGGTACAGTCATTGTTCTGTTCTTTGTCCTGTCCGCCAGGCATTGAGCCTCCAGGCGCTGAGCCGTTCCAGCGGTGATAATCCGTATTCTGATGACAGGTGTCACAGATGTTGTCCCTGTACGGTGCTCCGTCTGAGAACGATCCTGCTCCAGTATATGATGTAAATGCAACCACACTGCTCGGATCTATACTGCCATTGACATCAGGCCTGATAAACTTCAGGTTTGGTGACATGTCATACATCGGGTTATGGCAGTCTACACAGTTGTTAGCAACTGTATGCTTGCTGCCGTCGTGTGTCACTACCTTGAGGTCTGACCCTCCGCCCAAAGAACTTCCGGTAACTGCCAGGTTGTCAACCGCTACGTCGTTCAGGTGTATTGTTCCGGTTCCAACTATGTATCTGAATCTCAGCTGGAGGTCTGCATTCGTATATGGACTTAAATCAACCGGTGCATGAGTTACCCATACATCACCGTTGTTGCCGGTATTGATTGCTCCGCCGGTTATGTCAAGGTCCCATGATGCACCGTTCCATACATCAAGATGCAGTGATGCATCTGCATTGTCTCCTACGTTCATGTTCCAGTCAAATGTGAAGTTCATTGAGTAAATGCTTGCATCAAGCACATTGCTTACGAGGTACTGTTCGCTTCCGGCTGTGACATCAACACCGTTGATGTCGCAGTCGCCTGTGCAGGCGCCGCCTCCGATGCCGTTAAGGGCGATGTTATCAAACACTACATCATGACGATAATCTGTACTGCCTGCTGTAACCTGAATCCTGATCCTTGAGCCAGGCTGGGTCAAAACTCCTATCAAATCAATAATACCTGTCGATACCCATGATGCAGTAGATCCACGGCGTGCATTAATTACGTTCTGCATCAGAGTCCATGCCCCACCTGTACCATTACGGTAGTAAATGTCTATTGATCTATAACCCGAAGTCTGATTCGATTCATAATTATAATCAAATGACAGGTCTAATGATGTGTAGGCACTTCCATCTATATCCGAGCTCTCCAGCCAGAAAGCATCTCCTGCTGAATAGCCGCCGCAGCTAGGATTGCCACCTGTGGATGACTCAACATATATGTATGGAGCCGGATTTCCTACTGTCATTCCCGTGTTGCCTGATCCGGTTGTGCTTGTTTCTGTACGCCAGCAGTTACTGGTTGCACCGGCAGAGTCTGTTCCGCTTGTCCATCCTGAGCTCGTTGTGGTCACATTGCCGTCAACTGCGCCGGTAAAGTCATCAAGCAGGTTCAGGTCAGGGCCTCCGCCTCCGGTATCGGATGCAGAGCTTTCAAGTACAACATACTCTGTCGGATTGCCGTCAGCAGGTCCTGTTCCAACTGAATTGGTAGGTCCAGTCCAGACCATCCAGCCGTTGGTTCCATCTGAGCCGTTCTGACCGGTCCAGTTGCCGAAGATTGGTCTTCCGGCATCACCTGTGGTCAGTCCGGTGAAAGCATCCACCTGGTTCAGGCTGCCTGATCCCGGTGCTGCCTCATCATGACATGACAGACATGCTGTATCTGTTATCATCGCTCCATAATCCGGCTCTGCTGTATGACAGGTGTTACAGTCCTGCGTGTCATGCGGGAATGGAACATCTATAGCTGTTGGCAGGAATCCGTCAATATGCGGGTGACAGCCTGTACAGGCGGCTGCATCGTTATGACTCTGCCCGCCCGGTGCTACGCCGTCATTCTGGTGATGATTGGTCATGGTATGACAGTTCTCACAGACTCCGTTCCACGGTGATGCCGCAGCAACGTATGGCGGAAATACTACATTGTTCGCTCCGCCTGCTGCTACCATGTCTGTTCTTATATGTTGCTGATTTGTCTGTACATACATCGGATTGTGACAATCCACACAGTCTTTGCTGAATGCTCCATAGGAACTTCCTGCGTGTGTGGCTACATCAGGTGCTGTCGGGTAACTTCCCTTGTTCGCTCCTGTTGGTGTATGACAGTTGTCACACGCAGTGTTCGGAATAGGATCTGCAAAGTTCGGCCCTGTATGACACAGTCCGCAATCTGTGATCGCATCGTGAGGTGCGTCTGCAACTATGTTCGGTGCTGCAAATGCGTTGACCGGACCGTTGTGATCATGACAGGTCGTACAGTCACTGCCGTTTTCATGGTCCTGTCCGCCCGGTGC
>CALZJD010000090.1 GCA_945787795.1 Thermodesulfovibrionia bacterium | reverse complement strand
TGCATGCTGAGTTCATGATAAAGGATTCAGAAAAATATACTTCTACGGGCGGGTGGGGATTTGCAAGATGGAAGGGCCTGGATCAAATACCCTATGGTAAAGATGCATCCTTTGTCCAGGAATGTTTTGGCTGTCACACTCCTGTTAAGGATAATGATTATGTGTTTACCCGTCCTTCTGTAATGCCGTAAAGATCTTTTAATTTATGTAGGGGCGCATTGCAATACGCCCCTACGGGTACGGATCAATCTGAATATTTATAGGATTATCTTTATCAAATGCCCATCGCACAGGATTGTTCCTGATATATTCCCAGATGTTATCCATTTCGATTTCATTCCTTATAATATGTTCAAAATAGTTTCTTTGCCAGACAGGCATGCCGGGTGTACTGCGGATAATATTAATCTGTCTTGCTGTTGCGGATTTATACCTGCGAATTATTGATCCTATTGTTTGTGATGACGGCTGCAATTCATTATTTGCAGGATCGTATTGCAATACGCCTCTACCGTTGATAACCACAATACCATGCATATGGTTTGGCATCACAACAAACTGGTCCAAATCAATATTGTGACGTCCATTGTTAATATTTAACCACTCCCGTTCTAAAACCATGCCATATTCATTTAATTCCATTTTACCGTTTACAATTTCTCCGAATATAAACGCTCTTAACCATGAGCATATTGTTACAAAATATGCGCCCGGTTGAGAATAATCATATTCTTTTAAACGAACGGAACGGCGGTGATGTGTTTCCGGATTAAATATCAATTCAGCATGTCCCCTAACATACAGTAATCAAAAATTATATCATAATGGACGAAATATAGCTCTAGATCGTAGAAAAGCCACTATGACATACCCCTGCCAATATGGCAGGCATCTGTCAATTATCCCCACCATTTTACATCTGAATATCAAGCAGTTACACAGGCACAGAATATGCATATTATCCAGCAGGAGGCACAAGACATGATAACGCTATCAAACAAAGAGATACTGAATGAATTAAGGGAGATTGGAGTACACACAAAAATCGACCTTTTCCTGTATCTCATTCTATATAAGTCTTATTTTTCCCTGAACTACTGCAGGACACTCAAACAGATCAAGGGACTGAAAAAACTGGTTTATTATTGTTTAAAAAGGTTTGACAGGCAAGACATCTGTTACAGATTCAGCACAGAAATCTGACATATGTTGAACAACCGTTGAACTATTGTTAAGCTGCTGATTTACAAAAAAATCTTATAATCAATATCAGGAAAAATATTGTCCATTTGTTCAATAGCCAAGAGGTACTTTTCTTTGATGTCTTTTTTTGCTATTGCGTTTGCCAGATAATGAAATCTTGCTACATGGTCCTTTACCCTTCGTTCAGCATATTCCACGGATGTACCGCTGTTTATGATAAAAGGCCAGTCAGAGCTCTGGGCCAGTAACAGCTCACGCATGCACTGGTTAAGGGCCCTCTTTGTGAGCGCTGCCACCCTGCCTTTGCTGTTTTTCATGGCCAGCTTTTCCATTCTGTGTGCACACTCATGAAGCTGCGGATATATCCACTCTGTATTATTGTTTATCCATGTCTGAAAATATCCCTTATGCCCCCAGGTGGAGGAAGCAGGTATGGCTGTCTGGTGAACAGGATGCCGGTTCAGATATGCAGTGGGGGTGATAAGCTCAAGCACATCCTGGTCATACGCGGCCTTGCGGATTACATAGTCAAGCCACTGCGGTCCCTCAAACCACCAGTGTCCGAAAAGTTCTGCATCAAAAGGAGCTACCACAACAGGGCTGGTCTCCATGGTAGATTCAAGGTATTCGATGTGGGCAATTCGCTTATGCAGAAAATCCCCGGCATGCTGGGCAGCGCGCTCTGCTGCTACATCCGGATGATAGTATTCCTTCCAGCTTGTTGGACCGGTGATCCTGTGATACTTTATCCCCGTATCAACGCGGATGTCCCCGGCAATGTAGGGGTGAATATAATCATGGTCAAGGTCGTATCCGATATCCCGGTAAAACTCCCTGTAATCAGGATCACCCGGATACCCTTCCCTTGCAGACCATACCTGTTTTGTACTTGCCCTGTCCCGTCCGAATGCTGCAATGCCTGACGGGGTAAAGACGGGCGCATGTACACCATAAAAAGGCGAAGTGCCTGCGTTTTCAATGCCGCGTGCTTCCATAAAAAAACACGTTCAAAATAATCAAGGCCATTTCTTATCTGGGCAACAACTGCCTTTGGCTGTGACGATAGAAGGGGAAGAATAGCATGGGTTGATGAAGAAGTAATCAACTCAACAACCCCTTTTTTATGATAATGAAGAAAGGCCTTTGAAATTTTTCTTTTGTACTTTCCTGAAAAAATATCCCGCGCCTCTTTAAAAAGTGTGTGATACATACCGGCAAGCTCATAAAGATGTGGGTCTCCGGATGTTCTGTCCATCTCTTTTTTACTCAGTTTAATCAGTCCTGAAAGATGGGCCTCATACCGTTCCTGAAGCAGACTGTCTTCCATCATCGCAAGAAGAGAAGGTGAAACGGATATGGTGGTCATGAAGGGGACCCTGTCTTTGACCATCTGGTCAAAGAATTTTATTAGAGGCAGATAGGTCTCTGTCATGGCTTCAAAAAACCACCTCTCTTCAAGAAACGAGTCATACTCGGGATGGCGCACATAGGGAAGGTGCGCATGAAGGACAATAGCAAGATATCCCTTAGACACGTTTGCGTCTCCTGTGTTTATTCAGCACGATCTCATAGTACATGTAATGCTGTGCGGTAATGCTTTCCAGCGACGACGACTGACCTGCACTCTTCCGTGCAGCAGCCCGTATCATGCTGTCCTTCAGTGGATTATGGAGCAGTTCCTGGATTCCCCATACTATGGAACCGGGATTATCAAAGGTAAGCAGCCCGTTTTTGCCGTGTTCAATACAGTGAACACCTGACTGATGTGTTGCCAGAACAGGTTTGCCAAAATCAATGGCCATCCGGGCAAGCCCCTCATCCTGCCACGACCTGGCAGGAATGACCACAAAATCTGACGCCATAAGAACAGACTCAAAGGCCTTTCCGGAAAGATGCCCCGGGAAACGGCACCTGTGGCTCACACCCATATGATGTACCCTTGCTTCAAGCTCACCCTTGAGAGGTCCTTCTCCAACAAGTATAAAATATGCTGCCCTGTGATTCCGGCAGACCGTGGGAAGCGCCTCAATCATAAGATCTGCGCCTGCAGCATGGGACATTTCACCTGAAAAAAGCACGACCCTGTTCTCTCCGGGAATATTGAACCACTGTCTCGCCTCTGAAGAGAAACCGGACTGATCAGTATGTTTGTCACTCACGACATCAGGGATGATAACGACTTTTTCCGACGGTGCATCGTAGAGACCGGTAACCTGCTGACGGGTAGAGGAGTGCGGAACAATAACAAGGTCTGCCGCCTTGACCGCCTTTTTTTCGACTGCGCAAATCTTCTTTGAAAGGCCTGTCATTTCACTGGCTTCAGTTCTCTCATACTCGGTAGAGTGGAGAGAAAGGAGTAGAGGTACATTCAGTTTATTCTTTGCATCCATTCCTGCCTGTGACGAATACCAGTCATGGCAATGGACCAGATGAAAGGCTTTTTTCTTATGCGACATGGCCAGATCATTATATATGGTTTCTGACACTGCCCTGACTGATTTAAAAATGGATTTTTCCGAAACAGGTAAGGCGTCTTTTTCTTTCTGCATAAATAATGTTGATCTGCTGTTAAACTTTTCACATCCCTCTGACACATGCCTGATATACGTACTGATAGCGCTGTTTGATGTTGCATCTCCATTAACATGAACGTTTACAACAGCTATCGAGAGCTCCTCTTTTCTAAGTATTGTTGATAACTCATGGTTCATCCTTTCGTAAACAGGTGCGTCAAATATATTCTCTACCGGAAAGGTCATGTTTAACAATCCTCCTCTAAACTGGCCTGCTGTACTGTAGTTGCCGGATGGCCTGTCATGGTCAAAGAATACTGCCCCTGAGCGGGCAACTGCATGATATGAACCTCCGCTCAGGAAACCAAGCTCTGCAATATAATGCCTGGCAGCGTGATCATGACCAAATGAGGTATGCCCTTCATGTTCATGTACGCTTATGTCAAAATGTCTGTGAGAGTTGGTCCCATCAAAAATAATATCTGTGACATCATGAATACGCACAACTGGCCGGGTCTTTCCTTGGGATATCTTTTTCTTTTTAATTAACGAGGTAATTGTCCTTTGACGAACATTCCAGTACACATGCCCCTGTCCGGGAGTTATCATAAGGAAAGAAATGTAATCAGACGAATATGATACAGGATAGTTCTGCCCCACCTCCCAGGCAATGTCCCTTAACCGGGCCTGAGAGAACACGGCTTTTTTCTTTTTTACCGGCAAATGCTCCTCCTTAGAAATACATCCAAAGTTTGATAGGCAATTTTATCATAATCAGTAAAGTCATGCAGTAGTATCTGTATTCTCCTTCCCCCGCCCTGCTCTTCAGCAGGTATGTTTTTTATAATAGCTGACCCGGTTGTTGTATCAATAGTAATTCTCTGATATATTCTTTATATTAATTTAATATCACTTTGAATTTTTTTGAAAAATGAAGGACCGGGATTAAATGAAGCGACATATATGCATACATGGACATTTTTACCAGCCGCCCAGGGAAAATCCCTGGCTGGAAATGATCGAGAGCCAGGATTCTGCCTATCCCTATCATGACTGGAATGAACGAATAAACGCGGAATGCTATGAGCCGAACTCGGTCACGAGAATTCAGGACAAGGAAGGCAGGATAAACCAGATCGTAAGCAATTACGAAAAAATAAGTTTTAATTTCGGTCCCACACTTCTTAACTGGATCCAGGAATTTGCCCCTCAGGTATATGCTGCCATTCTTGAAGCTGATAAAATGAGCATTGAGAAGTTCGACGGCCACGGTAACGCCATAGCCCAGGCTTATAACCATATGATCATGCCGCTTGCAAACAGGCATGACAAAATCACCCAGGTCATCTGGGGAATCAGTGATTTTAAACACAGGTTTGACAGACTGCCTGAGGGAATGTGGCTTCCCGAAACTGCCGTTGATCTTGATACACTCAGGATCCTCCATGATCATGGAATACAATATACCATCCTTGCACCGAGGCAGGCAAAAAAATTCCGTAAACAGGGTCATGATCAGTGGAATGACGTTTCTGACGGATCGATTAATACGACACGCCCTTACAGGGTAAAACTCCCCTCAGGCGGTGAAATTAGCGTGTTCTTTTATGACGGCGGCCTTTCCCATAACATAGCCTTCGGCGACATGCTCAATAAGGGGGAAACTCTTGCTAATGGACTGCTTGGAGCATCAGGGGATAAAAAGGACACGAACCACCTGGTCCATGTGGCCACAGACGGAGAGACCTTCGGCCATCATCATAAGTTCGGTGAAATGGCCCTTGCATACTGCCTTGACCATATTGAATCAAATAACCTGGCAAAAATAACCAACTATGCCGGGTACCTGGAGAAATTCCCCCCCACGTATGAAGCAGAGCTTTTTGAAAACTCATCCTGGAGCTGCGTGCACGGTGTTGAACGGTGGAGAAACAACTGCGGATGCAATTCAGGGGGGAACCCGGGATGGACACAGGCATGGAGACGTCCCCTGAGAAACGCAATGGACTGGCTAAGGGACTCTCTCATCTCCATTTATGAAAGTGAGTCATCACAGTTATTCAAAAAACCCTGGGACGCAAGAAACAGGTACATCGAGGTCATTCTTGACAGGTCTCCGGAAAATATTGAGAGGTTTTTGAGTGACCATGCCAGCAGGGACTTTTCAAAGGAAGATAAAGTAAAGGCCCTGAAACTGCTTGAGATGCAGAGGAACGCCATGCTGATGTATACAAGCTGCGGCTGGTTTTTTGACGATGTCTCAGGTGTTGAAAATATACAGATCATGCAGTACGCATCCAAGGCCATTCAGTATGCTGCAGAAATTCAGGGTTCATCTCTGGAGCAGGAATATTTAAACCGTTTGAAAGAGGCCCCCTCCAATAAATTAAAAGACGCTGCTGCAGCCTATGATAAATATGTAAAGCCTGCGCAGTGCGACCTTTTACGGGTCGGAGCCCACTACTGCATTTCATCTATCTTTGAGGATTACAGCGCGGAAACAAAGATATGCTGCTATTCATCAAAAAGTGATTTTTACGAACAGCTTGAAGCAGGCAAAATGAAGTTTGCCATCGGACAGACATATATAACTTCTGACATTACATGGGAAGAACGAAACATAAGTTTTGCTGTTCTTCATTTTGGAGATCACAATATCAGCGCAGGTGTCAGGGACTTTGTCAGTAACAAAAAACTGAAAGAAATGAAAGAAGAATTAAAGGACACATTTTCCCAGGGCAATATCCCTGAAGTGGTCAGGCTGATGGACAAGCATTTTGAAAGCAGAATTTATTCTCTATGGCATCTGTTTAAGGATGAACAGAAAAAGGTGCTTGACCAGATACTTGCGCTCACATATGAAGGAGTTGAAACAGCTTACCGCCAGATATATGAAAACAATATAACCATCATGAATTTTTATGAAAATCTCAGGCATCAGATACCTCGGCCTTTTGTAGCTGCTGCCGAGTATATAATAAATACAGACCTGACGAAAATGTTTGAAGAAGAGTCATTTGACAAAGTCCGTCTTAAACGTCTCATAGATGAGATCAGCAGATGGTCTGTCAGGATAGAAAGTACGACAATGGGTTTCAAGGTGGGCGAATGGATCAACAAAAACATGGAAAAGTTCAGGGAAGAGCCGGACCGGACCGAACTGCCTGAAAGGATCAATGATGCGTTGGAAAGCCTGAACTCTTTATCACTGTCACTGAATTTATGGAAAGCCCAGAATATCTACTTTGCAATCAGTCAGGACTTCTTCAGGGGGATAAAGGAAAAGGATGAAAAAGGGGATGATTCTTCAAAACAGTGGGTAGCATGCTTTACCAGGCTTGGCAATAATCTTAACGTAAAAGTTTAGGAGGATACGTGGAGAAAAGAGGAAGCGGCATACTTCTTCATATCACATCACTGCCGTCACCATACGGTATTGGCGACATGGGTCCTGATGCTTACCGGTTCGTTGACTTTCTCTCGGACTCTGGACAGAGCTTCTGGCAGATACTTCCTTTAAACCAGACAAATGCTGACAATGGCAATTCCCCTTACAGCAGTTTCTCTGCCTTTGCAGGAAATCACCTGCTTGTAAGTCCTGACAGGCTGGTTAAAACCGGTTTTCTTGATGAGGATGATATAAAAAACCCTCCTGAATTTTCAATCAACAGGGTCACGTACGAAAAAGTCACCGAATACAAGGAACACCTCCTGGGCAGGGCTTTTGAGAAAATCAGAAACGAACTGCTCGTGCACCAGGAGTTTCAGCGTTTTTACACTGATAACGCCTGGTGGCTTGACGACTACAGCCTGTTTATTTCTATAAAAGAAAGTAACAAGGGGACGGAATGGGGAGAGTGGCATGAAGATCTGAGGGACAGGAATAAAAAGGCATTACATGAATGCCGCAATACATTTAGTGAAAGCATACTGAAAGAAAAATTTCTCCAGTTTCTTTTCTTTAACCAGTGGTACTCGCTGAAAAATTATTGTGACAGCAAGAACATAAAAATTATCGGGGACATCCCCATTTATGTCAATTACGATAGCGCTGACGTATGGGCAAACCCTGAATTATTCAGTCTTGATGAGTCTAAACGACCTGTTCATGTTGCTGGCGTTCCACCGGATTATTTCAGCTCAACAGGTCAGTTATGGGGGCATCCTGTTTATAAATGGGATATGATCAGGGAGTCCGGCTATAAATGGTGGATAGAGAGAATTAATCATAACCTCAACCTTTTTCATATGTTCAGGCTGGACCATTTCAGGGGATTTGTAGGTTACTGGCAGGTCCATTCATCAGAAGAAACCGCGATTAACGGCAAATGGGTGCCTGCCCCTGCAGAAGATTTTTTCAATACCCTTTTCAGGCACGTGCCTGCCAGCGTTATCATTGCTGAAGACCTCGGGATAATTACTGATGACGTGAGAGAAATAATGAGCAAATTCGGGTTCCCAGGAATGAAGGTACTTTTGTTCGCCTTTGGAGAGGACCTTCCGACCAATCCTTATGCCCCGCATAATCATGTTAAAAACTGCGTGATATATACAGGTACACATGATAATAACACGATCCACGGATGGTACAGATCAGAATTGACCGCACAGGACAGGGAAAGAATTTCACTCTATCTGGGAAGGGATATTAACGAAAGCAATATTCACTGGGAGCTGATAAGGCTTGCAATGATGTCTGTTGCAGACATGGCAATCATCCCTATGCAGGACATTCTGGGTCTCGGTGAAAAGGACAGGATGAACCTTCCGGCCAGTCCAGATGGAAACTGGGAGTGGAGATTAAAGCAGGAACAGCTGTCCGATGAGTTGATTAAAAAACTGGCTGACATGGCGAAAATTACAGGCAGGTAAACGTTATTTGATTAGTAATGAAAAAATGTGTACTTACAGAACGCTATTTGATCAACGCACCGGACTGAAAGTTTGAAATAATATGTTCAAACTCTTTTTTCTTTTCCGGATGTAATGTATCATCAAATCTCACAACAAGCTGAATATATTCCAGACCCCGGAATGAATCAACAGCCTGTATTCTGATTACGTCTGCAGTGAGACCATGCAGCTCCGGTCTGTTGTTCAGTTCAATGTCGACCTGAACATGATCCAGAATGCGTGGCAGTCCGTCCCTGCTGTTAAACATTCCCAGTATCCCGCCGGAGCTTACATTAATCAGCTCTCCCCTGCAGGTTTTGCCTTCAAATTTCAGTCTGATCTTCCCCTCCGCCTTGATCCTTGCTGATTTTCTTCTGTCTCTCGGATCCTGTTGAGGCGTTCCTATTATCTCTCTGACATTGTGGACTAAATGCTCCATTAACAAAGGCTTGATGAGGTAGGCGTTGGCCCCCAGTTTGACAGCAGTTTTCAGGCATTCTTCTCTCCTGTCTGCCGACATGATAACAACCGGAACAGCGCTTAATCTGGAATGATCCTGCCTCCATAGAAGGAATTCATCACCGCTTAACATCGGCATTTCCCTCGCATAAATAATAAGATCGTATCGGGTTTCTTCAACCCTTTTTTGAATATTCTTGCCGTTTGTCGCAACTTCAAATTCGAATTTAGGGAAATGTTCCTGCAGGGTATATCTGATGAACTGTCTTACTGATGCATTGTTTTCAGCAATGAGGACTTTCATTGTATCCACAACAAACAGCCTTTAGCATCCAGATTATAATGTGTTATGTTAATTTGCATTTTCAAAGCCATTAATCTCATTAATCAGTCCCCGGAGCCTGCCAAAATCCCTGTTGTTAAAATCAACGACCAGTCTTGGCTTATCCATAAGGTCCGGTTCATCATATTCATCCGGCAGAGGGTCTGACATATAAATCTTGCCGCCCGATTTAAGGATATTCCTGAATTTTTCGTTCAATGTGTCCACGGACAATGGGTCTAATCCTGAATTAAGCCGTATGACAAGCTGTCCATTGGTCTACGCATTCAAAAAGATTGAAGTCATAGTCATCAATATAGTCAGGAGACATAAGCTCTTCTTTAAGGAATCTCAACCATCTGTTCCAGTATGTTCCCCCGGGCTCATCTACCAGGACCAGAGGCAGGGGGTCATGTTTTCCGGTCTGCAGGAGAGTAAGTGTCTCCATTGCTTCATCAAGTGTTCCAAATCCTCCGGGGAACAATGCCACCGCATCCGCCTCCTTAAGGAACGCTACCTTCCGGTTAAAGAAGTATTTGTATGTTATAAGCCGCGGGTTCCCAATGAGCACCGGGTTGGGTTTTTGTTCAAATGGAAGCTGAATATTTGCGCCAAAGGAATGCTCAGGTCCTGCACCCTCATTTGCTGCCTGCATAATCCCGGGCCCTCCACCGGTAATAACCATATATCCGGATTCAACAAGTTTTTTCCCAAAATTATGCGCAATTTCATAAATCGGTTCGTCCTTCTCTGTTCTTGCAGAGCCAAAGACCGTAACCTTTCTAATATGGCTGTATGGACTGAACATCTTTCCTGTAAACCTCATTTCCTTCAATGTTGTGTTCATCAGCTTCATATGACCCTTGTCATTTTTCTCCTGTCCGGCCTTTAGTGCAGCAAGAATCATCTCCCTGACAAGTTCGGGATGACTGATATCACCAACAAGCTCCAGAAGTTCATCAATGGCTTTATCTGCAGCGCCATTTGTTCGCGTAAAATGTAGATCAATCATAGTAAGTTCCTTTTTTTCTCACATTGTAATTGGATTAGTTATTATCATGTCAATATGCTGCTCATATATTAATCGTCATTCATTGGCAATCACTTAACCCCTTGCGTATTAATATTAAAATCTATTGATACTCGTATAATACCGTAAACCCCGTTAAAAGGTGTTGAGTGAGAGCGGGTTTAGGCTTTCGACGCCATCATCTCCGGATGAAGGTTCCGTTCGTCAGAATATTCATAATCAATGATTCTGTTCCCTCTGCCTTTTCCATACTACGTTATCACTGGCCAGTTCAATTCCCAGGGATGTTCACACTTTTTAATATGTAATAAAAAGGTCTCATTTAAAAAGAGCTCGCCTGATTCCGGTTTATGCTCAAATTCATACACTGTACCTTGTAATGTGAATCGTAACGCGTAGGAGTGAAGATACCCCCTGTCATATTTTTTATCTTCCTCATGTTTGTGATAAATACTGTCGCCAAGGACAGGAACTCCGATGCTCTTCATTGCCACTCTTATCTGATGGGTTTTTCCGGTATAAGGTCTAAGCAGATACAGCCTGCGTCCTTCACCCAAAGCATAACTGAAAAAACTGGTTATCGCAGGGTCCTTATTCCCTCTGGTGAGTTTCCAGCAGCTCCTGCGGGACTTTTCCATGTCACCCTTAATAGTTCCCTGTTTTTTACGTGGCCTTCGATCAGAGATGGCAAGGTAATATTTTTCCACCGTCCTGTTTCTGAATTTAGAGGAAAGCTCTCTGGCAATGCCTTTGCTTTTTGAAAATATAAGCAGTCCTGACGTCATCCTGTCCAGCCTGTGAACAGAATAAAGAGTATTGATGCCCAGGTCCGCTCTTATTTTTTCATGCAGGCCTTCAGTATTCCCCTCTTTATGAAAACTCACGCCAGGGGATTTGCTGATTATAAGAAAATCTTCTTGGTCTGAAATAACTTTGTACATGGTCAGCCCATATTGTAAACTACCGCTGCCTAAAAAAAACGAATACACCTTCTGGGAAATTCATCGAACAACCTGTAGACTAGGATATAATGCTTTTAGATTCAATACTCATAGTTCTCGGCGGCATATGTGTTATTACAGGACTGATCGGATGCGTACTGCCTGTACTGCCCGGTCCTGTAATAGGATATGCAGGCCTCATACTTCTTCATCTCAACAGGGTGTATTCATTCTCTGCCAATTTTCTCATCATATTTGCGTTGCTGACGTTACTGGTTGGTGTGCTCGATTATGTAATCCCGATTTACGGGACACAAAAACTGGAGGGATCAAAATACGGAGTATGGGGAAGCACACTTGGAGTTATTGCAGGAATATTTTTTTTATTTCCTGTAGGTATTGTCATTGGCCCCATGATCGGCGCCTTTGCAGGAGAAATGATAAGCGGGAAAAAAGCAGGCAAGGCAGTTAAACCGGCCCTGGGTTCTTTTCTCGGTTTCATGGCAAGCACTGTTGTCAGGCTGATGCTTACCACAATTATGGCTTATTATTATATAATGGCTGTATATAATATTTATTTTATTTCATGAGCAGAATTTTTTTATAATTACCATTTTGCTATACTCTATTGAAAGAATATTTTAGTGTCTGTGTATAAACTGCTGTCTCTTTTTATTGTCATGCCCGAGGTCAGTAGTCGGGCATCCAGACTTGTCCCCCAAAAGCGGGAACTATAAATGAACTGGTTTCCCGCTCAACAGACTGCGGGAATGACGGTTCAATGTTTGAGTTTATCCGTAGACACCGCAAAACATTAATTTGTAGATTATTTACATGAAAGAATTTTCTATTTACCAGGACACCAATGGCGAGTGGGTGGTAACCTCCGACAAGATTCCCGGGTTTTCTGCAAAAGGAAAGACCCAGGAAGAAGCTGTTGAAAAAATGAAGACCGCATTCAGGGTCTATTATCCCTGCGGTGAATGTAAAGATACATAATGTGCGGCCGCTTTGTCAGAGCTGTTTCCATAGAAGATATTGCTGATGAGTTCGGAGCTGATAAACCCTCCTTTGACCTTTCCCCAAGCTATAACATAGCCCCTTCCCAGGACATTGCAATTGTTATGAAAGGAGAGAAAAAAAGCCTTGCGCTCTGCAAATGGGGCCTCATCCCTTCATGGGCAAAAGACCCGAAAATTGGTTATAAAATGATTAATGCCCGGGCCGAAACCGTTGCTGAAAAACCGAGTTTCAGGTCTTCGTTTAAAAAGCACCGAATTCTCATTCCGGCAAGCGGTTTTTATGAGTGGAAAAAAGATGGTAAATCAAAAGCACCTTTTTATATCAGTCTCAAATCCGGGAAACCCTGCGGATTTGCCGGACTGCTCAGTATATGGACTTCACCGGAAAAGAAACAAATATACACCTGTACAATAATAACAACCGGTGCAAATGATCTCCTGCAGAAAATACATGACAGAATGCCGGTCATCATTCAGAAAAAAGATGAAGACCTATGGCTGGATCCGGCGGTACAAAACACACAAACACTCCTCTCTCTTTTAAAACCATACCCTTCTCATAATATGGGTTCTTATGCTGTATCACCCATGGTTAACTCTCCTGCCAACAATTCACCTGAATGCATTAATAAAGCAGAATAAATATGATTTCCCCGAAAAGTAATAAGCAACATTCAGGTAAGGTTTATTCTCTCTTCAACCGCTCTTGACCAGACAGTATACCCCTCATTGCTTATGTGCACACCATCATCAAGCAAGTACTCCTTAATGAGTCTGCCCGTTGTATCAATGAACCTGTCGTACATATTCAGCCAATCAATGCCTGTTTCTCTGGTAAGGTCATAAAGTGATTTATTAATTTTTTTAATTGATTCATTATTGATATATTCCATATTAACCGGCAAAAGACTGTTTGCTATGATAGCCGCTTCAGGATAGGCAGACTGAAGTCTTTCTATAATTACTCTGTAATATCCGGTAAATTCTTCATCTCCCATAGCTATATTGTTTATTCCTGACATGATAAAAATTATATGTGCATCAGGAAAGGAGTCTTTAATCATCATGATCCTGGTTAACAGTCCCTGCACCGATTCGCCGGCCACCCCGTAATTGCCGACTTTATGCATGGGGAACCTTTTCTGCCAATCGAAATACTCTATAAGTGAATCACCAAGAAAAAGCAATTTCATGATTATAAGATTAATCCGGAAATTAGATTTATATCGCCCGGTCCTTTATAATTATTCAAAGCTGTTTTATTAGTGTAAATTCCAGTCCCTATCCTAACATACTAAAGGACCTATGAAAAAAAATAAACATTTACTAATTATCTTAATACTGGGTACGTTGATGTTCAAGCCAAGAATCACAGATGCACAGTGGGTGTTTCAGCTTGGTTCAGGCTCTGCATATAATTTTACTACTCCGCTTGAGATCAGACAGGACGGAGAAGAGGATATCAATATTTCTTCTGCCAGATATGACACCAAAGCATTCTCAACCTTCGCATGGTATTATGATATGCGTATTGCAATATGGAAAGACAGTCACGCATGGGAATTTGAGACTCATCATCACAAGCTCCATCTTGATAACAGGCCTGATGAGGTCCAGCGTTTTGTCATATCACACGGATACAATCTTAATACGATAAATTCTGCGTGGCTGATAAATACCTTCATTTACCGCCTCGGACTTGGAATAGTAATAACCCACCCGGAGACAACCGTCCGTAATAAAGAATACAATGACAAAGGGGGCATTAACGGTTTTCATCTAAGTGGGGTAACAGCACAGGCAGCCCTGGAAAAACGTTTTTCAGTTACAGAGAAAATATTTATCTATCTCGAAACCAAACTGACCGCTTCCTATGCAAAGATACCTGTAGAAGATGGTGACGCATCCGTTCCAAATGCTGCCATACATGGCATATTTGGAACAGGGTACTCATTTTAAAGATAGTTCAACATAGTCAATAGTTGTTCAACAGTGGTTCAAAGGTAGTTCAATAGTCGTTCAAGATTCTGGAGAATCGCATTTAAACAATTTTGAACAATTGTCAAAATGCATATGAAATCATGACTGCAGAATGCTGTGTTC
>CALZJD010000089.1 GCA_945787795.1 Thermodesulfovibrionia bacterium | reverse complement strand
TAATGATGAAAGAGCCGGCCTCTGCATCTCAGAATAATGATAATGTTGAAAACTCAAAATTTGCCACGATGGTTAATGATGCACAGAAATCAGCCTCAGGGCCTGAAGATAAAAAGGAAGCATACAGTAGAGAAGAAGATACTGCTCCTTCTAAACCTGAGCCGGCAAAGAACGATAATAAGGTAAAAACAGACCAGCACGTGTCTCAGGATAATAGCAGTAAGGATGATAGCGGCAGTGAAAAGACAGTGTCAGAAGTAACGACTGAAAAGGTCCAGGATACAGAGGTGAGCCAACCTGATTTTGCAATCAATAATATTGATGAAGATGCAGGAGAAGACACTGAAATAACAGAAAAGGAAGCAGCGAATGACAATGCTCCGATTGAAGAGCCATACGCCCTATTTGAGCAGACGCTGTCAACCGGCATTACTCTTGCTAATCAGGGGAGTGAACAGACCGTCGGACAAGGGATTATTTCTGAAGAAGCAGGTTCATCTGTCAAAGAGAATATTAAGATTATTGATATTAATACTGAAAGTGCTGCTGTTTCCGGTAAGCAGCAGAGCAATACAGTAAATGACAGGGGCACTATTTATAATGAGAGCAAAAATACGGCCATGGACCCTGCACTGGATGAAATAACCTCTGAAGAGCTTAATGCTGAAGACGGCCAGTTTGAAGAGGCCGGTGGAGACAATAAAGCTCCCAATAAAAATACGGGCTTTGGAAACAGTGACCTTGAAGAATTATCTGAAGAGTTTGATCTTAATGAGGAACTGAAGGAAAAGATCAAACTCTCTGCAGTAAGGGAACTCCCTGACCGGTATGCTAAAAAAACAATAATAGATCAGTCTGAAAACAAAACAATTCAATCACACATAAGCGCTGTCGATCCGGATGTCCTGGAAGAGTTAAATAACGTTAAAACTCTCCAGGATGGATTGGTATCCTGCAATACACAGAATCCGGCCTATAACAGCGGGCTCACACATACGCTCAAGGGAGTTTCTGACACAACTCTTCATTCCCTTGAATCTCTCCATTCAAACACGACGATAACCAATGCTGAACTTGCTCAGAACCAGGCTCATACAATGGCAGGCGGAAAGGCCGGGGCAGGGCTTTCGCAGGCCAATGCTGCAAGAACTGCCGGTTTCAGTGAGCTATTAAATCATGTTGTCTATGTGGCAAAAGGTAAAAACAAACTGGGTGTTACGGTCAATCATGAGGAATTTGGAAAACTGAAAATCAATGTAAGCATGGAAAAAGGAATTATGAACATACATGTTAATGCCTCTGATAAGGCGGTCAGAGAATTCCTGGAAAGCAATGTCCAGAGTATTGTTGAAAGTCTTTCAAAGGACGGTGTCAATGTAGGTGGTTTTTCTGTTGCCCTGAAGGACCATAACGATAATCCTGAAAAGAAGTTTTTAATGGACAGCGGGTTACACAGGCAGTATGAGGCTATGCCGGCAGCAGTCCATTCAGCCGAAGGCCTGGTTAATGTATTTGCTTAATATTAATTGTGAAATAATTATAGAACTTAATAAGACTGCATAAAGGAGGAATCATGGATATATCAGCGATAGGAGGTATAAGTGCAATTAGAGAGGCCACCGGGGGAAACGTCCTTGGCAAGGATGATTTTATGACGCTGCTTATAAAACAGTTAAGCCACCAGGACCCGCTCAATCCTATGGACAGCTCAGAATTCACATCCCAGTTAACCGAGTTTTCATCACTTGAGGAGCTTGTAAATATCAAGGAATCACTAAGCGGTGTTCTTGCATATCAGCAATCAATGCAGAACGCCACTGTCGCAAATCTTATAGACAAAACAGTTGAAACCAATGGCGACTCCTTTTTTATGCAAGACAATGCCGAGGCAGGATATGAACTGGATAGAGATGCTTCATCTGTGATTATATCTGTCCATGATAGCAGCGGGGCCACGGTCTGGAGCGGAGAAACAGGCCAGAAAATGGCGGGTATGAATGCATTTAAATGGAATGGAACAGACATCAGCGGAAACCAGCTTCCTGCCGGGAAGTACACATTCAGCATTGATGCAAAAGATTTTTCCGGAAATGCGGTAGAGGCGACAACAATCGAAAAAGGCCTTGTAACAGGAATATCCTTTGAGGACGGACGTACCTACCTGACGCTTGATGAAAACAGAAAAATTAACCTGAGTGATATCAGGTCAATAAGTTTATAACAGAAAGGAGGTAATGGAACAGCCGCTTATGCACTGCTGTTCATCATTGCACATAAATGTAACGTTAATTATTAATTAGTAAAAAAATATAAACAAGGAGGAACAGAATGGCTCTTACATCTTTATTTACAAACGAGCAGGGCTGCCTTTGGCGATATCCTTGCCCAGCAGGTTGGAGAAGGTCAGATAGGTCGTGGTGTGAGGATGAATTCCGTATCACCATCATTTACCCAGGGTACATTTGAAAATACGGCCAATGTACTGGATCTGGCGGTTGACGGAGACGGATTATTTATTATGGAAGACAGCGCCGGCACATATTATTCAAGGGCAGGTCAGTTTAATATTAACAAGGACGGTTTTGTTGTAAATCCCAGCAATCAGCGTCTTCAGGGATATCTGTATAACCAGTCAGGAGTTGCAACAAGCGGTCTCGGAGATATAAACCTGTCCACCTTAAACAGCTCACCAACAGAAACAACAGCCGTATCAATTGCCGCAAATGTTGACTCGAGAGAATCAATACCTGTCGGAGCGTTTGACGTGACGGACCCAAATAGTACATCCAATTTTTCCAGTTCGGTCACCGTGTATGACTCACTTGGTAACAGCCATGTTGTGGATGTCTATTTCAGAAAGTCTGTTGAGTTACCCACGGGAAATACCTGGGAGTGGAATGCTGTTGTAGGGGCAAATGACAGCTTAAGCGGAAATACGGAAGTTCAGGCAAGCGGTAACATCACGTTTAACAATAATGGATATTTAGACACAGAGAGCTTAATAACATACCTGCCATCAGGCGGTTTTGATTTTACAGGTGGAGCAGCATCAGCACAGGTAATAAATTTTGACTTTGGCGAATCAATCACAACCGATGGCGGTACAGGACAGGACGGCACAGTCCAGTATGGTAGTCAATCAGCGACCATGTTCCAGAGACAGGACGGGTACTCATCCGGAGCTTTAAAAAGCATCACCATCTCCCAGGACGGGACCATGACGGGTATCTTCACAAATGGTCAGACAAGAGGAGTTGCGCAGGTCGCGTTAGCAAAATTCCTGGCTCCCCATTCGCTTACCAAAATGGGAAGAAACCTGTTTGCTGAATCAACCAACTCGGGACAGCCTGTTATCAGTGTCCCGGGCACATCGGGGACGGGCACCGTACTGTCAAATACACTTGAACAGAGCAATGTAGATCTTGCAGAGGAATTTGTTAAACTTATCATGCACCAGAGAGGGTTTCAGGCCAACTCCAGGATGATATCAACATCTGATGAGCTTATGATTTCAGGCCAACTCCAGGATGATATCAACATCTGATGAGCTTATGATGGAGCTGGTTAATCTGAAGAGGTAATTTAAAGGCAGTAGTTAGTAGTTAGTAGATAATAGATAGTAGTCAGGAGACGGTAAAGAGTAAGAAAGAACAAATAACAAGTTACAAAAGAGCAGGGCAAGATGATATCTTGTCCTGCTTCTTTTTTTATAAATTAAATTATTTGGATATCTCTATTATTTTGAACTGCTTTGATAAACCTGACCGGGTTTTAAAAGGACAAATTCATCCGCACCCTCTTCAGTCTTTATCTTTTTAAACACGTCGCATGACATACAGGAAACTGATTTCTGGGCGAAGTCACCCTGGACTTTTCCACCACAGAACGTTCCGGCAATTGCCCAGCAGACACGGCCGCCGTTGTTGCCGCTGTTGACTCCGTCAACAGCAGAATCTGAAGCTGCAGGACAGATACCGAGATCTCCGGTTTTTTCGCCACCTGGCTGCCTCCCGCATTTTTTTATTTCCCAGCAATTTAACTTTGACATTGCAAGCTCCTTTCTTTATCACCAGATATCCAATTCTGTTAAGAACCTGTCGATAAAGACATCATTATTGTATATATGTTTCGGATTTATTAATGAAAAACTTTAGATGGTGGTCTTTGTATACACAGGGGGATTATGTATTGTTTGTCCGTAAACCTTTCTGCCGACAGCCAGGCTCTGACTGTCTGTCATTCCGGCTTGTCCGGAATCTAACCCGTTTGATTCCCGTCGCGCTTTGCTTGCGGGAATGACAGATCCACTTGGTCATTCCGGCATTCCTTAAGCCGGTCGAAGCGACTCATGCGACGTTGGAGCGACCCTAAGCGCAGACTTGCGGCGGGACTCGCATCGATAATCCAGTTTTTTTTAAAAACGCTGGATTATCGATCAACAGAACTCGGGAATGAGAAAAACAATAAATGGTAATTTAAAAGAAGATACTAATTGATAGATTTAGACTGCGTTTATGATTTCTCCTGCTATTTCTTCCAGTTTTACAATTTTGTCAGCAACACCAGCTTTGACTACTGATTTTGGCATGCCATATACTACGCAACTTTCTTCGCTCTCAACTATGGTCCTTCCGCCCCTGTTTTTTATCTCTTTCATCCCCTCTGTACCATCATTTCCAAGGCCTGTCAGTATGACTCCAAGCACCTGTCCGGAAAAAATCCCGGTTGTTGACAACATAAGATAATCTGCAGAGGGTTTATAAATGTATGTGCCATTATCGGGTGAAATTTCGATCGAAGTTTCCGTGATTTTTTTGCGTTTTACTCCCATGTGCCTGCCACCGGGAGCTATAAATACCATCCCTTTTTTAATGGATTCACCATCTTCTGCTTCTTTGACTTCCAGAGCACTTATCTGGTTGAGTCTTTGAGCAAAGGGTCCGGTGAATGCAGAAGGCATATGCTGGGCAATAAGAATAGGAACAGGAAAGTCTTCAGGAATATTCGCTATTATCATTTGCAATGCCTTGGGACCGCCAGTGGATGAGCCAATGGCGACAATGCCTGTTTTTCTTTGGGAAGAATATTGTGCTGGTGTGGGCATCTTCAGAGGTTCGGACAGTTTCCGTACTTTTTGCATGACGAGGCCTCTCCTGCCTATACTTTTCAGTTTATGCACCAGAATTTCCTTAATCTTTACAATATTAATGGAAAGATCAGAAAGGTTCTTCGGGATAAAATCAACAGCACCCATATCAAGGGCATCAAGCGTGACCTCTGCACCGTCTGTTGTTATTGAACTCACCATTAACACCGGAACAGGGGTTTTTGACATTATATGTTTAAGTGCCTCGATCCCGTCCATCCTGGGCATTTCAACATCAAGAGTAACTATATCGGGATTCAGTGATGCAACTTTATCTATGGCCTCAATCCCGTCTTTTGCCATTCCTATGACCTCAAGTTCCGGATCGGCGGATATCATGCTGGAGATGGTATTGCGCATGAATGCTGAATCATCAACGATCAGTACTTTAATCATTATTCTCCAACTTTCTGAATATGGATATCTGACGTATCATATGATAAAGCTGTTTGCCTTTCATATTTCTCTCACTCCGCAACTTCTTCACCTATGAGCTGATCTATATCAAGAAGAATAATTAACCGGTTGTCCAGTTTGGCTATGCCTCTTATGAATTTACTGTTTCTGTCTGAAGACATCGGAGGCGTAGGTTCGATAATTGAAGAAGGTATTCTTAATACCTCGGACACAGCGTCAACAATCAGCCCATTTGTTATGTTGTTTATTTCCATGATAATAATTCTTGAACTGGTGTCCTCAGGTTTTTCCTTAAATCCGAATTTATTTCTCAGATTAATAATCGGAATCACTTTACCTCTCAGATTAACAACCCCTTCTACATATTCTGCAGAATTTGGCACCCTGGTGATCTCGGTTATCCTGTTAATTTCCTGCACGCTGAGAATATCCACTGCATACTCTTCATTATTAAGAGTGAATGTTACAAACTGTAATATCTCATCTCCTACCGCTGTAGTTTCCATTTTCATCCTCCTTTTACGTAATGCATCTTCTTACCTGATGCAAAAAAAGACATTAGAACCCAAAATCATTCAGGAGCGCCTGTACATCTGACTGTGAGACTTTCTCATGCGGCATTTGATCTGCCCAGTCATCCTCTGCCTGCCTTGATTCCGGCCTTTTGTCATCAGCCTGTTCTACTTTTAACGGCATGCCGTGGGTACTGATCAGTCTGACCAGTTCTTTTTCTACTGTGTTTACAAGGGCAATGACTTTCTTGATTGTCTGACCTGTTATATCCTGAAACTGCTGTGCAGTAAGTATGTCAGTCAGGTCATTGTCCATTGCCTGTTTGAATGCTTTGAGGTAATGTATAGATTCTTCAGGGCCGGTAACCTGTTCCATATGTTTTGAGAAGTCATCCGCCTCATCAAAATACCTTTCAACTATGGCCATGGTTTTGTTCGCAGCCTCCTCTGTCCGGGTCATTACAAACTGCAGTTTATCAACGGCATTTGGCACTCTCTCATTTGTCAGTTTGTCCAGTCCTGTATCGATTGAATTTTTAAATTCATTAATCGAGTCATGGAGCTTTCTCGTAATCATACCGACGTCCTTAAAGATGCCGCTATCGGTATCTGTGACAAGCTGATCAATTATGGTCTCTACCTGATCGTACTCCTGGCTTGCCATGGCATCAAGAAGAGCAAGCATTTTATCAAATACGTCATGCTTCGGATCGTTTGCATTAAACTTGTTGCCAAGGTATTCCTTTGCGTCATGCAGCTCTCTAACCGTGATCTTGCCTCCTATGGTTTCAATCTCTCTTGTCACTTCAACATTTTCACCGTCCCCGATCTCAGATACATTAATTACCGCTTCTTCAAGCAGGCTGATATCATCAACCGGCAGCAGCTTGCGCGTATCAAGCAGCACAATGAGCCTGTCCTGCAGTTTAGCAACTCCCTCAATATGGTCGATATTGCCGCTGAAGAACCCGTCAGGAGGGTCGATCCTGGATGTATCAACTTTTACCACTCCTGTTATAGCATCCACCACTATGCCAAAGGTTATCCTGCCCGTGGCTATAACTATTACGGTGCTGCCGGAGCAATCATCCGCACTGTTATAGAGAAGACTATTGAGATTGACTATGGGAATAATAGAACCTCTCAGATTTGTGACACCATCGATATAATCGGGTACATGAGGCAATGCGGTGACCGCAGGAGTTCTGATTATTTCACGCACTTTTAAAATAGGGATCATATATTCACTTGAGCCGTTCTTAAAACCTATATACTGTTCCATGTGATCCTCCTTAATTGAATCCTGCGCATATGTATGATTAATTTTTTGTTATCTCTACAAGGTTCCGTGAAATTCCGGTCACATCAAGAATGAAAACTACTTTTCCGTCACCGGTAATGGTAGCCCCAAGGACAAATGAAGTCGATGTATCAATACCGTCAAGGGTTTTTATCACAACTTCCTCCTGTCCAAGCAGTTTGTCAACCGCTATGCAGTATTTCCTGTCACCCATAGAAATGACAATAATATATTTGTGTTCATCCGAATTTGATCCGTTCCCTCCTGTATGAAGGAGATCGTTGAGTTCGAACAGAGGGCACACCCTGTCACGAATAACGATGACATGCTGGCCTGAAACATTATCAATATCATCACGTGAAATTTTTAAGGTCTCTTCAATCGGTGAAAGAGGAATCGCATATTTTGCTCCGGACACCTCCACCATTAGTGCCTGAATTATGGCCAGAGTCAAAGGAATACAGATTCTGAAAGTTGATCCAATATTTTTTTCGGTGGTTATCTCTACATACCCGTTTAACATGGATATATTATTATTTACAACATCCATTCCCACTCCGCGTCCGCTTAATTCAGTTGCTGCCTCTTTGGTAGAAAACCCGGCCATGAAAATCAGGTCTGTTGCTGCTTCATCAGTCATTTTGACAGCTTCATCAGGCGTAATCAGGCCCTTATCAACAGCTTTTTGCTTAAGTTTTTCTACGTCCATTCCCTTTCCATCGTCGGAAACCTCTATGACCACCTGATTACCTTTTTGATAAATATTTATCCTGACTGAACCCTTTGCCGGCTTTCCCTGTGCTACTCTTTCCTCTGTAGATTCAAGACCGTGATCTATGGAATTTCTCAGGATATGTGTTAAAGGATCTCCTATATGTTCAATGACTGTTTTATCAACTTCAGTATGCTCTCCCGTGATGATCAGTTCTACGTCTTTATTAAGTGTTGCAGACATGTCACGCACAAATCGTGGAAATTTGCCAAGGACTTTTTTGATCGGCTGCATGCGGATTCTCATTACCGCAAGCTGCATATCTGACGTCACCCTGTCCAGGAATGAAACAGTTTCAGTCAGTGATTCTGACTGGGGATCATTATTATATTTCTGGTCAAAGTAGTGAGATAGATTCAGCAGCCTGTTTCTGACCAGCACAACCTCTCCGGCAAGGTCCATTACCTTGTCTATCCTCTCCACATCCACCCTGAGATTCTGGGCAGACTTGTCTTTTAATTTTTGCCCTTGGTCTTTAGGAGATGCAGCAGGTTGTTGATCTTCCTTTTTACCGGCAGGGGTGCTTTCTGTTTTTACGGATTCAGTCTCTGACCCGGTTTTCCTCTCATCGTCGACAGGCTGATTGCCAACCTGTGATATGTCCGGAGTTACATCCTGTGCCTTTACAATATCATCAGGTTCTGGCTGCACTGTCACAGTCTCAGCAACAGCTGCTGCATCAATTGTCCGGGCCGATGTCAGGGCATCAGTTTGTTCCGGACTATCTGATTGTGCAGATCCTGCACCACTAATGGCTGCTGAAAGGACCGACTCCAACTCATGGACAAGCGGAGAGACATCCTCTTCAATGCCGTCTTTTTCCTTGATGTGATCAAGGAGCATCCTGAGCATATCAATTGATTTCAGAATGACATCCATTAATTCCCTGGACAGGGCAAATTCCCTGTCACGGAGTTTTTTCATGATATTTTCTGATGAATGAGCAACATCAACGACAGACTGATAACCGAGAAAACCGGCAGCTCCCTTAATTGTGTGCATTGACCTGAAGATATCATTGATGAGATCATTATCTTCACCTTTTTGTTCAAGTTCGACAAACAGGGGTTCTATCCTGTCCAGAGACTCTTCAGCTTCAGTAATAAATTCGTTTATTATTTCTTCCATTTCATCATTCATGTTAAATCTCCATTACAGCGGTTAACTATTAACCTTTTGCTCGGCAGCTATCTTCTCAAATATCTTGTCCAGCTTCTCTTTCAGTATTTCCCCGGTAAAAGGCTTAACAACATAGTTGTTTACACCTGCCTGTATGGCGGTAATGACTTTTTCTTTCTCTGCTTCTGCCGTTACCATCAGAACCGGTATATCCTTTATTGCAGGTTCCTGTCGAACAGCCTTAAGCATATCCAGTCCGTCCATATTGGGCATGTTCCAGTCACTTACTACCAGACCGAAACCTCCATTTTGCAGTTTTGACAGTGCCTGGGCGCCGTCCTCAGCTTCCTCAATGTCTGTGTACCCGATCTGTTTTAACAGATTTTTAATTATCCTTCTCATTGTTGAGAAGTCATCAACTACAAGCACTTTTAATGATAAATCAAGCATTGTTAGCCTCCTTCGGTATATTTTTATTTACTAAGGATTTTATGTTCTCTTCTATAGCGTTCCCTGTGACAGGTTTAATCATATATGCATTTGCTCCACAGCTGATTGCTTTTTCTCTTTCTCTATCGTCATTTTCTGTTGTAATCATTAGTATGGGGATTTCAGAAAGCCCGGGATCGGAACGGAGCACCTTGATAAGTTCAATGCCGTCCATATAGGGCATATTGAGGTCTGTCATGACGAGATGAACGTCATGACTGGCAATTTTTTCCAGCGCATCAATACCGTTTTCAGCAAAAACAACAGAATATCCCCTGGATTGCAGATAATGTCCAAGTAGTTTCCTTGTTGTAGTACAGTCGTCAACGATCATTATGTTCATGGTCTTACCTCTTGTCTGATGCATAGACTCATATATATTGTTTTCATATCAAATCTTCTGGTATAAAATTGCTTTATTTATTACACAGGGTCTGAAGGCCCTGGTAATGTTGTGAAGGCTTTCAGATGACCCTATAATCAGGTAACCTCCCGGATTCAGACTGTCATATAAATTTGAGACCACTTTCTGCTTTGCCCTGGTATCAAAATAAATGAGAACATTTCTGCAGAAAATAACATCAATGCCTTTCATCGATTTGGAGTTTCTGTCTTCAATCAGGTTCAGCTTCCTGAAATTAACAGTGGCTTTCACTTTCGCATTCAGGTTGAAGTCCTTACCGGCCTGTGCAAAGTATTTCTTCATATACGTGTCAGGAATATTACGGACAGAATAGGAGTTGTACACAGCCCTCTTTGCTGACGCAAGAACTCCTTCGCTTATATCGGATGCATGGATCTCAAAACTGCCCGTGGAAAGCCTTTTTTCCATCAGCATCATTGAAAATGTATATGGTTCCTCGCCTGTAGAGCACGCGGCTGACCAGACTTTAAGTTGATTCGAACCATTTTTGCTATTACGTATCCCGGGGAGCACTTCCTCTACAAGGGTTGTGAGCTGATGGGATTCCCTGAAAAAATAAGTTTCATTTGTTGTCACGGCATCAAAAAGTCTGCTCAGTTCATTACCGTTTGAATTAAAACTGACAAGCTTGAAATATTCTTCAAAACTGTTAATGTTTTTTTCCTGCAATATTCTTGATAACCTGTTTTCTATCAGATATTTTTTTGTGTCAGAGATGTAAATACCGCTTTTCTCGTATATGTAATCTCTTATATTTTTGAATGTTGTATCAGAGAGAGGGATCTTCAGCATTAAGCCTCCACATTAAAACTTGACTCATATCTTGAAACGTGCTCCTGGATTGTGCTATCAAACTCTTTCACCCGATCAAGAAATAATCTGCTGTTAATGCTCATAAGAGCGTTAATACACTCGTCAATAACATCACTGTATTGTTCATTGTGGAGCATACGTATTAAGGGTTCAAAAGCGTATTGTTCATTGTGGAGCATACGTATTAAGGGTTCAAAAGCTGTCATATGAGCGATCTTTCCTAAAGATAAAACCGCTGTCTTTCTCACATGACTGTCATGATCGCTTAATGCCGTGATAAGACATTCCTTTGATTCATCACTGTCTATTTTTCCAAGAGATGTGATGCTGGACCTTCTGATGTCCCGGGAGTCGCTGTTTAATAAATCAATCAGGAGGGGGACTGCTCCGGTGCATTTCATGTCGCCCATATTCTCTATTGCCATGACCTTGCCCCTGAACTTGACTGTCCGGTCGTTAAGAATGTCAATAAGATGATTACTGCATCCAAAACTCTGAAGGGCATTTTTTATGGAAAGTAATATGTCTTCATTGTCCGGATTTGCATTATCCAGTGATCCTGCCAGATCAATGATTGGTTTTACGGCATGTTCATGTTTGATCGAAGCCAGCCCTTTGACAGCAATTAATTTGTTTTCCATATCCTCATCGATCAGGACTTGCATTAATGCATCTGCAATGTCCGGAACCGAAGGAACCGGTCCGATTTCTATCAGGCTCTTGATAGCGGCTATTTTTTCATAGGTTTTAGCACTTGCAATATGCTTTGCCAGGGATTCGGCAGCCTTTAAAGCGCGTATTTTTCCCAGTGCATCAATAGCGGCACACCTGATTGTTTCTGATGGATGTTTCAGAAGATCCAATATGGCATCTATGGACTCTTCCTCATGCATGGCAGTGAGCGCCTGCAGAGCGGAGAAACTTACCCACTCATCATCGGTGAGAGATGTAATAAGCTCGGGGATTGCTTTTTTGTACTGAAGAGAGCCGATAGTTTTTGCAGCGGCGGCCCGCACATTGATGTTAGGGTCACCTATGAGCAGTTCAACTATTTTATCAGGGTAATTGCAATATTGGATATCATGAATTAAATCAAGTGAACATTTTCTTACATTGTCGTCCCTGTCATCCAGAAGAATATAAAGAAATGGTACGGCAATTTTCCCCAACTCCTTTAAAATTATCAATGCCGTGTTTCTGAGTAACGTGCTTTCCCTGAGCAGGGGTAATACCATGTATGCCGTTGATTCACTTTTTATTGACATAAGGGAGCGCATTGCCGCGTCCTGAACGCCAAAGTTTTCATCTCTCAGGGCCTTGATCAGCGGGTATATTGCTCTCTCATCACCATCAGCCAGATCTTCAGCGGCAGCACGTCTTATTGCAGGGTCTTCATGTGTGAGATTGCTCTTTAATGTATGTAATCTTGATATATGCATTCGCTCCTCTGATTAATGGTTGAATCTTTCCTTTATGCAATTTAAACAGCCTCTCCCTGGAGAAGGTATAAATTGCCATAACAAAAAAAAGCTGCAACGTATGCTAATTATCGGAGTATTAATGTTATTTCTTAAGCCGGAGCATAGTGAATATAATTATTTTCATGAGTAAGAACTATTGGAGCAGGGAGGTGTTATTCAGGTATGAATGCTGATTTGAACAGGTTTTCTTAAACGTGAATCCTTTGCATAATCCCTGAAAACTGTAAAGAATTCATTTGCAATGGGATATCCGCAGACGCGGGAACAGGTATTTTATGTTCCTGCTTAAAAATCTGACGCTTCAAGATCTGCTAATAAGCATTTATGCATTTGGGCTGATCATTGAACGAATAAGATTCTTCACCTTAATCTGAAACAGGGATAGCGTCAGCATTATTTAAAACCATTCCGCTATTAATTACGTCATGTTCTGTCTTTACCGTATTTCGGCCAGATTTTTTTGCAAGATAGAGTGCATAATCAGCTCTTTCAAATACCGAGGAATTGTCATCATCTTTTTTGAATTCGCTTACGCCAATGCTGATAGTCAAAGGGATCTGTGTTCCCTTATATGAAAAAACAGCGTTGTCAATATACTCCCGCAGGCCCATTCCCGCTTTTGTTGCTCCCTCAATATCTGTATGGGGCAGAATTACCACAAATTCCTCTCCGCCGAATCGAGCAATAAAGTCATTTGTTCTCAGACGGTCTTTCAGCAGGGTGGCCAGTTTTATTAAGGCCAGGTCACCGACTTTATGTCCGAAGTTGTCATTAATCTTTTTAAAGAAATCAATATCACAGACAATCAGTGATGATTTAATGCCATAGCGCTTGACATGGGCTAATGTTTCGGACATTTTATCGTCATATCCTTTGCGGTTATAAATTCCTGTCAATGTATCAATAATCGCTTTATACTCTATTTCCTGTGACCTCTTGCGAATCTCATCAGCCTCATCTTTTATTTCTGTCAAACGTGCGTTC
>CALZJD010000088.1 GCA_945787795.1 Thermodesulfovibrionia bacterium | reverse complement strand
GGCCTGGGTCGCTGAAGCGCAGGCAGTAGTAATAGTCGCGTTATATCCCTTAAGCCCAAACTTTTCAGCAATCAGACCGGAAGGCCTGTTTGAATTGTTTTTTATAATCGATTCCCTGTGCACGTCTCTGTATTCCCGGTTGAATCGGGTGTAGTCAAATTGTTTTTCACTGTTTACCCACCGCTGAATATCTTCGAGTCTATTTATGCCCAGTCCCGCAGCAAGAATAACCCCTGCCCTGTTCACTTCTACAGAAAAGTCCCCTGCATTAATCTTCTCCAGCCCTGCATCCTCCAAAGCACGTTGTGCCGCCCACATGGCAAAGAGGGTCCGTCTCTCGCCTTCTTTGTCCGCCTCTTCCCTGAACTCCTGCGTTATCTTATTCCAGTCATTGTCAGTAACAGCTCCAACCGCCTGTACCGGTGACTGTTCTGCACCATCAAGGGAAAGTTTTTTAATGCCTGACTCACCGTTCAGCGCCCTGTTCCAGCTCTCTTCAACATCAAGACCAAGAGATGTTGCAAGTCCAAGCCCGGTAATAACGACCCTTCGTTTTTTGGTCATATTTTTTCCTTAATTGAGTGTCATAAAAGGATACTGAAAAACCATATTATTGTTCAACTGTAGTTCAACAATGGTTCAACAATAGTTCAAATGTGGTTCAATAGTTTAACAGTGAATTAAAAAAGAGTTCTCAGGATGAAAGTAAAATGAATAGTGATTTTTCAATTACTCGAATTAAGGTTAATTCTTTTGCTCTTTAAATATAATATTACAGACGCAATATACAAAGGTATTTCATACATAACCACAATCATCATGGGCTTGACCATTTTGAGCGGCTCACCCCATCCTGCTTTCACTCCGGAATCTGTCAGTATATTAAAGGGTGAGAAGTATCCATTATAAAATGGCCACAATAGAGTAACACCCACTCCATTTGTAGGATTATTATCCATGCAGGAATCAACGAACAGGTGCAATAATCCGCCAAAAAACAGACTTAAAGCAACAATCATTTTGTTTTGTTTCTCAGCCAGTAAATAGGCAATAAAGGCTGCGATGCCAATGTAAAAAACATTGTGCGTTGTCACATGGTGATACCTGTTAAACCAGTCAAAAAAAACAAACAGAAAATCCAGGTCGGGAAGGAACCCTCCAATAATTATTGCAGGCATAGATGCCCCGCTGATCGATCTTGCTGATAAATACGATGTAGATAGGTGCCCTAAAGGTGTCATGGTTGTCCGGAAATAAATAATGAATATTTTATTTAGTTTAACGAAGTGGGAGATGTTTTTGCGAGGCAACAGTACGTTAATCTTCCAGCATTTTACGTTCTTCTTATGTTATATTGGTGAACGGGAACTGGTTGAAGCTATATCAATAAATCAACTTCTATATTTTTATTAGAATATTCTCATTTATTAGAGAATGTAACTAAATAATGAAAGGGGACAGGCTGATGAGTAAAATTCATGATTTGTTGTGGAAAAAATCCGAGACAAAGGGCAAGGCCCAATGGGAAAAGGTCGGGGTGTTGCTTGAAAAGGACCAGGGCAAAATGTCGGTTAAAATGGACCTGCTGCCAGCAGGAAACTGGGACGGCTGGCTTGTGGTATCAGAGCGAAAAGCAAAAGACGCTCCTTATTAAAGACAGGGGAAAGGGGTCTAGGTCGGAGCGATTCTTCACGCAGACTCGCTTCGAGTTTCCAGGGGCCTAGACCCCTGTTTTTTTCAAGTGGTTCCAGCAACAGCTTTCACATATTGACAAAAGAATGTATATTTTTCATAATGAAACCATAATAGAACCATAATGGTATCATAAAGAGGAGCAGAGAGATGGCAACAATAACCCTGAAAAATATCCCGGATGATTTGTACGACCAGATTAAGCAATCAGCTCGAACAAACCGACGCAGCATTAACAGTGAAATAATAACGTGCATTGAACAGACACTTAGAGGGCGAAAAATTGATCCTGAAAAGGTCCTTGCTGCTGCACGCGCCTTACGCAGGAAGACCACCGGGTATCTTTTTACGGAAAAAGATATTACACAAGTTAAAAACTCCGGTCGCCCATGATCGCAGTCGATACCAATATTCTCGCATACTTATATCTTCCGGGCAGTCAGACGAAACAGACAGAGAAACTCATGGTAAAAAATCCGGACTGGGTGGCTCCAGTTCTCTGGAGAAGCGAATTCAGAAATATTCTTGCTTACTACACTCGCAGGAAAATACTTAAACTCGATGAATCACTCAGGATCATGAATGAAGCGGAAATCCTTATGAACGGAGGGGAGTACGACATAGCATCCGTTGAAGTTTTGAGTTTAGCAGAAGCAAGCGGATGTTCAGCCTACGACTGTGAATTTGTCGCTTTAGCTTTAAACTTAAAAGTCCCATTAGTAACTTCCGACAGAAAAATTATGAAGGCATTCAGCGGAACTGCTATTTCACTGGATGAGTTCGTTTCTAAGTAATATCCGGGGATTAGTTTTACGCCTTAAACTAATTCGCGTGAGTTACCCTTTTAAAATGTAGACGCAACACCACGGATATTGAATAGTACAAGAAGTAAACTCAAATATTAATAATATCTAATAATCTTCGATTTTGATCCAGCCCGAATAATCTCACTAATCCCCTCTTATCAATAATTTCACATCATGCAAGATTTCATTGCCTATGCCATCTTATCAATAATCTGCTATTTTAAAATTTACTGAGCATTACAATCGTTAATATGTGAGAATTTTCTTGCCCAATAAACTTAAAATGGGATATACTTCTCACGAATGAGGCTCTTGGATTGCAGATATTTTTGGAACTCGGATAATGATAGTTTATTCATGCCAGAACACCTTAATGACAAAGCTTTTGATGGGTTTTAGGAGTGTAATCTGGTTGCACCCTACAGGTACTCGTCAGTGATGTTGTTAGGTTAATAATTTTTATTCACTCCCTAATCCTTAAAGTGCTAATGATTGATTTATTATTACAATGAGTTCAAAGGTTCTAAATCTCGCTATTTGTACCCTGCGCAGTTCTATTTCAAATCATATTTACATAAAAACAGGTCTTGACTTTACCTCTCCAGCTCATATTTATGCGCAGCTTAATTATCAATGTAATTCAAAATGTAAAATGTGTAATGAATGGCGTGTCAAAAATTTTGAATTGCCTGCAACAATATGGAATAAGACATTAAAAGAATTAAAATTACTATCGAGTAATTTGAAAGTCAGTTTTGCTGGCGGCGAAGCGTTATTAAAGAGGGATGTATTCGAAATATTCGAATTTTGTCATAAAGAAGATATTATTTTTGGACTGACTACAAATGGAAGTCTCCTGAACAATGGAAATGTTGAGAGATTAATGAGCCTCAACCCATTCAATATAAATATTTCTTTAGATGCTCTTGATAGTAAAACTTATCAGGAAATCAGAGGTGTAACTTATCTTGAGCAAGTAAAGACAAATATCGACTACCTTATGGATTGCAAAGAAAAAAAACGAAGCAAGATAGCTATAAATTTAAAATCCATTGTTTGCAAAGAAAATTTGTTCTGTTTAGATAAAATTGCAGAGTATGCAAAGGAATTGAAATTTGTCGGAGTTACCTTTCAGCCAGTTATTGAGACTACTAAGGAATGCAGAGAAATGATGAAGATCGACCAAAAGCAACTGCTTCAAATGATTGATAAATTAATTGATATGAAAAAGAATGGGTTTAATATAATGAACTCAGAATATAATATGCGGAGATGGCTTAACCACTTCAGTAAAAATATTGAAGATCATAGAAAGACCTGTACCGTACCACTGAGAAATCTATACATCTTGCCAGATGGTAATGTTCAATTATGCGACTATATATACGAGAGTATCGGTAATATTAATTGCGACAATATTATGCAAATATTAAAAAAAGAAAAAACAAAAAAATTAAAGAATGATTTGATTAATTGCAAGAGAAGCTGTGTCTATTGCGTACAGCGTACAATAAAAGATTATGCATCTTTAGCCTTGAAAGTTATAATGCAGTAACTGCAATTGGTAGATTAGGATATGTACTTGGTATATTCCCAAATAAACATAAGAGGACGTCAATGAAGCTAAACCTAACTTGACGCTGCATTTAAAATCGCAGCACAGTGCGCTTTTTCGGATGTATAGAGGGTGAAGGTTTGCTAACAATAATTTAGCTTAATGAAGTTATTCAATGCTGCGATTCAGAGAGTTTGTCGTTATCATTCATTTCTTACACCAATCCTCAATATCAGGTTCATTGTGAATCGTTGACTTATATGAATTATCGTTAACCTCAGAACTTCTCACAGATCCTCACTAACAGATATGAGTATGTAATTTTGTTCGGTATAATATTCAGCAATAACCGATTGAAATCTTCATCTTGAGTGGATTTAATTGATTCCCATTATAAATCAGCAGATTTTGGTACTGTGATGATCACTTACTAATCCCATCTTATCAATGAAACTGGAGTAGTTCAGAGGCTGTTGACTCTCCCCTCCTATCTTCATTTTAACAGATCAACTCCAGAGCAAGATAACTTACAGTTATAAATATTTAAAGCCTTCGTTCCAACTACTGCATAAAATTAGAAATCAATGTCTTATAGTCACAAAATAATTAACAAATAATTTACACACATTAACAGCACATTTACACGTTTCAGTGCTATTTTCAAAGTAGATAGACATAAGAATACTCTTGATAAAATAAATCCCTTTAATGGGAATACGGAAAGCAACGGGTGTTGTTAACTCTTATGTCAGAAAGGGGAACTAAGAAAATGAAAACTATTATATTAGCAATTACTACCGCGATCTTATTTAGTGTTTTGCCATTAGTGGCAAATGCCGTAGATATATCGTGGTCAAGTGAAAAATACAAAGTCATTGTAACAGCCGATCCCGGAATTTCAGGACCTCCCGATAATATTGATAAAACTGTGGCATCGAAAGATAATCTGCCCATATCGGCATCAGCGGGAAGTTGTCCGGAGGCCTATGCCAAAATAACCTCTACGACGATGAAAAGTCTTGCCTATGACGGTACTCTTGGTCCCTGCCCTACAGGAATCTCATCGGCAGTGGCTTTTTTTGAAGGCACATATAATTCAACAGAGCCGAAGTTTAAATTAGACTATTTAGTAAACTACGACTCAGTAATGCCATACTTATTTATATGGGAGAATAGAGTGAATGAAGATGATCCCCCGAAACATAATATTTCTTTATCAAGCGAAGAACGTAGCGAGGAATTAGATGTTGCCATTGGACAGGAGATAACAGTAAGATTTGGTATCAGTATTCATGGCGATAATAACGCTACAACAGAGATGACTCATTATGCGACGTCAGAAGCGGACGCTCCTGAGCCTATAAGTTCAATCTTATTTATTATAGGTGGAGCAACATTAGGTCTCAGAAGAATCATTAAAAGAAAACTTTTCTGATTCTTTCTACTGTCAATCATTAATACTATTTTTGCGACTGCTTATTGATAAATCATAATTATCATTGACCAGCAAACATAACCTTTCCTGACGATAATATGTATTAATCCTCACCTTTAACTTCATGCCAGAATCATTCATAACATGATGAAGTCAGTGAATTGACGACCCCTCCCATTTCGTTGACTAGTCGGTATTATGAATGATTCACATCGATTCTGTCCGTTGGATCGCATCTACACATTTTACATGAGTTCTATAATGTATGGACACGACCACTAGAGGTGCTCAAATCACATTACGACAATGAACGCCTAATTACGTATCTCTAATTCTGCTTCAAAGCAATGGTAAAACCCAAATCAATCGGCATCATCGACCCGCATACCAGATATTCTGCTATAATCAGATAAGTTCCAACTGCTTTCCATTGGCAGATTAACACTTATGTTTCACTTATCAATACAGGAGGATAAACCACATGTCTGATAACAAATTTACCTGCGGTCTCTGCAGTGCTGTGTGGAAAAAGAGCGGCTCTACGAATTGCTGGAGCGCTGATCCATCAAAGGGACCTGCCAGGCCTGCCTACTGCCCGACCCACGGTCACAGTGAGTTGATTAATGAGGCATTTGATCTATATAAAGAAGACAGTGAAGATGCCAGAATAGCTAAAGTTGCCACCCGGGTGGAGGGTATGTGCTACGAGTCTGAGCCGGGCAGTGAAACGATCAATGCCCGGTGGACCCGTGTTGAAGATACCATTGCCTTTGCAAAACTGATGGACTATAAGATAATCGGGATTGCCACCTGTATAGGACTGCTGGACGAGACGAACAGGCTTGCAGATATTCTGAATGCACAGGGGCTGGAACCGTTGAGCATCTGCTGCAAGACGGGCAGCATCGATAAGCTGGACCTGGGTGTTGAAGAAAAAGACAAAGTAAGACCTTCAACCTTTGAGCCGGCCTGCAACCCTGTGGCCCAGGCACGGCTCATGAATCAGGCTAAAACAGATATGAATATAATCGTCGGCCTCTGTGTAGGGCATGATATGCTCTTCTCAAAACACTCCGAGGCCCCGGTAACTACACTGATAGTAAAAGACAGGGTCACAGGACATAACCCGGTGAGTGTTTTATACGGGCAGAATTTTTATTATAAAAGACTTCAAGTGAAGGCAATGAATTTAAAAAGATAGGGGTCAAGGGAAAGGAAGAAAGATAAAGAATCCTTATTAAAGATGCTGCAATAAAAATATTTCTAATCTTTTGTCTGTTCCATTGACCCCTCGACCCCTCGTCCCCTTGACCCCTGTCTTTATCATTTATCCCTTAATCACTTCTTTCAACAACGGATCCGGTCCGAATTCATTGGGGCCGGGGGTGCCTCTCAGAAAGCATGATTCCGCTAATGTCCAGATAACACCAACAATTGGAATGAAAATTATCAACACCCACAAAGCCGACCTGTTGCGGTCATGCCACCGTTTTGCCTGAACAGCAACACTCGGCCAGAACATCAGAATCAGGTACATTATTTGCGCATCATTAACTTCTTTTATGTTGATTGTCGCCCCCTCAAAAAAACTGAGCACCACAGCCCCAACAGAAACAATGAGCAGAAATATTACATATGTTTTCCTGCATATTCTCCCCTCGATCGAAAAAAGTAACCATGTCCCTTTTTTTTCAATGTCTCTTTTCGTCTGGATGCCATTGCTATTCATATGTATTTGGTTCCTTATAGATATATTATCATGCCCTGAGATTTTCAAGGCTATCCTTATGTATATATTTTAACTCTTATTTTGAATAGTTCACTAAATTTCATTCAGTTATGTTATATTGTTACAGTTTCTTAATTCGTTAACACGTTTTAATCAGTTAACGAATAACAAATAACGTATAACGTTTATCCTCAGGGGACATGGAATGTTATCAAAAATTCTCAGTGCGACATTAATCGGCATCGACGCCCATATCGTAGGGGTGGAAGTTGATATTACCGCCAAGGGTCTTCCGCATTTTTCTACAGTCGGCCTGCCAGATGCAGCTGTCAAGGAAAGCAAGGACAGGGTCAGGACAGCACTTAAGAATACCGGCTTTAATTTTCCTCTCAAACAGATCACAGTAAATCTTGCTCCTGCCAATATAAAAAAAGAAGGGTCTGCCTTTGACCTTCCCATAGCGCTTGGAATTATCATTGCTGAAGGGATAATCAGTCCGGAATCAGCCAATAATTAT